>JAGFCB010000175.1 GCA_022394775.1 Candidatus Poribacteria bacterium
GAACTTTTTAGGCTGTTCCTTCACGGGATGTGATGCTCTTCAGTCCCGTAGGGACGATATGTTTATTTCACAAAACAAAATATTCGTAAAAACAACACGTTAATTAGCACAAGTCGTAAAAGTAACACTTTTTTACAATATACGCGACGTAGATTTATCGCATTCTCAAGCACTTTTGCTATGACTGCGGGGTTTACGTCAGGGCAGCGTCCTCTTTTCAGAGGTGCTACGCCGGTGTGTGATAGACACCGAGCAACGCGTAGCACTGCCATAACCAGACTATGACAGCGCTGGTTTCTATCATAGCAGATTGCACATTTTCTGTGTGAGAATAGAGACCAGCCCCTAATAGGGACGTATTGCCTAACCTTTCTTTTCTTTGTTGCGTTTCGGCAATACCCCCATAAGTTTTTTTCTGCCTTTTAGGAGAACCGTTTTGAAAGGAAACCAAAGCCTTTTGATTTTTCTCTTGTGTGGATTTACCGTCTTTTCGGTGTTTCTGGCATATCGTGTGCGTGCGGAAACTTATATCTGTCCCTCGCCGCGTGCGACCCCGTGTGTCCCCGAAGTCTTACCCCCCGATTCAGTGAGACCCGATTGTGAAGTCGCGCGTCCATTGCTGCGTCGGTGTGAGCATCGGTGGCAGACACCGCTGATCGCGGACGCGATCGGTCAATAATGGAGGTGTTTCTATGTCTGTGATCCGTTTCTCGTCTGTCTTGTTGTTGATAGCTGTGATGTTATTCATCGGTTGCGCGTCGCAGACAGAGGAGATCAAATTAGCCGTATCGGGACTCGACTGAGGGGGCTGTGCTGCAAAAGTGCGGTCTGCACTCGGTAAAGTCGAAGGTGAGTTGGAAATCGTCTCTGTCTCGATCCCGGATAAAACCGTCGTCGTGAAAGGTCAAGTCAAAAGTTCTGTCCTGATAGGTGCGTTAGCGCGTGCGGGGTACCCCGCGACAGTGATGGAATGATACCCCCGATGCAGACGTGTATCGGGCGAGCAAAGGAGATTTTAACATGTTCAAAGACCTTTTCCAAAACCGCCTCTTTATAGGTGCGTTAGCATTTTTTGTGTTGTGTGTTGTTGGGAGTCTGCTGTATCAGCAGCATGTCCAACGCCAAGATGCCGAAAAACTTGCCGAGACGCAGAAACGCATCAAAGAACTCACCGAGAAACCGCCGCCCCCTGTCGAGGTTTCCCCTGTCGTGGAAATCTCACAGGGGGGACTGCCGCCGGCCGATGAGACGCCTATTGAATCACCGCCTGTTGTGCAGCCGAACCCCGATGTCTCCGCGCCTGTCGGTTCAGCGTATCGACCGTTTAACGATCCGTATCTCCGGAAGGTGGACGGCTTTACGATGACGTCAGATTTTGCACTCATGCTGGCACCGCCGGGTGTCGGTCCGGATTGGGCATCGATGTCGGCGGAAGAACTTGCCGATGCGATTGCAGCGATCAACAGCAATCCAGCACATCCGCCGGATGACCTCTTGCCCCCGGAGGGCTATAGGTATCCACGCGGCGGCACGACTGTTTTATCCGATGGCGATAATATCTGGCTTGACGATAACGGGTATCCGATTTTAAGAAAGAACCACACACCGTACTTTGAGATTCACTGGACAGAGGGTTTCAGACCGCCCCCGGATGTCTACGCCGACTACAAGGCACTCTATAAACGATTCCTAATAGGACCCTCCGCCGAAAAGGATCAAGTTTCTGCAGAAATGGACGCGATGAAGGCGATGTATGTCGGTCGAATTCCAGCTGGGCCTTTCGGAGGCAATATTCAGATACCTCATGATATGGACCCGGGCGAGTACTACCGCGAGCATTTCCCACGGCAGTTCGGGGAGATTGAAACCCAACTGCTGCGCACCGCTTATGAATCCGAGGATATTGATTATCTTATGGACCGGTATTCAAAACTAAAGCCGTATGCGAATTTGCACCGGTATCCAGAACTAAAGGAGTTTTCAAAATGAAGCAAAGATTTTTCTCCGTTTTAGTGTTTTCAGTTTAATGTTTGTTTGCGTTGAATCTACGTGGCGATATTTCTTAGATGTATGGTGAGGATAAAGCAGCGATGCGACACGTTAACACCGCTTTACTTGAAAAGTATGAACTCAAAGATACCCCTGAAAATAGAAAATCAATCAAGAGTAAATACGAGCGCGCAC
>JAGFCB010000320.1 GCA_022394775.1 Candidatus Poribacteria bacterium
GACTTCGCACAGCGGAATTACCTCTGGAGCAGTAGTATCGGATTTGAACGGATCGCACCGCACTTTGAGATTAACCAGACAGGATTCTTACGGAAAGAACGGAACCGAGGTTGGCAACGGGTCTATATGCGAAGTTCTTACGCACCGTATTGGGGCAATCGGCAGTTGTTTACCGGTATCACCACCCGTCTCTCGCAAAGCCTTTATACACCAGAATATTTCGACGCGTGGCGAGAACGCAATCCAGAACTATCTCTCTCACCCGAATTTAGCGAAGATCTATTCAAATGGAGCGTTAGTGCTGATGTCGGAATAGAGTTCAGAGAAACACTGTTAGACGATGTTACTGCATACTATTACCGCAGCCGGGAAGTAGAACTCACTGAAGTCTTTATAGCAGATGGATATGGGTTTTCGATAGATACCAATTCCACAAACCCAATCGCAGTTGGCATCGAAATGGATTTTTCGGACTACTTTAACTTTGGACGACAACAAGCGGGCAAGCAGCGGAGCCTCACGCTTGAATCTACCTTACGTCCACAGAGCAATTTTTCCATAGAATTAGACAGTAGTTACGCGCAGAGTCTTGATTTGAAAGGCGCGATTGACGGCAGATTTTTCGTCAGTTCGTTGCGTGCGACATATTTATTCACGCGTGAATCGTTTCTGCGGATGTTCGCGCAAGCGGGTAGGGAACGCCCACTATCGGCGGAAATTCACGAACACTATCTGCTAAGCCTTCTATTCGGATGGGAATATAGCCCGAAGAGCCACCTTTTTGTTGCCTACAACGAAACTTGGCGTGACGTGCCCGTTGGGGCAGGTTTCGATCGCGAATTACAATTGGAAAACCGAGTTGTTGTGGTTAAGGTAACTTATCTCTACAACCTATAGCATATTCGTTTTCCGCGCTCAGCAGTCAGTGAGAGTTATGACCGATCTTTATCCATGGCGGCATGATCGGGGTTTTTAGATGTCAACGTGTTAACCTCGCCGTTCTGAACCCCTGCACATCCCACACTAAAATCGTCCCGTCCACACTCCCACTTGTAAGCATGCTGCTATCCGGTGAGAAACTGACCTTACCGACACCCCCTTTATGTCCTGTGAGTGTCTGTATCTGTTCACCTGTTTCTGTGTCCCATAAACGCACAGTTTTGTCCGAACTCCCGCTTACGATCGTTTTCCCATCCGGTGAAAAACGGACACTATTGACAGAACCTGTATGTCCTTTGAATGTTTGGATGTTTCTACCCGTTTCTACGTCCCATAAACGCACGGTGCTGTCCGAACTCCCACTTGCGATCGTTTTTCCATCGAACGAGAAACTGACAATATATACATGATTTGTATGTCCTTTGAGTGCTTTGACATGTCTGCCCGTTTTTACATTCCATAAGCGCACGGTGCCGTCCCGACTCCCGCTTGCGATCATTTCACCATCGGGTGAGAAACGGACACTATTGACAAAACCTGTATGTCCTTTGAATGTTCGGATGTCTCCACCTGTTTCTGCGTCCCATAAACGCACAGTTCCGTCCGAATTCCCGCTTGCGATCGTTTTCCCATCGAACGAGAAACTCACACTTGCATTTCCATCGCTTGAGAAACTGCCGGCATAACTTGTATGTCCTATGAGTGTCTTAATGTTTCTACCGGTGTTTACATCCCATAAACGAACCGTGCCGCTCCAACCTACACTTGCGAGTGTATTTCCATCGGGCGAGAAACGCACACGCCTGACACCACCTGTATGTCCCGTGAGTGTCCTGAGAATGCTACCCCTATCTATGTCCCACAAATGCACAGTACCATCACCACTGCCCGTTGCGAGTGTTTGACCATCTGGCGAGAAACTCACACTATGGACACCTTGTGTATGTGCTGTAAGTGTTCTTAAAAGTTTGCCGGTGTTGACATCCGATAAACGAACCGTGGCGTCGTTACTTGCACTTGCGAGTGTATTTCCATCCGGTGAGAAACACACACTCGTAACCCAAGATGTATGTCCTTTGAGTGTTTTGATGCTTCTGCCCGTGTCAGCGTTCCACAGTCGAACAGTGCCGTCAGCACTGCCTGTTGCAATTGTTTTGCCGTCAGGTGAGAAACGCACACTCCTGACGCTATGTTTATGTCCTTTGAATGTTTTGAGAAGGCTGCCGGTGTTGACATCCCATAAACGAAGGATTTTGTACTCGCCGCCACTTACGAGTGTATTGCCATCGGGTGAAAAACGCACGCTATTGACCCAAATTGTATGTCCTTTGAATGTTTTGAGAAGGCTGCCGGTGTTGACATCCCATAAACGGAGGATTCTCTCCATACCTCCGCTGCCGCCACTTACGATTGTTTTGCCATCGGGTGAAAAACGCACGCTATTGATCCATCCTGTATCTTCCGCGATTAGCTTCAGGGGGTTGAGGGTGCGCGCATCATAAATCCATATACCAATGAAACCAGAAACGGCAAGCCTCTGTCCGTCCGGAGCATAAGTAACATCACTGGCCTCGCCCTTACCGATCCGTCTGATCGCACCTTCCGGTAAGTTCCATTGCTGCGCATCCGCTGGATCGTATTCTTTACCTTGCTCCTGTTGGGTTTCGCTTTGAGGTGTAGAAAGCAACGTGTCTATTTGCTTTTCAGTCCAGGTCGCGTTTTTCAAGGCTTGACGGATTTCTTCATCCGAGTGTCCTTTTTGTCGTGCGTTCTCGATTTCGGATCGAATATCATTTTGTGCCGACACACCGCCTAAAAGCGCGGAAAATGTAAATAAAAACAATAGAAAAATAAACGCATACTGCCTTAGCATACAACATCCCCCCTTTAAAATCATCCTGTGTTAAGTATACCATTACCAACTGAACATTTCAATATTTTAATCACATAGATAGGACTTACGCATGATGCTCTTTTGTACCACAATCTTCCAGATTGTGCTATCAGAACCCCTATAGAATCAGAACATTTCATCTAACAAAACCCGTCCACAGCCAAAAATGCGTAAGTCCTGATAGATAGAAACTAAAAAATTGTAAAAAAAGGCAGAGGTGTGATATAATAAGAGCATGAAAGATTTTATACTGCTATTTTTCAATGTTCTATTAACCGTGATGGGACAAATCCTGTTCAAACACGGGATGAATATGGTGGGTCGTGTCAACAATATCCGAGACGCGCTGGGAAAATTGACGCAGGCATTTCTGAATCCTTATGTCCTCAGCGGGATTGCGATATACGGCTTTACAACACTCATCTGGTTGGTCATCCTATCGCGTGTTAAATTGAGCATTGCCTATCCGATGTTAAGTTTTGGATACGTGCTGTCAATTCTGTTTTCTTGGATGCTGTTCAAAGAATCTATCCCTAAGGTTCGGATAATGGGTGCGCTAATTATCTGTATTGGAGTCTACCTCGTCGCACAAGGAGAGTCGTAATCAAAATGGCAGAACCGGCGACAGCTTATACTGGATCCAGCAATTCCGGGAACACTTCAGGTGAACCTGCGCCTGCGCGCTCTTATGTCGCGATGCTACTATCCGCAATCCTGCCGGGACTCGGTCAACTCTACTTGGGAGGATTCCTGAAAGGGTTTATTCTTTTTCTGATATTTGCTTCAGCACTCGGTATTTTCTATCTCAACTCCATGCCAGTCAATGATTGGCATGATTTAACGCAATTTAAACCCGCCGCGAAGAACGAGACCACAACAGACAACACAGAAAACGCTCAAAAGCAACAGTCGTATGCTATTCACATCTGGACGTTTGACGATGGGGAACAGTTGATGTACCGCCCTTCTTGGAAGCTGAAAATTAGTGCATCAGTTCAGGGTATTTTATGTTGGCTCTATGCAGTTGGCGATGGATGGCGAGGCAGACGTAGAAGAAGCAGACGCTAATCACAAATCCTTGATGATCCCAAATTTTGGGTTGGTAAACTGCGTAAAAAAAACATGAGGTTTGCGCCCTCCCCGAAACTGACGTGATATGTTTATGGAAACCCAACGTAATATCAGACGCAATTGTATTTCAAGAATCCTCTGCAAAATTCTTCTCGTTGTTTTAGTGCTTGGATGCCAAGATAACAGAACCGTCTTGGAAGAAAGCGAAAAACATTTGGATGCTGGAACACCCCAAGCCGCAATTGCCGGATTAGAGGCTTTCATCGAAACGGCACCGGAAGATCCGAAGGCACGGTTCTTATTAGGGAAAGTCTACAATCAATTGGGACGGCACAACGACGCAGTCGAGCAGTTACGGAAGGCTTCACAACTCTATGCCGCGCAGCCCGAAGCCCGCATCGCAGCGCGCCTTGAATTGGCACGCACCTACCTCAGGTTCGGTGATAGAACTTCTGCTTTTCGGGTACTCAGACTCGTGCAACGTAGCACCTCAGACCCCGAAGTTTTGCGCGAAATCGTTGGATTGGTGGGCGATAGTTATCGGACAAAACGACTCACATACGGCGACTCAGATAACTATTCACCGACATTCTCACCCGATGGCACACAGATCGCTTTTTCATCTTTCCGAACGGACAACGGTGAACTCTATTTAATGGACCTGAACGGACGGATCCGACGTCGCGTAACCTTCACGACAGATTTTAATGATAGTTCACCCGCATTCTTGAAAACCCCAAACTACCTTTTCTATAGCAGTGAACCGAAGTCTTCTCGTGAAGTTAAAGTTGTCATCCAAAGCAGTGGTTCCACACCAATCTATGCGGGGTTCAATCTGACGCATATCCACAGTAAGACCACGCAAGCGGTTTTGCCGGTAAGCTTCGGTGCACGCGTCCCACGTACCTCGCCTGCGAGAAATCAGGTCGTTTATGAATCCAATGCAGACGGGAATTTGGAATTATACCTTCTTGATTTAGAGGAAGTCAACCTTGCCCAATTCACACCAGAAAATGTTGAACCGAAACGTATCACTTTCAACGAAACAGATGATGGCAGCCCCACATTCTTCCCAGACGGAAAACGCCTTGTGTTTGTTTCATCGCGAAATGAGGTGAATCAACTCTATACGATCGATATTGACGGAAAAAACGAGGCACATTTCAACCCAAATCCCTACGATTGCTACAACCCGACTGTATCGCCCGACGGAAAAACAATTGCCTATGTCTCCGCAAGAGATGGCGACTGGGAAATTTACCTCATTGATGCAGATGGCAAAAATGAACGCCGCATAACGAATGATATTGGTAGATCTATCCAACCCGCCTTTTCACCCGATGGGCGCTCCATCGTATTTGTTTCCGACAGAAGCGATACTTTCCATATCTATCTGATGTCTTTTGATGAACCTGTTACAAGTGAAGATTTAGTTCAACGTTTACAGTAGGGGCGCGGTCACCTCGTCCCTACGCTTGGAGGGAACAGACATGCTTCAGGTAACCAAACCAGAAGGTTTCGGTAACATCCAATTAGAAGAGGTACCGATACCGGAGATAAACGCGCAAGAGATTCGGGTAGAGACAGATACAACGTTAATTAGCCGTGGTTCCGAATTATTTCGACGGTACATCATGGAAGGGGCAGTTCCACCTTCAATCATGGGTTACTCACTGACAGGCATTGTCGATGCCGTTGGGACTGAGGTAACAGATTACAAGGTTGGCGAACGCGTTATGGTCGTAGCCCCGCATGCACAATATGTTGTTGCTGCGCCTAACGCAACTGATGGACGCATCGTGTCGCTTAGCGATGTTAGTTTTGAAGACGGAACTTTTTTGCCGCTTGCGACGAGTGCCATCGCTTGGTCAGACTCGTCGGGTGTGAAAGCGGGTGATACTGTCGTTGTCTTAGGTCAAGGCTTAGTAGGCAGTCTGATGATGCAAGTGCTGCGTGGCTATGACCCCGCGCAGATTATTACGGTGGATGCGTTGCCGCTTCGATGCGAATTATCAGCGCAACTCGGTGCAGACGCAGTCATAAACGCTGATGAGACAGATCCGGTTGAAGAAGTACGTCGCCTTACCGACGGAAAAGGCGCGGATCTGGTCATAGATTGCGTCGGCGGGTACGCCGGTGTCAAATCTTTTGAGCAGGCACAAGATATGACGCGTCAGTATGGTATTATTCAACTGATCGCGCTCTATCAGCAGGGACCGCTTCCGCTACATTCCTCAAAAATGATGAGCAAACGCCTCGTCGCTGGTATCCTGACAGATGAACCCCGTTCGCAGACTGCCGCACGCGCCTTAGAAAAGATACAGAATCAGGAAATACGCGCGTCTGAAATGGTTACGCATCGCTTTCGCTACACCGAGGCGAAGGATGCGTTTGATCTCCTTTGGAATTCTCCCGGTGATACGCTTGGAGTCCTGATTAAATGGCAATAGATGTGCCAGCACAAGAAACTACGTTTCAAGCAGAATTACGCGGAACTTCACTCACTTTTTCCGCAACGTGGGGTCTCTTCTCACCGAAAGCGATTGATGCAGGAACACATTTATTGATTGAACATATCGACATCCAAGAGGGTGGTACTTGCCTTGACCTTGGGTGCGGATACGGTGCTATTGGGGTCACGCTCGCGAAATACGTTCCAACAACAACTGTCTATATGGTAGACAAAGACTTTGTAGCCGTAGATTACGCACACAAAAACGTGAAACAGAACCGACTCCAGAATTGTCATGTTCTCCTGAGTAACGGATTTAGTCACCTCCCTGATACTCAATTTGATCTTATCGTCTCTAACCTACCTGCTAATGTTGGCAAAGAACTCCTACAGATTTTTTTGTCGGATGCGAAACGCTACCTCAAACCGAATGGACGCCTCTATGTCGTCACCATTTCGGGACTCCGAGAATTTATCAAGCGTAATTTTATGGCTATTTTCGGGAATTATCGGAAGGTAAAACAGCGTAACACCCATACGGTTGCGATGGCAACGCGAACGTAGATTTTTTTATACTTTTTTCAGAAATCGCACGCTTACAACGCATATTACGACTGTGAACGCTCCTACAAAAGACTTGACATAGGCGCAGCCGTTAGGTATAATTGTAACATTACAACGAAACAATAACCGAAAAATATCTTCCCCAATTAAACAGAATCCCAAAGGAGAAAATAAAAGATGGCTCGTTTAAGTTTCCTGTTGACATTCATCGCGTGCGTCGGGATGTCCGTTGGCATCGTTTTCGCGGAAAATATAAATGGCGGGACCGTTCGGGGTCAAATTACGGATACAAGCAACACACAGAACCCGATTGAAGGCGTTGAAGTCAAGATTGTCGATGTAGAAGGCACAGAATTCACAGCAACATCTGATGCGAACGGTGCGTACAAGCGATCTGACCTCCCTGCGGGTCGGTATCTGATCAGTATTTATAAGGAAGGCTACGGTGATCGACTTGGGAAACCCGTTACAGTTGTTAATGGTGGCGACCACTTCGTTCCACTCAAGATGACGAAAAAGAGTGGACTCGCTAATTTCCTCCAAAAATTCGGAGCCGGACAACAAGACACCTTTAAGGACGTAGATAAGGACCTCCCTGAGAATATGGCAGAAAAACCGAATGAGCATTGGTACAACCTCACTTTGATGAATACCAAGATCGGTTACATGTATATGACTACCGAAAAGACTGAGTATCAAGGGGAAGAGGTGGACCGACACAAAATTGATATAGTTATGAATTTTAAGGCACTTGGGAGTGATATAACATTAGAAATCACGCGTGTGGAGTATACGGGTTCCGATTTAATGCCACGCTACTTCCTCTCAACTTCCAATGAGTCCGGATTAAAACAGGTGGAGGGACGTATCGTAGATGGGGTTGCTTACATCAAGACAACACTCAACGGTGAAAGAACTGAATCAGAAATCCCTGTGCCAGCAGATACAATCTCTGAACACGTAGGTGTGGAATCCCTGTTCAAACGGGGTCTAAAAATAGGTGAAAAACGGAACTTTCACGTCTTCAGTTTCGATCTGCTGAAGCCGGTGAAAGTAGAACTTGAGGTTGAAGGGCAAGAGACTTTAACCTACCAGTCAAAAGAGAAACAAGTTTATGTTTTACACCAAAAGTTAGATATGATGAACGGAATTACCATGAAAGTGTGGCTCGACGCTGACGGCGTGAACTATAAAACAGAGACCCCCATGATGGGACTCTCTATGATTACCACAAAAACAGACAAGGCAAACGCGCTTGGTGGTATCGAAGAAGTTGATATCGTCTTAAAAACCCGTATCCTCCCTTCTGGCAAACACCCTACGCCAAACGCAAAAAACTTTGAAGCAGATGTAAAACTCATCACAGGAAACATCACTGATGCGATCATGTCTACTTCCCAGCAAAAGCTTGCGTTAAACAGTGGACAATCAGGTAGACTTTCCATTCAGGTTCCAACGGTTGCAGCGGAAGACTGTCCTGATTTACCCATGCAGGATGCAGAAGGTGAATTCCTTGGCGCGAGTGCTTATATCCAAGCCGACGCGCCGGCTATCCGCGCGAAAGCCGAAGAGATCTTAGAAGGGGAAGTTAATTCATGGCGTGCAGCAAAAAAGCTATGCGAATGGGTACATACATCCATTACTGACAAAAAGATGAGCGGCGGCTTTGGTTCGTCGTTAACAGTACTCAAGACGCTCTCTGGGGATTGCACGGAACACACCGTGCTTTTTATTGCGCTGGCACGTGCTGCTGGCATCCCAGCGCGAATCTGCTCTGGTATTGCCTTTGCCAAAGATGCCTTTTACTATCACTTTTGGCCTGAAGTCTACGTCGGCAGGTGGGTGCAGATGGATCCAACGTGGGGACAAAATATCGCTGATGCGAATCACATACAGCTCGGTGGAAGCACCTTGGAACCGGATAACCTGATAGGCTTCGCTGAAGGCGTTTTCCGCACACTCAATCAACTTGAAATTGCCATCGTTGAATAGTCACCAGCCATCAGTCAAAGAGGTGACTGATAAACCCAAATCTTCTGTGAAACCATTAGCATTTCGGAGACGATAACATCGTCAAAGAAGGTGGACCTCTACCAAAAACCAAAACTGATGACTGATGACCGAAAACTATTCCTCTGACGACCCTCTTAACTGACGACTCTCACTGCGAGGCAAACTGATAACTACTGATGGCATTTCTCAATCCACTATTTCTTCTCGGACTCCTCGCTGCTGGTATCCCACTGATTATCCATCTCTGGAACCGCCGTCGCGTTGTGACAATCGATTTCAGTAGTCTGATGTTCTTGATGGCGGCACATCGCGAGAACGCTCGCCGATTCCAACTCAGGCAGCTTCTCATTTTGCTTTTACGGATGGCAATCGTTGCTCTGATTGCGCTCGCCTTGGCACGTCCATTTTTGACGCTTGGGCTGCCTGTTGCCTCCGTGCGTGCAAAAACCGATTTGGTTATCGTCTTGGATAACTCTTATAGCATGGCGTATCAAGATGTTGACGGCATCAGATTTGAAAAAGCAAAAACTTTAGCAATTGATATTCTTGATACACTGCGGCACGGTGATAGTGCCGCACTTATTTTAATGTCGGATATTCCGAACCCTATTTTCCGACAACTCACGCCTGACCTTGAAAACGTTACAGCAGCAATCAACGATGCGGAAGTCTCTTATCGTGCCACGAACGTTCAGCCGAGTCTCGAACTGGCTCACGAAATCCTCGCTGAATCAGAACAATTGAACAAGGAACTCTATCTCATTTCAGATTTCGCCCAAAACGGATGGAAAAACTGGGATCGGCTTCTGAACCGTTCTGGTGCGCGGGTTTCTCTGATACCTGTTACGGAAGGAGAAGCGCATAACACAAATATTGAAGAAATTCGTCCCTCCAATCAACTTATAGGCGTAAATCTACCGCTCCAATTGAATGTGACGACTGCGAACCACTCGGTAGCCCCTTTGGCACGGAATATGCTAACACTTTTTATTGAAGGAAAAAAACAAAAAACCGTGAGTTTTTCTGCGGCAGCGAACGAATCACTAAATACAACTTTAACACATAACTTTTCTACACCCGGCACGCATACCGGTTATTTTTCACTAACAGAAGATCGACTCAACATTGACAATCAGCGTTATTTTGCTTTAGATATCATCGGCGAAGTGCGTGTACTTTGTGTCGGAGAACAGACGGAATACTTGGCACTGGCACTCAATCCAAATAAAAATAGCCGTCAGCCATCCGCCGTCAGCAATCAGCAAAGAGATTTTCTTAACGCCCCACCGACAACCGACAGCCGACAGCTAACAGCCAATACAACGATTTTACCAACACAATGCACGCCTGCTGAATTTGAGACCTTTCCGCTGGAAGACTATGACGTTATTATCCTCGCGGATATACCAAAGATTACCCCACTGACCGTTGCCCAGATCCAAAAATTCATCCGGCACGGCAAAAGTGTCATTGCCTTTGTGAGCAGGCACAGCAATCCAGATAACTACAACCAATTTAGCGGCACTTGGTTACCTGCACAACTTGGTAGAACACTCACATGGACACCACCACGGCAGATTCGGACGTATCAAGAAACGCACCCAATTTTCGATATCTTCTCAAGCGAAGGGTTTTCGATGCAATACGCGCCACAGTTTCACAGTGGTGTAGCCCTAAACCCTACATCTGAATCAACGGTAATTGCACATTTCGACGACGATACACCTTTTCTCATCGAACGCAGTCAAGGGACAAGTACCGTCCTACTCTATAATTGTGGACTTCTCACACAACAAAGCAGTACATCCAACACAAATGCCACAGCACTTCGCACTACAACTTATACAAATAATCTGTTTGTTAATCCCTATTTCCTCCCGATGCTTCAACAGAGTGTGCTTTACACAGCTACAGCCAACAGCAACCTTTTAACATGGGGCGGGCATATTGGTGACACTTATACGGCGCGTTATCCGCAAAGTGCTGGGGGGAAAGCGACGATCCGTCTAAAAACCGATAACGAGGATCCTGACGTTGACAATAGTATCGTGGCTCCGATTACTGAGGACGGGACGCTGCGATTTCAAGGGACAGAACGCCCTGGTATCTATCAAATTGAGATCCAAACCCAAGACAGACGGCAACGAGACTTCTTCGCTGTTAACGTTGATGCAACCGAAGCCGATTTAACACAGATTCCGCTCCAACAGGCTGCCGCGCGAGTCGGGGCGCGAACGACAGCAGATCCGGAAACTGAAGACGCAACCGTCGAGGCTGACGCTTACAATGTTAAAAGACACGGAAAAGAAATATGGGGTGAATTGCTCCTCTTGACTGTTTGCCTCATGCTCCTGGAAAGTTTCCTCTCAAATCGCGAAAAGGCACTAACCGTAGGTGAAGCATAATGGCAAATTTTGGAAATATTAGACCACCCTTTCGGACTTTGTGCTTAATTGTGGTACTCAGTATCTGCATACAGGTTGAAATTTCGTCAGAAATCGCTGACGAGACCCCACAAAGCGTGAGAAATACATCAGAGAAAACCGCAGCTTTACAGGCTTTAGCCGATGAAGTAAACACCGTACGCAGTCTTGTAATCAAGGGGAACGCTTCATTTTCTGAACAGCAAATTCGCGCGCTGATGCAAACAGATGTATGGAGTATTTATGATGAAGCCAGACTGGAAGCAGATTTTGAAGCGATTATACGTTTTTATCAAGAGAAGGGCTACCAATTCGCCCGTATCGTTGAAGCGCAAAACTATGTTAAGAAATTTGAGGACGGAATCTATCTCGGGTTTGAGATTGATGAGGGTATCATCGGAAAGATCACGGTATCCGGTAATACAAATACCAGAGAAAATGTGATACTCCGCGAACTGCTTTTTCAGGTAGGAGATGTCTACATAGAAGAAGACAAGACAGAAAGTGAACGCATCCTACGACAAAAGACTTATATCGGTTCCGCAAACATTGTGCCGCAATGGGATGCAAGTTTAGAGGCGGTAGCACTGCACGTTAACATTACAGATCTTTGGTCATTGAGAGGGGCATTTGACCCACTCCCGTTGGTGAATCCTGAAGGCGGTAAGTTTCTTGTAGCAGGTACAGACTTCAATTTATTTGGTTCTGGGCATTTCACACAATTCCGTTATGAAGGTGTTATCGAAAGAGAAGAAAAAACACGTCATTTTATACGCGGTAGGTACCAGATGCCGAGGCTACTCAATTCGTATTGGAATTTTGATGGAGAGTTCGCCCAGCGGTTAGAAGGGAACACATGGACTTCCTTCTTAGAACGTCCGCAATATGTTTTTCTTTTAGAACGTCCACAATACAGTTTGAAAAGTCGATGGAGCGCGAGGTTGCAAGCCTCTGAATTGAATAATCTGAGACGGTGGTACGAGAACGGTGTAAAAACAGATATTTTC
This sequence comes from Candidatus Poribacteria bacterium, assembly GCA_022394775.1. Taxonomy (GTDB): domain Bacteria; phylum Poribacteria; class WGA-4E; order WGA-4E; family WGA-3G; genus WGA-3G. Next base: position 12,364 of record JAGFCB010000320.1, read on the forward strand.
GAGCAAAACCGACAAACAGCCTCTGGTACAATCCTCCGTTATTTTGGAGGCCGGAGGCGTCAACATTATATAGGACTCTGGGCAGAATCTCAACGTTCAAGACACGCACTTATTGAAAGTTACGGAGAATCCAAAGCCACTCCCTCAAATCGAGATATTAACCTTGTCGGGATCACTGTTGGCCGAAAACGCGTCGCCTACTACAAAACCCGATTCTTTAGAAAAATGGGTCAAGAGGAAGATTTTTTTACCGGTTCCCAATATGCACTCTCGATTGGGTACGCTTCTCCATTATACGGTTCAGACATGGCAGAATCTTACACACGTATTGTAGGTATATCCGCGTGGAGCCGAGGAGAACACATACTCAGCACAACCCTTATAGACCTCAGTACATACTTTACAACACGTATTGAGCGCCCTAAGATTCAACTACAGACGTCTTGGTATTACATCGACGTATTCAAAACGGGCAACGACATCTATACAGTGGACAAGGGTTTTCGGAAAAAAGGGTTCTTCGATTTTCATCAAACATTAGTGGCACAATTTATAACAGAGATGCAGTTTGGATGGAGCGGTGAAGATCAAGTTATCCTTGGATCGGACAACGGATTGCGGGGGTACGACCCACAGCAATTTAACGGTGAGAAGATGATGTTAATGCGCATTGAAAGCCGTACCCTCTGTGGCGGGGATTTTTTTAGTAAAATCGATGGTGCTCTTGGAGCGGTTGCTACGTTCATCGTCAAACCGTTCATCAAACGCTCCGTTAAAGTTGGGCTTGTTTTAAGTGCCACCGCTTTCGCCGATGTAGGCTATATCTGGAACGGGAAACGGACCTTTCAACTGAGTGAACCCAAGCGGAGTGTTGGATTCGGGTTGCGCGGTAGTTTTTCTCGGGTAAGTGGTCCCAGCATCTTTCGGATAGGATTAGCCTTTCCACTTGATATCCCATCCGCGTCTACTTTTGAACCTCAATTCTTTTATGGTTTTAACCAAGCCTTCTAAGTCCTATCAAGAAATGGAAACCCGGATATGGATAAACCACCCCGCCTCTCAACTGAGAATATCACATGGCGAGCTATCCTGATAGGACTCCTGTCACTCCCGCTCAATATCTACCTCGTCGTTCAGACAGAGACCGTATGGACAACCCAATACCCGACGACAATGGCGATTATCTTCAACGC
>JAGFCB010000252.1 GCA_022394775.1 Candidatus Poribacteria bacterium
GAGAGTTCTTCTGTCAAATTGAGATAATCAAGCCGCACCCCGAGTGCTACAGATAAAAACGATAGTGGATCGTAGCGTGCTTGTAAGTAACCTTCAGCACGCCGAAACGTGTAATCGAATTCGTCAAGTTTCCGCATCCATGATGGATCCACGTCGTTTTCAAAATCTACGTTCTCTGGAGAGGATGTATATGTATGGCTTTTGGCGGGACTAAAGGCAAGAAGAAATCCTGGCTCAAATTGCAGTGTCGGTGTTAATCTGTAGGATACATCTTCGCGGAGGGTATACGTTGGAGCATTAACTTTAATATCGTAGATGAATCCTTCGCTCTCAGGTTCATTATCTTCGTTTAAGGTGCTACCGAGATGGATATTGAGAAAACTGTGAGAACGCGTCAGTGAAAAATGAGACGTAAGTCTATCAGTGAAAATGGAACGGAGATGAATACCTTCTGCCTCAAACCCGTTTTTAAAATAGAAAGCAGAATCAGTGCCTTCTTCGCTCTCTTCTGCCCCTAAGCCAGAGAAATCGAAATGATCCGTCGCACCTAAACCGTTGAGCGTGAGATGATGTTTTTCTGTGAGTTGATAAGCAAATTTAAGTTGATAATCCGACCAAGTCGGAAGGGTCCAGTCAAAGAAAAGTCCTAGGATGAGGTTGTGGATGGTAAATCGTCCCGCAACAGATGCGTACCCTTTGTCTCCAATTTTTGTTTCAAGAAATCCAGAGGGCGATATAATGTTCAAGTTAAGCGCGCCTGCCCACTTTTTTTCTAACGTTTCGCGCGAGCGGATGTCAATCACCGATTGTGAGTCTAACCCGAATTCGGCACCGTAGCCACCAGCATAGATACGGATGTCCTCGATACTATCTGAGTTAATCGTTGAAAATAATCCAGCATAGTGAAAAGGATAACCGAGTGGCGTTCTGTCGAAATAGAGAAGTGTTTCCGCAGGAGCACTCCCGCGGATATAGAGGATACCAAAAAGATCATTAGGAATACCGATGCTTGGCAAGGTCGTGAGTCCCTTGAGCGCGTCGCGTCCAGTACCGGGAATCCGGATCAATTCGCTACCCCGTATCTCTTTGCGACTAATCGTCGGAGGCAGACGTTTCCCTTCCACGACAACTGTTTCGAGTCGGACCGCTGCACCGAGATATATCTTCACCTGCGTGGTGTCATCTGCTGTTACTGTTATTTTGCTGGTCGTCGGTGTTTTATGGAGGGCATGTGTAATTGACAAAGTATAGGTACCGGGTGTTATGCCTATAAACTGAAAATTTCCAGATGCGTCCGTTTTTCCGGACATATCAATCTCAACAAAGCGCACGTCTGCCTCGGCGAGGGGTTTCCCTGTCGTTTGGCTATAGACGTGTCCATCTATATCTCCATTGTCTGTGGTTTTCACAAAAGGCACCTCCGCTCCCAGATAAAACTTCCCGCGGAGCGTCTCGCCGGCGCGGATATCAATTGGAATTTTTGTGGGTGTACTATGGGTGGGATGAGATATAGAGAGTGTATATTTCCCGACGGGAATTTCAATAAAGCGGAACGTTCCGTCTTTACCGGTTTTTTGACGCTGATCGGTCTCAATGATGTACACCTCTGCTTCAATCAGTGGTGTATCGGTACCATGTTGGTACACGGTGGCTTCTATATCACCAGTACGCGGGAAAATCCGCTGCCAAATACTTCTTTTCGTTTTTGGGTTTGTGTCCTTTTCAGTTGTATCTGTCTCCGCTAAGGTTGAAAAAGGTATCATCAATACTACAAACAGAACTGGGTATAAGCAAAATTTCATGAAAAGATTCAATCTCCTGTCAGTGATCGG
>JAGFCB010000191.1 GCA_022394775.1 Candidatus Poribacteria bacterium
GAAACGTCTTACGTCTGCTCCACAGCGGGATCACAGGCAGCCCGCAAAATGTTCATCGCAGCGTTGATGTCTCTGTCGTGGTCCGAACCACATTCAGGACACCTCCACTGTCTATCGGAAAGTGTAAGATTTTCGTTGTGATGCCCGCAGTCCGAACACGGTTTGGTTGTGGCTGTCCAAGGTCCGGCTTGAAGGAACTCACGATTATGTTTGAAACACTTGAACGCCAAAATCTCAACAAAACTCCCGAAGGCAAGGTCGGAGACTTTGCGGCCCCAGAGCCGTTTCATACCCGCAAGGTTCAGCGTCTCCGTGGCGATAACGTCAAACCTACGGCAGAGGTCTGTCGCAAGCTTGAAATGCCAATCTCTGCGTTGGTTGCCGATATGCCGATACAAACGCGCAAGTTCACGGACAGCACGCCACCAATTATGAGAACCTTTGACTTTACGAGAAACGCTTTTGTGAAGCGTGCGAAGTGCTTTCAAGGAGAGTTTCAAGAACTCTGGCGATTGTATCTTCTCACCGGTGCTAAGTGTCAGATAGGTTTCCATGCCGAAGTCCGCACCTACACTTTCACCCGTAGCGGGCAAGACTTCTTTGGATGTATCATCTGTCACGACAGAGAGCCAATAGGTTCCGACAGCATCCCGAAGGATTTGGATATATCGGACGTTCCCGTTCCAATCACGGTGATCGTGGAAAGAGAACCAACGTTTATTGAACTTCAAAGATGCGGTTGTGTCATCCCACGCCTTGAAAGACAGGCGAACACGACCTGCTTCGAGGAGGTAACCACTTTGAAACTTCGCAGAACGATAACGGTCTTTGCGTTTGAACTTTGGACGCCCTACATGAGGGAAGTCAAAAAAGCGTTGCCAAGCGATATCCAGACGGATAATCACAGCGTCAAGTGTGTCGCGGGGTGTCCAAGCCCAATGTTGCCGCGTGCGTCCAAGCAACTTCGTCAAATGCGGTTGCAGCCGATACCGACCCGCATATTTACCATAGATGCGGTAATAGCGGTTTTCAAGGTTGAGAAAGTGATTATGCACATCACACAAGTCGTCAAGCAG
>JAGFCB010000254.1 GCA_022394775.1 Candidatus Poribacteria bacterium
CGACAGAAATCATCAAGGGTGCGTCGGCTATCGGTATTGAGACGCTAAAGGTCACGAATCTGCTTAAAAACCGAAATCTTGCTAAAGCGTTATCCGATTCTGCGTTAGGTGGTTTCCTTGATAAACTTCGGATAAAAGCCAAAAAACTTGGCATTCCAATTGAGCAAGCACCACAGTTTTTTGCATCCTCAAAAACGTGTAGCAGGTGTGGTGATAAAAAAGAAGATTTGTCCCTATCAGATAGACAGTATCATTGCAACAGTTGTGGCTTTACCGAAGACCGAGACATAAACGCTGCAATAAATCTCAAGAACCTCGCCGTCGGGCAGACGGAGAGTTAAAACGCTTGTGGAGTTTGTGTAAGACCTCCACTTGCGGGAGGCTACGAATGAAGAAGCAAGAATCCCACTCCTTTAGGTGTGGGAGTGTCAACAAATACCGGAGGAACTTATGCAAGAATCTGCTGTTTTCCAACGCCAACGCGAAAAGTTTATTGAGCAAGGGGCCAAGGAGGCAACTTTTAAGAGTCTCATGGCAGTACTCAACGCGAAATTCCACGTAGAGGCGGTCCGCGCGTTGACCCCTGCCCTTGAAAATATAGACGACTTGCAACGTCTTGAAGAGCTGCTGCTTACATCTGTTAATGTGGGAAGTCTTGATGCTTTTACTGAAAAACTTTTTGAATGAAGATACGCTATAAGACCAACTGCACCGCCTTTACAGAGTAGATGTTTGAAGGTATAGACGTTGACCTAAAAATTATGGTAAAAGCCGTTTTCTTTGATTTTTACAACACATTGGGGGTTTGGGGACGGTCTCTTAAATCGAGAGTCCAAGGAATCGCAGCGCGGTATGGGATTGAAATTGACTTGGAACGTTATGCAGCAGCGCGCGAGAACCTTTATTCGGATGCGTCGGGGTCAGACCCTGCGACCCATGATCTTCTGGAGAACATGCAACAGATAGTTGATAGCTATCGCGATTTTTTAAGCGAACTCGGCGTTCAGAATTACTTGGACCAAGTGACGTGGGAACTGTTGCAATCTGAACACTCGCTTTTCGCTGCCACTAACGCTATACTCTACGAAGATACTGTCCCGACCCTTCAGCATTTACGAGGTGAGGGTTTCAAGTTAGCGATTGTTTCCAATTGGGATACGCCGTTGGACCCACTCACCGAACGGTTGGGAATTGCACACTATTTCGATATAATTGTTGCCTCCCACGATACACGGGTCCGGTCCGCAAAACCAGATTCGCATATCTTCAACTATACACTTGAAGCGGTTGGCGTTTCGGCATCGGAAGCCGTACATGTTGGGGATACTTATGAAGCGGATGTCATCGGAGCGAGGCGCGCGGGTATTCACCCAATATTTATTGACCGAGACAGCAGCCAAGTCGGTAGATGGAACAGAGTTGTGACAATCCAGAGTTTATCCGAATTACCCGCACTGCTTTCTGAGCGTGACTGGCGTGTATAGATAGGGAAATTATGATAAAAGCGGTTTTCTTTGATTTTTACAAGACGCTGTCTGTTCACGGGGAACAGTCGTTTGAAGCAAGTCTCCAAAAAATTGTAGAGCGGTATCGCGTTGAAATCAATTGGGAACGCTATGAAGCAGCAGTGCGGAATCTCTTTACTGCTACATCGGCATCCAGTCCTGCTGACCATTCTCTTTTGGAATGGTTGACGACTGTGATAACACAGGAATGCGAATTTTTAACGGAACTTGGCGTTCAAGCACATGTGGAGCAGATAGCGTGGGAACTATTACAATCTGGACACCCGCTTTTTGGTGTTACCAATGCGATACTCTACGACGATGTCGTTCCGACGCTTGAGCATTTGCGGGACGCCGACTTCAAATTAGCGATTGTCTCCAATTGGGACACGCCGTTGGACCCGCTCACCGAACGGTTGGGGATCGCCGACTATTTTGATACAATCACTGCTTCACATGACATGCGCGTCCGATCCGAGAAACCGGATTCACATATCTTCAACTATACGCTCAAGGCAATTGGCGTTTCGGCGGAAGAGGTTGTCCATGTGGGGGATACTTACGAGGCGGATATCGTTGGGGCACAAAGTGTAGGGATTCGTCCGATATTGCTTGACCGAGACTGCACGCAAACTGGAAGATGGGATGAAACGATTCAGGATCTGTCCGAATTACCTGAAATGCTGATACCACATTAGGTTATGGTGAAATCGGGTCGCCCGGCTGCCAACGCGTGCCTAAGAATTCTGGGAAGAAAAAGAGAAGAACATGCGGAAAAATGTACCACAAAGCTTTGTTCAAAGCCCAATAAATCGCATAAGAGAGGCATACGTTACAAAGAGCCTGGACCCACCTGATTTGGAAGAAAGTTTGAACCACGGGTACGAGGATAAGCACAAAACAGATGTGCCCTGCTATGTTAATCAATTGAACTGCGAGTTCGACTGGCGCGAATGCCTCAGTGATCGCTGCTAATGATTCTTGTGAATTTGTTGTGTTGTATTCAAGCGTGCTGAGATCCGGAGGCAGACCGATGACAATCAAAATGAAATGAGTTAATGTGGCTACCAGCAGAATGAGATGACACATACCTATAATCTTAAAGAAATTTCGGAAAACGCCTTCGCTTTTGTAAAGTAGCCTGCATCCAAAAAAGAGAAGAACGCTTATCAGGATCCAACTGATCAATGCCCCAGCGATAGCGAAAAACCCACTGATAACGTACATATTCGGCAAGGTTTTGAATAAATCCAATTTGAATAAATCTAAATATTCAAAAAGATATAGCCTCTCCGAAAATTCAATTACGCCGTTCAACAGAACAATTGCCAGCGGCAACCATATTTTGGGTGTCCAGTTGACGATACTTTTGAAGCGTTGCATGCTGTTTCCCTTCTTTCCATGAAAATTCATTACAGGGTTATAGATCCTTCCTACCAAACCGCGGGCGCAGAACCCACAAATCCTGCTCAGGCTTAGTGTGTGTCAATAAGAGAAAGATAAGGCTTCATATCCCATAACAGAATGGAGCCATCGTAGCTGCCACTCACCAATAGGGTGCCATCCGGTGAAAAGGCGAGGGACTGAATATCGGTCGGATGGCTCCAGAAGGTGGCGATATTTTCGCCGGTAGCGACTTCCCACAAGCGGATGGACACTTTATCAGTGCCAGTGCCTCCTAACCACGATGCACCTGAAACCAAATACTGTCCACACGGAGAAAAAGTTAAGGCTTCAGCTCTTCCGCATCCTTGTGGCAAACATATCACCATACGAATCTCATAAGTTGTCGTATCCCACAACCGAATTTGCCCCGATACATCGCCTGCAATCAAGTCGCCATCAGGAGAAAAGGCAATTGCTTTTGGGGTACGTTTATCCACCGAACCTTTCTCCACATGTCGGAGTATCCTCTGAATTTGGCGATCGTCGCCTTTGTATTTGGTAGCATCTCGGGGGCGGTTTAAGGAGAGTTCAGCAATTTGTTCACCATTCTCAATATCCCATAATTGGGCACTTCTTTCATGGTGGGCACTTACAAGGTGCTTTCCGTCAGGTGAAAAGGCAATTGACCAGATCCAATCCGTCTCTTCCGTAAACATTTGAAGTTCATAGTCGTGTTCGACATCCCATACGCCTAAAACACCGTTCAAATCTGCGCTCACCAGTAGATTGCCTTTTGGGGAGAATGCAACGGCAAAAAGGCCTGCTTGATGTCCAGTGAGTTCAATCGGTGGTGCTTCTGGTTTTCTAAGGTCCCACACTCTCACAATCTTATCATAAGAGGCTGCCAATTTGTTGCCACAGGGTGAAAAGTCGATGGAACGGATCCCCCTAAGACCTTCACACTTGAATGTTGTTTGCAGTTTTAATTCCTGAATGTCCCGTAAATGAATCTCACCTGACCAATACCCTGCAGCCAGCGTCTGCCCATCCGGCGAGAATTTTACGGAACCGCACACAGAATAGTGGCCCCGGATAGCAGGCGGTTGGGGCGCGGGATCCCCGATATTCCAAGTTTGGAGTGTGTCTGGACCGCCAACAACTAACTGCGACCCCGTCTGTGAAAAAAGGAATCTCCAAATAATCTCTTTATGCGTTAAGGTCGCCACCTTTTTGCTACGTTCCACATCCCAAACGGTAAGAGTTGTTCCAGAAGCCATCGCAGCAAGCAAAACACCGTCAGCTGAATAGGTGTAGTCCACCGATTTTGTCGCCTCTGGCATTGATCTGATAAGAGGTTGTGGGTTTTTAGTGGTGAGTTTATCAACTTCCCACTTGTGGAGACCGCCATTCCAATCCACCGAGGTTAGAAACTCACCGCACGGTGAGAAAAGCAGGTAAATCACTATAGCCGAATGTCCGGTGAGATGTGCACGACGTTCACCTGTTTCGATATCCCAGACTGAAAAAGTGTTTTCGGGGGTTGCACCTATGAGGCTCTTTCCATCTGGAGAAAAGACAAGAGGAATGACAGGAGGAGGCCGCCTATGGAGGGGCGGCTGTAGTTCTTCGTCCACGGTGAATTTTGCGACCTGTTCGCCGGTTTCGAGGTGCCAGACGTAAACGGCATCGTATCTTCCGCCAGAGGAGGCGAAGCATTGCCCATCGGGTGAAAAAACGAGAACGGAAGCTCGATCTGATCGACCCATCCGTTGCTTTTCCATAAGGCAACGGTGGTTCTGCACATCCCAAATTTTAATCCCACCATCCGAATTGCCAGCGGCAAGCATCGCGCCATCCGATGAAAATTTAAGGGCGGAAAGCATCCCGCGTTCTGTTTCCCATAGTGCGACGGGCTGCATCGTGGCAAGTTCATACCACCAGAGTCCAATCTTTGTTCCGACAGCAAGATATTTTCCGTCTGGGGAAAATGCAAGCGGAGTTACTATTCCGCGTCCTAATCGGGCAATCGCCTCTTCTGGGAGTGCCAAGGTGGTGACATCCGTATTATTTATGCTCGTTTTTTGAAGGACTGTCTGTGGATTTCGATTTTGCACTGTATACCTCCGCGCTAATTTTCCGAGCGGCTTGACGGGTGTCGGTCCAGCCGTCAACTGAAGGATGTCGTCTTCGCTGAGTGCACAGGCAAAGACTTTCAGTTCATCTTTTTTACAATAACCTAAGTTTCCGTCTTTGTAGTTTCATCTTTTAGATTGTGTTCCTCTGCGTACGCAAACTGGGAAGTTTTGCGGCGTACTCGCCCAGATGCGACGTGCATCGCGGTACAAAGCTTCAATTTTCGTAGGAACGTTCAAAAAATCGCTTAAGGCATCCAGACATTCCATTCCTCTTTTTTCTCCCATTTGCGGCATGTGAGACATAAACACATATATCGGATTGCGAAACGCGGGGCAGAACTGACATTCATTGTGCCGTTATGGGGGAGCAAGTGGTGAAAAAATAGTACGTCTCCCTGTTTGGTGATGACCTCTATGGGGTCACCTAAATCCATCTCTCGAAACTGTGCCTTCATATCATGGATATGGTTAGAGAACCTTGGATTATTTTTGCGGAATTCACGGATGCGTTGTGGACCTTCGGGCCATACTATTGTTGTTCCGCTGTGCGTGTTTGCATCAGTGAGATAGGTTAAACTGGTCACTCGAAATGTTCCGGGATCTAATCGCAGATCTCGGAAGTCGCCATCTAAATGGGGCGACGGTCTTTTCCACTCGGCTGAAACGGGGAATTTATTGATTGCCCAGATGCCATCAGGCTGCTGCCTTTCACAATGCGGGATCTCTGGGTATTGAGTGGCGAGTTGTTTGAGGATAGTGAGATAATCAGGCGTGCAACATGCCAAAACATCTGGATGCGTAACACCGAAAAGTTCGGTCAGAGCGCCCGTCCTGTGCATGTAAAACTCAGAGGCAGACGGATGTTTGCAATCTGCCCATGAACTTGGATTATCAGCATCTATTCCCATCATGTGCCACATCGCTTCCCTCGCTTTTGTGACAGTCTCTTGTGGAATTAAATCGGAAAGAAGTAGATAGCCTTTTTCTTCAAATTGTGCTAATTGCTGTTTTGTTAGCATATTTTACCTCCAGAATATTTTGGATGGATGGGGAGGTTAAGGGGATCGGAATATTTTGCACAGGAAACCAACAACATATCCTACAGGTGCCACAGGCTAACAGCCTATGCTACGGGGGTTCCCTTTTTATAATCACGCGCCAAAAACCTTACATACCCTTCCCAAATCGTGAACGCAGTGCCCATAACCCTTGGCCCGGCTCGCTAATATAGAAAAAGCCACCGTCGTTGAAGCCGTCAAAAAGTGTTTCTGGGTTGTATTGGGCAATCACTTCGTCTACAGGTGCCCATTGGTAACCAACCGATTCGATTTCGGTTTGGGTGAGGTGTTTGGTCGCATAGGTGACCTTGAAACGTCCTTCGGTACTGCCGTGAATCAGGTGCGCGGCGGCGGAGAGGTTTTCTTGCAACTCCGGGTTTTCGGAGACAGCGTTGAGTGTTGCGGGGGTGCCGCGATAGCCGTACTTTCGGATGAGTCGGTCGATTTCCGCATCCTCACCGAATTCACGGAGCCCGGGTGCGATGATAATCAATTCGCCGTCGTCTGCCATCGCCATCCGTGTCCGATAGATCGCCTTGTTACCGAGCCATGTACTTTTAAATTCCCTCGGATCCAAATAGACGACTACTTTTGATAGCGGCGCGTCCAAGAACGTCATATTAACGGCTCTGCTCAATTCGGCGGCGGTTTCAAAGGTTTGTGCATCGTCGCCGACGTAAAGTCCCCGCATCACGCGCTCACCAGATGCATCGGCATCCATGACGCTCATGACATACAGAATACCGAGTTGTTTTAGGTAGTTTGCATGCGCGTAATTTAGGACTCTCCTGACAGAGGTATCCGTGCGACCCATGAGGCGTTCCATACCGTCTACGGCACCAAGGAAATGCGATTTGTTGATTGTCTCAACACCACCTGTACCGATGAGGATGTTCTTAAATCCGTTGGCGATGCCGATGACTTCGTGTGGGATTACCTGTCCGACGGAGATGATAAGTTCATAATCGCCCTCTACAAGGCGACGATTCACGGCGATAGGGATGCTATAGTCGAGTTTGCCAGCCGACACTTCTTGGACAAATTCGGATGGCACTTCACCGAAGTCGTGTAATCCGGTCCGCCAGTTATGGACATGGTATGTTGCTTTGGGTAGGTCGCCGTACATCTCGGCGATCTGTGCTTCGGTCATTGGGGCGTGTGTGCCGATGGCGGGCAGTATGTCGAAGGTAGTACCGTTTACGGTGTCCCATAACTCGTAGAGAAGTTGGGTCAATTCACCAGCGTTGGAGTGGAGGCGTGTTATGTCCGGTGGGATCACCAGAATCTTTTTCGGGATGCCGCCTAACTTGAGGAGTGCTTCGTGTAGCAGTGCACGTTTTTCTTCGGATGTGATGACGGTGTCTTTTCCACCGTGGGCAATATAAGTTGACATTTTTTTGTATTTCCTTGCGGTTCGGTTAGGTGAATCGTAGTAACAACGTTTCTCTCCGTATATCCAGCCCGCCTGTTAGTTGCGCTTACGTGTTTTTTATATTTCCTTGCGGTTCGGTTAGGTGAATCGTGGTGGTTCGGAATAGCCTCAGATCTACTCTTTACCCCTGGTTGCAAAGGTGATTTTAATCTCAATTTGGCTGCCTGCGGCATTGGCGACTTTACCAACGATGACATAGACGGTGGCGTTGGTCAGCTCTTTGCCTTTGACGAGTTCAAGTGTCGCTTCGTACCCTTCGACTTTGCCAATCCAGCCGACATTATCCCCATCTTCGGTTTGAAGTGCGATGTTTCCGGTTACCTCTTCAGTGAAGGTAATCTCGATCCATCCGTCGCTATTGACGGATTCGGCATTGATATCCTTGTCGCCGTCTTTAACAGTGCCACCCGTGACACGCAGATTGGTTCAGTCCGGCGCGGTAACTGTGTAGTTTAGTGCCAGGGTGCCACCAACCCAAGCGATCGTCAATGTGAGTTCACCAAGGGTGAAGGGACCTGTGATCGTGGCTGTTTTGCCTGCGACCTTGACGGTCCCAGCACTTACCTTGACATCAAGGGGGATGTTGTCGAAGGTAACCTTAATGGGCTCGTTCGTGGCGATTTGACCGCCCGATGGGATTGCCTTTACGAAGTTAACTGGGACAGGTTCATTTGCGACTATATCATCATCACCCCCGCAGCCAGCGAGTGTTGAAACAGCGAACAGACCTGCCAGTAATAATACGAAGCTTCTCAGCAATTTTGGCATAGGCGTTAACTCCATAAATTTCTGACCTCGCCAGTGGTCGTCGGATGAGCGTTTGAATTAATAAGATCCTTTAATCGTCCCCCACGTCGTGCTTAACTTATCTTGTGGTTCGACGGGTAGAACGAGGTCTTCGACGGAATCGCCGATAAAGATGTTATCGATATAAACGAGTCCATAGTTGCCGAATTTACCGGTTTTAAAGGTGCCGTCTTCACCTTCGGTCGCGGGATCGATTTTATCAAACGACCTTTTGTCTTTCCGCTCTTTTAACTTGAAAGTGAATTTATTGCCCTTGAGAATCAGTTGTGCGCGATACCAGACTTCGGGTTCGTTTTCTACCATTCCATCTTTGACTTTTGCCCAATTCCCTTGGCGTTTGTAGAAATGGTATTCTCTGCCGCCTTGCCGTCGGTCGCTTAAGTAGAACTTCTCACCATCTTGGAAACGGAAGACAACACCCATATAGAAGTCATCGGGAAACATCATATCCCATTCAGCGACGTAATCGTCCCAACCTGCGTCGCCGACAACATAGATAGAGCCACCGACATCGTGCCGTGAGTCGTTAGATGGGTTGTCAGCGGTCAACAAGACCCTATTACTCGCTTTTTTCGGGTCAGCGACGACTTTAGCGGTTGTTTTACCGTCGTGTCCGACTTCCCATTTGCTCGGTTCTGCTCCAATATTATCTTTCTCAAAGTCGTCGTGAAACAGTAGGACTGCCGCTGCTTGTGTTGTTATACCGATGCATAACATGAACATGGCAATTTTAAGAGCAAGTTTAATCTTGTGAGAAACTTGGCTACGTTGGAAATGGGGTAGCGGTATAGAATTCATTTTTCCTCCATATTCCGAAGTGCACAAACTACAGTTTATGCTATAAGATGCACAGGAAACCAACAGCTTATGCTACAAAGATGCATAGGAAACTAACGGTCTCCTATGTTAAAAAAGAGGTTCAAGGTTGCCAAGCGCGCTGATGCCGAAATTATTGTGCTACGACGTTGTTTTGTAAAACACCGATGCCTTCAATTTCAATTTCGACGACATCACCGGCTTTCAATGCAGTCGTTGTGCCGGGTGTACCCGTAAAGATTGCATCTCCGGGTTCAAGGGTTATCGCCTGTGAAATGAAACTGACAATGGTTGTTACTGGAAAGATAAGGTCTGCGGTCGTCTGCTTCTGAACGACTTCGCCGTTGATGCGGGTCTCTAATTGTGCGTCGGTGTAATCAACATCGGTCGCGATGACGGGACCTATGGGTCCGAAGGTATCCGATGCTTTTGCGCGCCACCACTGCAAGTCGTTGCCCTGCCATGTGCGTGCGCTGACATCATTACCACAGGTTACGCCCAAGATGTTAGCGGCTGCCTCTTCGGGTGTCGCTTTCCGAGTCTGTTTCTTCATGATGACGACGAGTTCGCCTTCGGCGTGTACGTCATCATCGCCGTCAGGTAGTTCAATATTGCCACCGGGATCGTTGATACATGAAGGCGTTTTGATGAAGATTTCGGGGTTTTGTGGTTCCGGTGCGCCGTCTAAATGACTCCGGTAATTCAGACCGACAGCCAATACCTTTGTCGGTGTTGTCGGTGCGAGGAGTTTGACGTCTGCTAATGCAACGCTCTCACCGGTTTCGTTGTGTTCACCGAATGGGCATCCCGATAGTAGGTTCAGATTTTCTCCTGAAACAGTGCCGTAACCGATTGTGCCATTTAATTCATATCGTGCAAATTTCATATTTTAAATTTTCCTTGCGAATAAGTAAATATAAGAATCGCGAGTAGAACTCGCTCCTACCAATAGATATAGGAATCGCGAGTAGAACTCGCTCTTACAAATAGGTGGAGGAATCGCGAGTAGAACTCGCTCCTACAGATAATAGCGGCTTAATTTAGAAGCCGAAAGTTATTATATTTTATCCTGTATACGCGGGGCTGTCAATTTATTTCTTTCGGAAGGGTGTCGGCGATCAGCAATTCGTGTTGAGATAAAAGAGGTGATCAGTGAAGATGGAAAGGTAAAAAGTAAGAAATCGAATAGCCTTATAGTAGGGTGCTAATTTGACTTTTCCCTCAAGATGTGCTAAAATTCCTGCATGATTTATAACCTGAAAATAAAAAAGATGCGGTGAAATGTAAATGATAAAAGTTGGTATTGTGGGTGCGTCAGGATATAGCGGCAGTGAGTTGTTACGCTTTCTTGCCAATCATTCGGGGAAGTTGGAGGTAGCACTCTGTACCTCTGAAACTTACGCGGGACAGTGTGTTGACAGTGTGCTCCCTAACCTGCGTGGCTTTGTGTCCTCCAAATTTGAAGCCTTAGACCTTGATTCCCTTAAAGAACGGGTAGATGTTGTTGTCCTTGCTGTTCCACACAAAGTGGCGATGTCGTTTGTGCCACAAATTTTGGAACAGGGGTTGCGCATCGTAGATTTTAGTGCGGACTATCGGCTCGAAGATGCTAATACTTATGAAGCGTGGTATCATACTGAACATACAAGCGCGGAACTCATGCCGCAGGCGATATACGGGTTGCCGGAACGGTATCGTGCCAAAATTCGGGATGCCCAACTTGTGGCGAATCCGGGGTGTTATCCGACGAGTGCGACACTTGCGGCGATGCCGTTGGTCGCGGAAGGTGTCGTGAAATTAGATTCCATCATTGTTGACTCGAAATCAGGCATTTCGGGTGCCGGTCCGAAGCCTCGCGAAAATACACACTATCCGAATCGGGAGTCTAACGTTGTCGCTTACAACATCGGTTCGCATCGGCATACGCCGGAGATTGAACAGGAGTTGAGTGCTGTTGCCTCCGCGCCGGTTCAGGTGACGTTCACGCCGCACCTTGTCCCGATGACGCGGGGTATTCTCAGCACTGTCTATATGCGTCTCACCGAGGAGATGTCCACTGAAGAAGCCCTCGGCATCTATTCAGACTTTTACGAGCACGAGCCGTTTGTTCGGGTGCTTCCGTCGGGGGCATACCCGGAGACGAAGGCAGTACTCGGTAGTAATTATTGCGATGTTGGGCTTGAAGTGGATAGTCGGACCCGCCGCGTCGTCGCGATGGCAGCGATTGATAATCTTGGGAAGGGTGCAGCAGGAGCTGTTGTTCAAAATCTCAACCTGATGTTTGGTCTTGATGAAACTGATGGGCTGAAGGTGCCGGGGATAATGCCGTAGAATGGCTGTCGGCAGTCAGCCGTCGGCAGTCAGTAAATTCTTGTGGGGGTTCCAATATTCGCTGATGCCACAAACCTCTTTTTCCCGAGCGCCGAAAGCTGAGGGCCGAAAGCCGAAGATTATGATTGTTACTGGTGAGCCATCTGGTGACTTACACGCTTCCCATGTTGCTCGGCAACTCAAGGCACTTTGTCCCGATATAACTCTCTTTGGCATGGGTGGCGATCAGATGGAAGCGGCATCGGTGAAACTTGATCTACACATCCGAGATTCCGCTGTCATGGGGTTTGCCGATGTTGTTACTGTCCTACCGATGTTCCTTCGGAAACAGGCGTATCTGAAACGGCGTATCCGTGAAGAACGTCCTGATGTGCTGCTCCTTGTGGATTTTGCCGAGTTTAATATGCCGTTAGCCAAATTTGCTCGGAGGCAAGGCGTTTCGGTTGTCTATTACATTCCGCCAAAGGCGTGGGCATGGCGTGCAAAGCGTGCGCGGAAGTTAGCAAAATGGGCGGACGTTGTTGCTGCAATTTTTCCTTTTGAGGCAGAATTTTACCGAAATGCTGGGGCAAACGCTGAATTCGTTGGACATCCGCTTGTCGATTTCGCACAGACATCCCTAACGATGCGCGAGGCACGGGAACATCTCAATTTATGTGAAATGGGAGACGATCATGAGGCTCCTGTTATTGGATTGATGCCTGGAAGTCGCCGTTCTGAAATCCGACACATCCTACCGGTCATGTTAGAAACCGCTGCGAACATCGCTAAGGTCTATCCGAATGCCCAGTGGGTTCTTCCGTTAGCCCCCGGAATTTCTCGTGAACTTATTACAGCGTGCCAACAGGAACTGCCAAATATTGAGATCCCGCCCATCAAAATCGTTGAAGAGGCGACTTACACAGCGATGCGGGCATCGACCTTATTGCTGGTTACTTCTGGCACAGCGACGCTTGAGGCAGCATGCATTGGGACACCGATGCTTATCGTTTTTCGGACTGCGCCCGTTAATTGGCACATTGTCAAGGCGTTGACTCCGTTAGAGCGGAGTGGACTTCCTAACCTTGTTGCTGGATGTGATATTGTTCCAGAGCTTCTACAGACAGGACTGACCCCGACTGCCTTAACGGAACAGTCTCTCGACTTCCTGCGAGATCCACAGAAACGGGCAGTACAACGGGAGGCACTTCAAGCAGTTTATGCGCAACTCGGCACAACTGGTGCCGCTGAACGGACTGCTGAATTGGTGTTAGATGCTGCAAAAAGTCTGTAAAGTGCTCTAAAGTGCCTAAAGTTGTTAGGAACCTTCTTTTAACTTTACTGGGCGGAAACACCGAAGCAAAACACTTCGCGACTTTAGAAAGCGAAGTGCTGTCGTTTCACACTTGCAAACTTTATCCACTATGAAACGCACCCATTCTCCCGACCTTGCCTCGTTCCAGAAAAGACTTCTTGCCACGCCTATACGTTTCTTATTAATTCCCCTGAGTTGGCTCTATGCCGCGGTGATTTCAATACGAAACCGGTTTTATACACTTGGTGTGTTTAAAGCGCGTAGACTGCCGTGTCGCGTCATTAGTGTGGGGAACATCGTTGTTGGTGGAACAGGGAAAACACCTGCTGTTATTGCTATTGCGAAACACCTTCAAGCGAAGAATGTACGCGTCGGTATTTTGATGCGCGGGTATAAACGCCAATCTCGTGAAAAGGTGACAATTGTCTCAGACGGTGAAAAAGTGCGCGCTTCCCTGAGAGAAAGCGGCGATGAAGCAGACATGATGGCGAGACACCTTAAGGGCATTCCGATTGTTGTAAGTCGTCAACGGTATCAGGCAGGACAGATTGCACTTGAACGTTTTGGGGTGGATGTCCTACTTCTTGATGATGGATTCCAACACCGACAACTTGCCCGTGATGTTGATATTCTTACGCTTTCCACAAAACACCCTTTCGGAGACCCACAGAGATTGCTACCCGCGGGGACCTTGCGCGAGCCACCTATCGCCCTCCGACGTGCAGACATTATCCTATTGACCCATACAGATACAACGCATGTATTGCCGCATACCAAAGCTGCGGTGAGGCAGTTAGTACCGAATGCTTTGGTTCTGGAGAGTATCCACCAAGCGGGGCATGTCTATCCGTTGCTACCGAAAGTAGGCGAAGCAGAAATAGATTTTCGCCCTGCTGTGGAAGTGCTTGAAGGCAAGCGGATCCTTGCAGTATGTGGGATCGGGCAGCCAGAGACATTTGTCGCGACACTTATGCAGTGTTCTCCAGAAAGTGTGGCGTTATTGGCGTTTCCAGATCATCATGATTATACTGAGATTGATATGGGGCAGATGAACACCGCATTTCAGGCTGCGGCAGCGGATTTGATTGTGATAACACAGAAAGACGAACAAAAACTGGCGAACCTTGTGACACAAAACGAACTCCCGATAGTTGTATTGGAGATCGCGTTGGTTATCACAGAAGATATTGAAAAATTTACTGATATGTTATTATCTGCTCATTAGGTATCACGTTCTGGTGCTCTGTGACTTACGCGGGGAACGTTGCTTGTCGATCCATTTGACAGAAAAATGGAGCAGATTTTCCATCATCTTATCGTTGATTCGTACATCCTTCTCTGTCTCATTCTTCAAGCTGGTAACGATGTATAACCCTTTCTGGAAGGGGAGCAGGAGCAGGGCGGATGCCTTTTCAAACCCCTCTCTCGGCAGCCCTGCGGCGGCGGTATTGATTTTGGCGAGAGACGTCCATTTTCCGAGTGGATCGATCCACATATCATCCAATCGAACCGGGGATTGCTCCACCGTGTTTGGATCATCGTGATGGTTTCCATTCAGTGGGTTCGGGTGTTGGAAGATACGAGAGCGTTTCCCTTGTGAAGTCGGAAATAATTCGTAAGTTTCATCGCATGAGATGCCAGTAAGCGGTTCAGGTATCCATCCGGCGCCACGGCGTTGTTTGGTGCTGGCTGTAATGTCTTGTCCTGAAACGATGGCGACACCCCCTTGGCTAACGAAATTTTTAATCCGATGTTCGGCATCAATGTTCAGACGATAGCCGGATTTGTAGATTTCGCCGTTGCCGATCCACAGAATATCGGTTTTCGGGAGTCGATCGGTTCGTAAATCTTGCGTTTCCTTGTAAATCATGTGATGCTCTTGAATATATTCAAAACGTTCTAGGACAGGATATTCCACCGAAGATGTATTGCCGGTGAATGCCATGAGTCTGATCGGCATCGCCATTTGTACTTCTGAGCGCGTGACGCCGGGTGTTTTCGGAACGCCGTCATTCGGTTTCCAAAATTTGGTGTTAAATGTAGCGTTTATGTTCCCGACAATTCGGTTACGTATCAGTTTTCGGCGGCGTGTGCGCTGTTCGGCTGTGTTTAAACTTCGTGCTGGATAGACCAGGGGTGCCAATGCTTCGTGCCGAACGGCGTTACTGTGTATCTGTTCAACGATAGAGGCGTGTGCCGTAATCTTGGCACGATTTATCGGCAGGAGCCGTTTAAAGATAGGGAATCCACGACGGAATTTATTATCGAAACGACGGAACGCGTTTTCAATGTCCCACCGTCGCCCATAACTGGTGTCGATTGTCTTCAAATCAATGCGTTCTTCGTTGACGTTTGTCACGTATCCGTGAACGACATTGATACCGTGGATAGGTTTGCCATCCTTGTCTGCGATAGCGATGTCCTCGGTATCGCGCATATCTAAAACCGTGTCTGTTAAGCCGGTTAAACTGAAAATTTCTGGTTGATATTTCTCCGCGCTCTCGACAATAGTGCAACAATCCCGTGGGAAAACGATATCGGCATCCCGAAAAGATAGGAAATCGAGTTTAATCTTTTTATAATTTCTGATTGTAAGGGGTTGATGCGCGGTAATACGTTCAAATGGACCGACTCTATGCCTTGCGACGGGTCGGATCGGGAGTTTCTGAACACTGAAGGCAGGAATATGGTGTTTAAACTCAAAGTTATGTGCCCATTGAGGGGCATCTTCATGGAGTACAACATGTCCGAGCCGGATCTGGTAGGGTGTATTGTTCTCAAAGACGAGTGAATAGCCCTCTTCATCGTTACCCTCAGCTCGAACCCGTAAGCCTCGGTCATCACGACGGTTCAGCTTGGCCATATCGTGGGCAAACTCATGTTCATATCCCCACTGGTCTCTGTATCCGTTGTTATCTTTGTCTTTTACATCCATCAAAGCTATGTGTTTTTCGTTATAGTCTTTGAGGATAGCGGTGTATTCAGTGGTATGTTCACCGACGCGGACTCGGACTTTGATTCGGGTGCCAACCAGGCGTTCAATTAAACGTTCATAAGTTTCCTGTGCCTCGACGTGCTCAGTAGTATCTTGGAGTCTATTAATCCCTGTTATGTCTCCTTTTCCATCTGTTGCTTCTCGATATGCTACGTTGTAGCGGTTAAACTGTCCACCTACACTCCGCTTAACACTGTGGAAAACCATACTGATGGCATTCGATGAGGCTTCTCTGAGGGCGACGAACATATTTCGGATTTTCCGCCTCATTTTGAAGATGAATGGGGGGTGATAAACTCGCTCAAGCTCCCATGCGCGTTCCCGTAGTTCCCGCTCATTCATTGCATCATGATAGCGGATGTATGCAACGATTTGTTTTTCGCGTTCGTCGTTGGT
This sequence comes from Candidatus Poribacteria bacterium, assembly GCA_022394775.1. Lineage (GTDB taxonomy): Bacteria > Poribacteria > WGA-4E > WGA-4E > WGA-3G > WGA-3G. Next base: position 16,156 of record JAGFCB010000254.1, read on the forward strand.
GAAGATATAACTCGGGGCGTGCCCGCGTTGTCGGGATTCCTCGGAGATAATTTCCATACCTGAGAGTTCAAGCCGCATTGTACCTCGATAGCGTCTACCATCATTCATCTGAAAAACGACATATTTGTTCAGGAGAGTCTTCAGGAGTTTATCTTTCTGGAAGAGTCTTAACAGATAAAAGAAAGCACTAAAAAGAAAGATGATTAAGATGATTCCGGCGTAGAGTTTTACCCTTGCCCAAATACCGCTCGCGCCTTCGTTTACAGCATCGGCAATTGCGTCGTCTTGACCAAATGCTGCGGGCAAGAGTAAAAGCATCAACAAAACAGCCATTAGCATGTAGAGTGGAAAGCGATACGCTAAGAAGTGTACGATCCTGACGTTTTTAATCATGCGTTAACCCTGTTCCTTTGAATCTGGACGCTAAATTCCTGCTTCATCTACTTTCACAGATAGACAGTTAGCCCTCGCGGGGTGTTAAGAAAAAGTATACCACATTAAAATAGGAGTATCAAGAAAAACGTAAATCTCCTAATCCACCTTCATCCGTTTTTATCAGTCGGGTAGTGGACTTTAATCTAATATGCCAATGACCGGTTTTAAAGTGAGGTTAGTGGATATTAACTCCGTTTTCGGCGGCGATTCGCCGGACATTGGCGTTTGCGATCGGAATTTTCTCCGCCGGTAAATGTTCTATCAATCCGTAACCCTCCGGATAGAGTGCATCGAAACGTTTCAGTGCCACGCCGAGTGCGAGTTCACCCTCGCCGGGAACTTCTTCATTGAGGTGGAGGACTAAACCGTTCTGAACACTGATGTCTTTAATATGCGCCATCGGTGCGACGGGACCCATCACGTCAAAAATATGATTGAGGCGGTCTTCGCTATCGTAGACCTGCCGAAGTGTTTGAAAGTGGTTGACGAAATCCATGACGATGCGAAGTCTATCAGAACCGACCCGCTCTACGATTTCCCGGCAGGTTTCGGGTGAATCCATAATAGAGACGGCGTGTGTTTCCATAACAAGCGTCAGTTCGTGTTGTTCAGCATGTTGAGCAATCGGTTTGAGCGTCTCAATCAACCGTTCCATTGATTCTGGAAGATAGTTATCCTTGTGAGATGTCCAGGCACCATCGGGGTTGAGACTTCCCGGACGAAACAGATAATGGTGGGCACCCAGAGAGACAGCGATTGCCATACCGCGTTGGACGCTTGCAATCGCGGCTTCTCGGACAGCGGCATCTGGGTGAAAGAGGCATTCGTCGTAAGTGATGCCGAATTGCACAAGGTCAAGTTTTGCGGCTTCTAACATTTGCACACAGCGAGTGCAAGCGTCAGGTGGTACAGATGGCACTTCCGCGCTACGGAAATGGAAACTCAAGCCTGTAAATTCCAGAGTCTTGATGTTTGCGATTTCATCTGATGTAAGTGTGCGGAAGTCCCCGCAGAGTCCAACAACGCCAAGTCTCATATTTTTTCCTTCGTTTTTAACCCCCTAAATCCCCTTATCAGGGGACTTTCAGAGGCAATGTGTAAGAACGTCCGATGCACTGCAGGGTTTTTGCTGGGGTGTTTCTTCAGGGTTTGAAACCCCGCCTGCGAGGGGCTGTGTAAGTCCTATTCTTTTTGAATGCAATTTTTTCCATTTGGTTTAGGTGTGGGCGCGAAAACCGCCAACTCCTTTAGAAGATTTTTGGCACGTACAAGGTCATTTGTATCAAGCCCTTCTGAGAACCATGCATATATCGGTTTTAGTAGATTGTATGCGTCTTTACCTCGGTTTTGCGCGCGCCATAATTCGCTTAAGCTGAGTGCAGCCCGGAGTTCCCATGATTTTGCGTCTTGTTGTCGCGCGATAGTCAAGGCTTCCTGAAAGTTGGATTCAGCTTGGGCAACTATTGAGGATCTATCTTCTGTGCCAAGAGTCTCAGTTTTATCGGCAAGGATGAGATGAAGTTCTCCCTTCTGCCGGGCGAGTTCTGCGGCATAGGTGCGTTCCCCTGTACGTGTGATAATGCAGAGTGCTGACTCAAGTGTCTGTAAGGCTAAACTATATTGTCCTACGCGTTGATAGACTTGCGCCAGGAGCGCGAGAAAAAGCGGAAGCAGTATTTCACCTCTTGTTTCTTCCCATGCGGTGATGCCTTGACGGATTGTAGCGATGGCTTCTTCAGGGCGGTTCTCCTCTGCGAGCACCCAACCTTTCATGACAGTTGCTGCGGCTTCCCATGCGGAGAACCCGTGTTCCTGACATATCTGTAGCATTCGCGTTGCTGAGATATCTACTTGTTCCACTTCACCTCGGTACTGATGAAGCACGGTTTTAAAATGGAGCGACACAGCCCGACTGAAAGGATGATTCGTGTTCTTCCCGATGGTCATAGCCTTATTAATCCGCTCTTTCGCTTGGATAGGATAGCCGAGACACCATAAAAGTGGTGCGGAATACGCGAGGAGTGTCATTCCGGGTTCTGCGACGTAGTGAAGGAACGCTGGGACCGGATGGTGTTGGGGTTGATAACGTTCAATTCCTGATTCTAAGTGTGCTAAAGCGTTCTTGAATTCACTTAAATAGTAGAGTGTTGCACCGAGTGCCCGATGCGCCTCGACTTCAAGCGCTTGATTTTCTGCATGTTTGGCAATAGCGAGACATGCTTCACCGAGTTCACGTGCCGAGAGAAGTCGTCCACTTACGAGATGCGAGAGCCATAATCCGAATAGCACCGGAAATCGGAGGTCCTTTATCCGATCAAGCGGCGCATGGGATTCCTCTTCCAGGTAGGGTTCTTCCCTTTTTTCGAGTATTTCCAGAAGTTCCCGTGCGCGTGTATAGGCGGCTTCTACCTCTGGGGAGGCATACCCCTTGGTTGCAATGAGTGCTGTACCGAGTGTCGTCTGTAATTCCAATTCACGCTGATCAACAGCGACCTGTTGTGCAGGCGTGTTGACGTTGGTCGAAAGTGTTTCAAGAGCGGCAAGTCCTTGCATGATATGGCGGACACCCTCGACATTTGCGGAGTGTTCTAAGGCGCGCTGTGCCGCCCGGTGCCAATAATCAACGGCTTCTTCAGGGATTCCGGCTTCGGTATAATGATAAGCGACGAGTTCAGGTTGGAAACTGTCTGCACGTAGCAGCACCTCTGCGATCTGTTGATGGTACTGTTGCCGTCTACTTTTTAGCAGAGATTGGTAAGCAGTTTCACGTAGCAGTGGGTGCCTAAAGGTATAACGGAATCGGTTATCAGACATCTGGTTGCGGTTGAGAATGAAAGCATTTACTAATTCGTCCAATTCATCCTTCAGAGATGCGAGGTCAGTGAAGGTGTCGTTTTCCAGTTTGACGCCAGATGTGATCTGATGGAGGAGTTCGGCTGTCCATTCTCTACCGAGGGTTGCACTGAGTTGGATGATTTCCTTCGCAGCGCCGAGTTCGTCGAGTCGTGCTGTTAGCAAATCTTGTAAGGTTACAGGTACCTCCATCGTTTGCGATTGGGGTTGCGTTGGGTCTGATACGTTAGAAGCGAGATCCGCCGTGTCGCCTTCAAGCATCATTTGGGTGAGTTCCTCAACGAACAGAGGGACTCCTTTCGTCATTTCGACGATCTGGTTTAATAGGTTTGATGGCAGTTGTGTGTCGCCTGCAACGTGCTGAATCATTGTTTTCACTTGTGGCGGTGTGAGTGTCATCAACGGGAGCGTGTCTGCCCATGCAGGTTGCAGCAATTTCTCCAGAATTTCCGTATCAAGCGCGGAATTTGTTAGATTCCTTTCAGGGGCAGTCTGTAGATTTTCATCTTCATTTTCATTAGCGTGTGCGCTATGCCGAAAATGTTGGATGTCAGAACGTCGGGACAAGACTGTGAAAATTCGAGCGTTTTCGATGCGTGCGATTAAAAGTGTCAAAAATTCTATACTGGATGGATCGATCCAGTGAAGATCTTCCACGACAAAGAGTATCGGTTTCTGTTCCGACATTTTCAGTAGTACTTGAACAAGTACTTCCAGGGTTTGTTGCCGTCGTTGTCTGCCTCTCCATCCGGATGGATAGGTGTCTTGTTCAACCGGTCTACCGTATGGACGCGCACCGATGCCGGTTTCCGTTTGGCGTTGGACCTCAAAGGGTACGTCCAATAGTTCAGCGAGGAGTGGCAAAGTTTCTGGGATATCCGCTTGCGTCTCGTCATCTGAATTTGTATCCTGTTCGACAGTTGGAACGCTATAATCACGCAACAGGTTTTCAAGTTTTTCAAGTCTTATTTGTGCGGTGTCAGTGTTTGTAAATTGCACAATGTGTTCTTGGAATAGCGAAAGAATAGGGTATAGAGGACTGTTCTGATAATACGGTGAGCATCTCCCTTCTAAGGTAACCACTTCTGAATGGTTCTCAACGTGCTCCTGAATCAGTTGAACACACCTTGATTTTCCGATGCCGGCTTCACCTTCGATGAGGAATGCTTGTCCCTTCGCTGCGAGTGCGTGTGTCCAACCTTGTTTGAGTATTTCGACTTCTCGCTCGCGTCCGATAAGCGGTGTTAATCCGCTCTCGCTGGCGATATCTAATCGGCTTTGTGCGGGGATTTCACCGGACACTTGATAGATGTTCACAGGCTGTGAGATGCCGCGAAGTTCAGCAGCACCGAGTGCCTCACATTTAAAGAATCCATCAACCAATTGATGGGTTGTGTCGCCGATGACGATGCCGTTCGGTGGTGCCAGTTTTTGCATTCTTGCGGCGAGATTCGGTGTTTTACCAACGATGTCAATGGCTTCAGGCGATTCTTGTGCTGAGATATGCCAGATGACGACACGTCCTGTATCAATACTAATGCGGACTTTAATTTCTACGCCGAAGGTATCGTGGAGATAAGGGTTCAAAGTCTCTATCGCAGCGACGATGCCTAACGCGGCTCTCACAGCACGGTGTGCTGTATCCTCATGTGCGATCGGGTACCCAAAATAAACGAGGATCCCGTCACCGAAGTAGCGTGCGACGTGTCCATTTTGTGCTAACACGACTTCCATAATGCAGGTCCGATACACCTCTAACAGGTTTCGGAGTTCTTCAGGATCGAGTTTTTCGGTGAAAGCGGTGGAGTCCACAATATCGCAGAAGAGGACGGTGAGTTGCCGACGTTCTGCTCCATGTGGCAGTGCTTGTTCGATGGCAACGGTATCTGCTGCTGGAAATTCGCGGGGACGCGAGGTGCCATCAAGCGGCGTACCGCATTCACCGCAAAATTTGAAGGATGGATTCAAAAACCCACAATTTGCGCAGAGTTTATGCTGCATAAGCGGTTCCTCCGCTGATGGGAGGCTCTACTTCCTGAATTGGTTCAGATATTCTTCTAACTCGGCATCGCGCGGATCTAACTTGTATGCTTCTTCGTAATGATCAAGTGCTATGTCAGTTCTACCGACCTTCATATAGAACGAGCCGAGGTTGCGATAGGCGACACTATGTGTGGTTTTCAAATCTAAGGCGCGCATGTAGTGGTCCCTTGCACGCAACAAATAGACTTTTGTTTCTCCGATGAGAACAGTAAGCGTGATTTCATTCTCCCAGCGTTGCCTGTACACCTCACCGCCGAGTTGTTTCGCCTCTACCTCAATCGCATCAGCGACTGCATCATGGCGCGTTTTGAAGATGATGGCACCGGAGGTTGTTTTATTAATGGCAACCTTGAGTTCTGCTATTGCTTCATCACGGGATTCATCTCTCAATTCCTGTTCCCATGAGGGCCAACTGGGTCCAGCGTATTTGAGGCCTTGTTCGTAATACACACTTCCGAGGTCGTTATAGATTTCGGCGTTTTCGGGACGCATCTTTAATGCTTCGCTGTAGAGTTCAATGGCTTGTTGAAGTTGTCCAGCATTGAAGGCATCAGTTGCGTGGGTGCGAAGCTGCTTGAACTCTTCGCTTTCCAAATTGACAGCGATACCCAACTGCTGCTTGTCTCCGACGAAAAAGTAGATGCTGCCGATCAGTACGATCGCAAGGCAGACGGCAATGAGCGTTGGTAATTGCAATTTCATTTTTTTAATTTTCCTTGCGGTTCGGTGAGGGGGATTGGATGTTTACACATCTTTTTCCGTATATCTAGAAGAAACACCCAAGCAAAAACCCCTCCATTACATTACAGGCTACAGACCTTGTAACTGAAAACTGAAAACTGTTAACTGACGACTATTAAGAACACTTATCTCCGCCGATTGTTTCTATTAAAAGTGACATGAATGGCTTCATCGACACCGTCTCGCTGAAAATAGAGTAGGGTCCTATACTGGGACCGGATATTTTCATCGACGATTTTAAAGACCTCAAGCGAATGAATTTCCGTGTCGTCAATTTGATAGATGAGGTCCCCGCGCTTCAACACGTTCGTCAATCCACTCTCTTTATCAACGTGTGTGATAATAATCCCTTGCCTCTGATACTTGCGCGCCATATCCTTATCAGGTTGGGCAAATGTTATACCCCATCCGTCGGGTGTATAATCCCATTGTCGGGTTTTTAACGTAAATTCGGTTTGCCGTTTTTTACCGCGACGGCTGAACTCGCATTTTATCGGTTGATTGAGTGGCAGCAGCCGTGTGAATGCGTGAAAGTCTTCTTTCCCTCTTATCTGATGTCCTGAAATACGGACAATGACATCACCGCGTTTGATACCCGCTTTGGCGATAGGACTCCGTTTCTCTATTTCTGACACCAAAATCCCAGTATTAGGTGGCATTGACAATTTTTCTGCCAACTCTTCGGTAATGGTTTGCACCTCCACAGCAAGATCCGGCGGGATAACGCTGCCATATTCGGTAATTTGTTGAACAACTTTTCTCGCCTTGTTGACAGGGATAGCGAAACCGACGCCCTGTGAACCGCCACTCGTTGAACGGATAAAGGTGTTTATGCCGATGAGTTCACCGTATATGTTTACCAATGCACCGCCACTGTTCCCTCGATTGATGGAGGCGTCTGTCTGAATCAGGTCTTCATGATAGAGATTGTTGACGATCAGGGAGCGTTGCGTTGCGCTCACGATGCCAGCTGTCACGGTGGGTTGCGCGTTCCCTATTGATAAGCCGAATGGGTTTCCAATTGCGATTACCCATTCCCCCACCAAAAGGGATTCCGAGCGTCCCCACTGAATCTCCGGTAAGTTTGCATCTGTGTCCACTTCCAAAAGGGCGAGGTCTGAAAAATAGTCGTATCCCAAGACCTGTGCCGTGAACTCCTGTCCATCGGATGCAATAATAGTAATGTCGTCTGCTCCGTCAATGACGTGGTGGTTCGTCAGGATATATCCCTTTTTGTCAATAATGACCCCTGAACCGACTGTTCGGAAGGAACGCCTGCGAGAGTAGGGGATTTCGCCCCAAAACCAGTCTTCAAGGGCGGGCTGTGTCTCAACGTTCCGGACCGCACTGATGTTGACGACTGCAGGGCTGGCTTTCGCGACTGCTGTGACGATTGCAGTCTGCCGCGATGCAGTTACTGCGTTTTGTGCATCGGTTTTGCTGAATTCCGCGCTATAGGCAGTGTTAGAAAGCGTGCCCACGAGTATAGCAGACAGACAGAGGAGCAGGCCAGCGATACGGCTATAGTGTTGGCATGGATATATCATAGTTTCTTTGCTGCAATTTATATTTCGACGAAGTTTCTTAACGGGTCAACTTCAGAGAAATACGATACCCCTCTAATCCTGGGTCGGTGTCAACGATTTCTTGGACGGCTTCAGGGGTCCGCCGTTTCGCCGGAAAATCGTCGGCATTCGCGCATCGAAGGGCTATCCTTGCGCCGACTGCACTGGCGGCGCGTAGATTTTCTAATTTTACCTTTTCCAGTGTGTCATAAGCCGTATGACCGAAACCCCTACCCGCGGGTGCTGACTCTGGATCGCCGATGTGGCTTGACGGTACACCTTTCAAGAAAAAGGGAAAATGATCGGAGTAGGAATGCACTTTCTGTCCGACAGGCATTTCAGCGTGCATCTGCTCACGCGCGGCGTTAAAGAACGTTCCCAATGCGTCCCAATGATGTAGGACTATACCTTTGCGACTGGTGCCACCCGCTGCATCCATATTTAGCATGAACCGGATGTTATCTAATTCTGAGTCGTGCGCGTCAACATAGCGGAACGCGCCTGTGAGTCCAATCTCTTCTGTGCCAAAGGCGATGAACCGAATGGTGCGTTTCAGCGCATCACCGGCATACTCGGACAGGACACGGGCGGCTTCTATCACAGAGACCATACCGGAGGCAGGGTCGTGCGCACCTTGCGAAATATCGTGTCCATCGTAGTGACAGCCGACAATCACCATCTCTTCGCCGTTTTCGGAACCGGGCAGATCCGCGACGACGTTCCATGATGTACGGGGTTCGTTGACATCCGTGGTTTGGAGTTTCAGTGTTACTTTTCCTTGTTTGCGTTCCAATAACCGCGTCAAGAATTCGCCGTCTTCTTTGCAGACGGATATACCGGGGATAGGTGCGGGTCTATCGTTTTGAAGACTCCCTGTTTCGGGACCGACACCTGGATGTTCACTGACGAAAATGAATCCGCTCGCGCCAGCGAGGACGGCACGTTCAAACTTCTCCTTGCGATGCACCCATCTGCCAAGGTCGGGCGGTGAGGAGCTCTTTGCCATGACGAGATTATTCGTGGCGGTATCACCGAGTGCCTCATATTCTGGAGGGCTTCCGTGTCCGGCGGAGATCAGTTCAGTAGTGATGTCGTCAGCGGGGCAGTAAGGGAGCGAGATGCAATGCAGTATTCGGCGGATCGGTTCGATCACCTCAAGGGTCGCTGTGCCGCGCGTCCAACCGGCATAAGGATAATCTTCGAGTCTGACGTTCTGGAGTCCGTAGCGTTTGAAGCAGTCAGCGATGAAGTTGGCGGCTTGGTATTCCTCTGGCGTGCCAGCGAACCTCGCACCGTATTCATCGCATAGGACGGTTAGGTTGTCCATCACCTCTTGCGAAGTATAGATATCACCGACCATCTGTTGGTCGAACTGCAAGTAAGGGTTCGTTTTGCTCATAAGTTTCGGTGTTCTCTTGATTCTTGACGGTTTTGGGCGGTAGCGATACCATTCGTGCGTTGGCAATCTTTTTTAATTGCCACGGATCAAGGATCTGAATGCGTCGATACCGTTTCTCAAGGACGTTGGACGCTTTAAATTCGTTGAGGAGTGCGTCTGTATTTTCAACAGAGCATCCGATTAATTGTGCTATTTTTTTCGTCGAAAGTTTACGTAAAGTGCATCGCGAATCGGGGCTGATCGTTGTGCGCCCGATGATTGTGCAAATGGGTTTCGGTGCGTCGGCGTAGTTTTTTAACAGCAGCGCGAGTCGGGATGCGGGACTCCGGAACGCAATGTTTAGAAACGGGTTGGTTGTTCCCGGTTGCGATTTCGGACCTGTGTGTAATAGGTTAACAGCGTCCGTAGTTTTAGCACGCGTCCGTTTGGATTTCGCAGGACCAAAAATCTGCAAACGACACGCTATAGCATCTATAGCTGATCGGATGCGCTGAAGCAGTGGTCGTTTAAACGGCATCGTTAGATGGATTTTTCGCTTCAAGAAGAATTGGAAGTGCTTCGCATTAACGATACCGATAACGCCTTCTGTAAGCGTTTCAGCAGAGACGTTCCGATGTGCTTCGTTTTCGTCCCATTTGACTGCCCCGAAGATTTCGCCCGATTCCAGGACCTCTAAGGTAACAGGATCTCCTTCAGGCGGGGTTTCATAGATTTTGACGCGTCCCTCCTTCAGCAGATAAACGTTTTCGGTAGAGATAGTGTCGCCGTATTTTAGTTGTTTGAAGGTCGTTATCCGTTCGAGTGCGTTTGCATCCGACTCGGAGAGATCTTGAAAGATGTCTATCTGTTTAACACACCAGAATCTCTCTGGGGTTCCTTCTCTTACCGCCATGGTGTAGTCGTCCCGTTTGTTAAGTCTGAAGGGCTTGGTATCGGGGTTACAAACCCTTCCTACAGGTGAATACTCTAAAATTTAATATTTGCGAACGTATGACGTTTAATGTGACGTTTGTACGTCACATGTGACGTGCAGAAGTCAGGTATTACGCGGAATGTGACGTGTTTTCGCGTTTTTTTTTGCAGGTCTCCTCTGGTGTTTTCTATTATTGCTTGGACTGCTCACCCAAGGTTTTAGGGTTCTTGTTTTTAATTATACCAGTATGTTGCCAATAAAGCAAGCGAATTATGGTTAGAATTCGGGTATTTGGTTCTCAGTTTTCGGTTTGCGGAATGGCGAAAGTTTCGATGCATTTTGACTGGAAAAGATACCAAATGGTATCTTTTTTTGCTTTTTGGTATCTTTTTGAATATGGCTGAAAACCCAGTTGATGTATGGGTTTATTGGTGTTTTCTGTATTGTTTGCTGCTGCGAAAAAAATAATTTGGTAGAAATTGGTAACATTTTGTTTGTCTGAATCAGGATTTACGAGATTATGGGATTACCGCGATTGTAGGGTGATTTTTATTAATTTTAGTATAGATTATATATGCTAACATAATTGATTTATAAAAGCAAATTTATTTTTTCGCTTGCCAAATAGTAGGTGGTTGGAGTTGTTGTGGGAGGTGATTGCCTTGACGTGCGATAATGCACGTTGCATTTGGGCGAGTACGCCGCAGAACCACCCTACTACGAACCGGCGTTTGGTTGTGCTTGGCTGTTATTTGGACTCGCGTATTTTTTCTGCTTCTTGAACTGCTTCATGCAATCGCCTTTTTAGACTATTATGGTCGCGGGTTTTCACAAGATCCCATACGCTTGTTGAAAGAGGTATTGTAATATCATCATCTGCGATGCTTCTGTTTACTGTCTTGATTATTAAACGCCTTATGATGGCAAACGCAAAGTGCCCGGGAAGTAGGTCAATGAGACGATGCCTTTTTAAGAATTCATCAACCAAACTTTTGGCATCCTCAATGCTTTGTTTTTTAATGCTCTGGGCTGCTTGCCCGCACCATTCCCGAATTTCACTATCTTTGAAATCCGACGGTCCCTGCCCGAAAAATCGCTGCGGTCCATCCGGAAGTACGTCATAGCCAGTATGAGAATGCTGATGTGCCACATCCAATACGATTAACTGCTTAAATTGAACTTCAACATTTTGAACGATTTCCCTAAAACGACTTACCAGTTTTTCTAAATTAGCCCTTGGACGACGGTGGCGGCAGAACTGTTCTATTGGTTCTTCCTCGAAAAGATAATTTTCAAATGAATACCGATCAAGCAAAATGACCCTGCTATGCTCACTTTGAGTGGATACTAAAATTTCATAATCTCCATCGAAAATGATAACAAAAGGCAAATTATCTTTTAAGAGGAACGGCACTAGTTTTTTGCATTCCTTTCTTCCACCTCGTGGTTTTATATAGCAGTCATAGCCTTGAAGAACTTTTTCGTAGAAAGGGATGTCGGTATGCCCTTCAACATAAACGAGGATTTCCGAATAAAAAAGATACTCTGCAGCTGCCCCCAAAGGAGTTCGGGAAAACGACATTAACTTGCTCTCCCCAAGTCTATTACTTTATCTTGGAATTTTCCAACAATATCGGGGGAGTGTGTAGCGACGATTATCTGTTTCTGTCCACCGAGCATTACCAGAGATTCCAACAGTTTTCCCTGCCAAGTGACGTGAAGCGACAGTTCCGGTTCATCTGCAATGTAAACTACCGGTTCATCAAACTTAAGGAGGGCTTGAGTTAGTAAAATCAGAATCTGCTTTTCCCCTGAAGAAAGATCCCGCCAGTTCAGCACTGATTTTGAAGATGATTCAATTTTTAAACCATCGCTCTCATCAACTTTAATAGTTTTTTCTTTTAAAAATGAATTAACGGTGTCCTCATAGAGATGTAACGGAGCAAAAATATCTTTTCTATACTGCTCAAGTTTTCTTGCAAATTCAACCATGTCTTTGGTTCGACTAATCAGCGGGAGTACAAGAATGTCCTCTTCTTCATAAACATTAGGGTTTTCGGTGATCCGTTTTACTACCCTTTCCACAGCAGCGAAATGATCATCAATTCGACTATGTATTTCACTATTTAAGAGTCCGGATGCTTCAAATGCACCGAGTAATTGGACTTTTTCAACTTCTGTTGGTGATGAGGGAGTCAAATCAAGCCGGTCGAGATTTTTACTATAAAGAATTACCGATAGGACTTGACGCTCAAATTCTCCATAACGCTCAGAAAGTTGGGCATTTAAGATAGAGTGATAGCGAGAAATGCCTGCTAATAATTCCTTGAGTCGTAAGTCTACTGATTCCAAACCTTCCCTCCTTATATATTGTTCTTCCTCATCTTCTGTTACAGGTAAACGACGACTTATCGGGAGCCAAACCAGAGGGACTAAGGGAGTCAATTCGCCATCAATTTCCTCCGATAGCATGTTTCTGATAACGTCCTTTTTTTCATAAAAATAGCGAGAAGAAAAGCGGGTAAGTCTTGAATCAGAAAGAATATCTATAGGGATATTATGTGGTTTTTGTCCTACTTTGAATTTCAAAAATTCATCGGTAACATCAACCTTAATCGTGCGGACAGGCTTACCTTGAAAACCTCTCAATCCGATTTTTGCTTGTTGAAAATTAATGTTTAAAATACTTCGCAGATCGCCAGATAAAATAGAATAGAGAAGGTTCAAAATAGTGGTTTTGCCAGAACCATTTACACCTATCAAACAATTCACATCCCTATTAAAAATTAGGTCAATATCTCGGTAACCCCATAGCTTCGTTATCTTGAAAGACTCAATCAAGTAGTTACGCATGACTCGTTCCTTCTGTTTGGTGACGAAATCTTTAAAATATTACGGGAAGTGGATAAAAAATTGTTCCATACATGTACCAGTGCAATCAGTGGTTAAGATAATAGCACATTTGACATGAAAAGGCAACGCGTTAATCTTTTGAATATCCTAACGCGATATCCTCGTGCCTCGCTATACTAACTTTCCGTAGAATATCTGCCCTCATTCAACTGTGCGGAAATCTCTTGAAATTCTTGCGCGTTGAACACCAATCGAAAGATGCCTGTCTGTGTTGGTGTTTCACGCATTTTCGGATCGCTGGTGATGTTGAAGGCTTTTTCAAGTGTTTTCAAGACTTTTCGTTTGTACTTGGTGTCACGGTTGCCTTCAAATTGTTGTCCTTTTGTTTCAAAAATGAGTACGCGCGTCATGCCTTCAACTTCTTTTGCCATTGCAACAAAGTCTGGATAGATGCGTTGTTCTTTCCAACCTTGCACGTAATACTCGTCCTGTTGACGCGCCACGACCCGATGCCACCATTGCAATGCCTTCTCACCATCAAGGAAATGGGCAAATTTCTTTTCCAATTCGTTATCTGAAGGGTACTCATACATCGGTTCAAACAGACTCAGTTGGACGGGTTTACCGTATTTTGTAAGTAGATTTTGATTGGCGTGAACCTCAATTTTGTAATTTTGTCGCAATTTATAGTTGGGTTTACCTACATCCAAGTCAAATCGGATTTCTCCGTTTTCTAACTTTTCACGAAAAATTTGCTCTGACTGATTTTCTACTTCACCAGCTACATGTTCCTGCAGTGTTGGTATAAGGTAAGAACGTCTATCGTAGATTTTCTCATCGGTTTGTCCGTTTGTTTTGAGACTTTCGATTAATTCTTCTGCAATTCGAGCCGCTTGCCACGGGTTTGGCACAATGTCCGATAGGCAGAGCGCAAATTCGGATACGCTAATGTTTTTCTCAACGTGTGGTTTTTGGTCTTCGTGAAAAACGGGTGGTGCATCGCCAACATTAACCGTCGCGGTCCGTAATGTTGCGCTGTCAGGTGCCGATGCATTCGGATCGGGTGGTTTAATTCTGAACCAGTCTATATGCGGTAAAATATGCGCCTGATAATTGAGTTGAATCCATTCTGGACCCTCCTTATGGCGCACCACTGGTAGATAAATTTCCTGACCCCGAAATGGCTTGCGGCGGCGGACTGTCTCCGTTTGGAAATCTGCTTGATCTTGGGTGTTTCCCTTACCAAAGATTTTATTTTCTAAGCCAGTGAGTCCTTGCGATTCTAATCCCTTTTTGACCTGTTTGACAGCGTCATCAACGTCGGTGTCATTGCAAAAAACATAGCATTGATCGAGCGATTCTCTACCAGTGAGTTGCGCGTGGGGTTGTCGCATGACCCGCCCCACGAGTTGCGTAATCGCATTCTGTGATCGTGTTCTGTCCAATACCACTAACAAATAGGCAAATGAGCAGTCCCACCCCTCCATGAGTGCTGCTTTTGTAATGATCCATTTTACCTGCGAATTCTTGGATAGCAGGTTTTCGCCTTGAAGTTCGTTCTGTGTGGCAGATTTAACGCGTATGGCATCCAGAGGCACCTTTAAATGCTGTGTAAGATAATCTCGGACATCCTCGGCATGGACGTAATTATTATCTCGTTGATCCTTACCGGTTCGCTCGACACGCACAACGGCAATTGGACGGATATACCGATCTGTCCCGCTTTCAAGCGATCTTGCTTCGATATCAAGGCTCTCAAGTTCGGTGGCAGCCTCGCTCAGTGTATCTTGCCACTTCATACCCGAATACGATGATACTTGCACGGGTGACTTAATCATTTCCTCTTTTTTGAGATCGGGGCCTGCAATATCAACAAGCAGATTGCTAATGCCGCTGTTCGGCGTAGCAGAGAGTTCAATAACCATTTGCGGGTCAAGGCGATTAATTGAACTGGCAAATTCCTGTCCGTTTCTGGTGCCATACGCTTTATGTGCTTCGTCAAGAACAACCACCGGACGCAGTATTTTGATGACGTTAAAGAGACTTTGCATAGGGATGTCTCCTTCAGCGTTAAAATCAAGATCGGGGTATTCCTTTCGCATAAGCGCATTGCCTTCGTTATCGTCATGATCGGGAAAGAAACTTGAATAGCGTCCCGAGTTTCGATACATACGGTAGTAGGCTTTGTCTTTTAGTTTTTTATCAGGTGATTTGTTTGCTGCAGGCAGCATGAGCAGCATGACGCACAGATAATTGGTAATATCGTCCCGATTAAAGGAATCCTCCCTCTCCAGCATTTTAACGTGTCCACCGCTTGCCCGTTCCAATACTTTACGATAGGGGTGTTCTCTATTCCACAAAGCAGCCTTGGTTTGATCGAAGATGGCCTGTGTTGGCACAACCCACAATGTCAATCCCCGCTGCCGATGCAATCGTTCTAAAGCAGATGCAGCAAGGAGTGTTTTACCGCCACCTGTCGGCACTTTAAAACAGATATGCGGAATTGGTCGATGTGCACCATCCTTGCGGTCAACGTATTCGCCTGCAGTTGCTGCAACGCCATCGTTTTCGGACAATTTCTTCCACGCAGTTTTGGGATAATTGCGGATATCATCAAGAACATCATCGCCAATACTACTCACCTGTTTTAAATGTTCAATTGTCGTTTCTGAAGTTTGCTGTTCTTCTTTAAGCACTTCTAACCAGTTGCTAAATGCGTCGAGTGTATCGCGCTGATATATTTTTAATTCCAGCATCTTCTACCCTCTATCTTTCGTGTATGGCGTATGGAAGTTGGCAAAATGCAATTCCCATCTTTGTGAGTTCGCGCTGCCCGATGTAATTGCCTGCCGCGTAGACAATCGCTTTTTTGCTGTTATCTTGGCTGGAATCTCGGATACGTTTTGCATGCTCCAGATCTAGTATTGCCTCGTTACTGCGTAAAAACTCAAGGTCGGGTTTGTAGATCAGATAGTAATCGTTTTTGTCATCACTGTAAAAAAGTCCGTCATCATTTTTTTGATCCAATGTATTATTCTCAACAGAAGTACCTGCTGCAGTAAATAACAGGTTCGTAGCAAGTGCTGAATACGGTGGTAATTCTTTCCCAGTGAGCATTGCTTCTATTTCAATTGGTTTGCCCAAGGTACAGTAGGTAAAAGAGCCTCCCAATCCTTCCTGTAGTGCAGCATCACTTGCATCGGGAACACCGTTGATAACGCGGCGGACGCGTTCAGCGGTGATGGTGTCGGCGTAATCTTCGCACTCAACGAGGATAAATTTACGATTACCGCCATCTTCTTTGTTGAGTGCTAAAACTGCGTGGGCGGTTGTGCCACTGCCAGCGAATGAGTCGAGGATAATGGAGTCAGGATCAGTACCGATTTGCAAGATGCGTTTTATCAGTGTATATGGCTTGGGGTTTGAAAATGAAACACCAATTTTATTTAATCCTTGTGTTGCACTCTGAGTATGTCCAACATCTTCGTGAAGCCACACGGTTAGAGGCGTGATACCTTGTTTTACTTCTGATAAAAACCGTTTTATGCGAGGCACATTATTACCATCTTCACCAAACCATATCCGATTGTCATTTACTAATATGTCAAATCTCTCTTTACTGTATCTCCAACATGCGTCTCCCGGTGGGTTTACAACTCGACCTGACGGAGTAGTAATCGGATAGTCATAGTCTTCTTGATAGGTTTTAACATCTAATCCACTTGAGCTCCACGGTCCTCGAGGATCGTTATCGAGGTTAGAATATCGCTTGTTATGTTTTTCAGTTCGCGGCAGCAGAACGGGTCTCCATGTTTCTTTATTTTTTGCGTAACATACTACAAAATCGTGATTATCCGAAAAGTACTTAGCGTCATTTTGCGGACTAAATTTTTTCTGCCAAATTATGTTAGTGACGAAGTTTTGTCCTCCAAAAATATCATCCATCAACATTCGCAGATGGTGTTGTTCATTATCATCGATGGATATAAAGATTACGCCATCTTCCGCAAGCAGTTCTTTGAGCAGGTGCAACCTCGGCCACATCATGCAGAGCCATTTATCATGTTTCTCAAGGTCTTCATTATCAACGGGACTATTCTCCTTGAACCATCCTTGCATGAGTGGACTTCTTACATTGTCATTGTAAACCCATCCTTCGTTGCCAGTATTATAGGGTGGGTCGATGTAGATGCACTTGATGCGGTTTTTGTAGCGTGGAAGTAGTGCTTTTAAGGCGTGCAGGTTGTCGCTGTGGATAATGAGGTTATCGTCTTCGCTGGTCGGGTTGCAGGAGCGATTTTTGTCAGTTTCAAGTGGTCGGTAGGGGACGCTGAGGTGGTGGGTGTAGATATGATGTTTTCCGTTGAATTCGAGTGTAGGCATAAAAAGGCTCCTCTAACGATCAAATTATCGTAGATTATCAACCCAGCTGCGAAACTGCTGTAAAATATCAGGTGCTACTTTGGTTGAGACAGCTTGATGCGCCGCGAGTAGAATCTGTCCAATTTTTTTCTTGCCAGTTTCCCTACTCTTGCAGGCTTGTTCTACTTGGGACACTACCTTTATAGGTATTTCCATTTTTTTCCCAAGCCATTGCGCTGAAATAAGTTTTGCTAAATCTATAGCCACAAATTCTTCCCATGCTTTACCAATGAAGAAAGTCGTAATGAATGTGTGTGCATAAAAGAGGTCTTTTGGACTTATTTCCTTGTTCTGAATAACTTTTAGTGCTGCTGCAAGCCGTTTTTCGGCTTTAGTATCTGGCGTTTTCATTGTTGTAAGAGCCTGGTTTTGATCTTCTAATAACGTTGATTCAATTAGATCAAGCGCAGTAAACATATTTTCTTTTATTGGGAGTTCTGACGAATTTGTACGCCATATAACCAAAAATTTGCTCATATCTACATTCGTTGGTATTTGAACAAGGACGGATGCTACCAACAAAGCAGTGATGTTCTCAACAGAATTGAGATTGAGTAGATCGGCAGTAGGTGTAGGATTAATTCCATGTTCTGCAATCCCTTCGTCACTTTGGTTGTGCTTCTCCATTGATTTACGCGCATTCGCCAATTGATGTATACGTTGTGGCAGGTCATCAAACATTTTGTTTCTAAAGTCATGTTGCAACTCAAAAGTGGAGATGAAGTAATTTAATGTTGGGTGTGCATCTCGGTCTAAGCTCTGTAGTACATGTTCCAAAATGGCCGTTCCGTGCCCAAATTTGAACTCAATAAGTGCTAAATTGAGCCAGGAGAATCCTATTGGAAAATCAGGAGACGTTAAAAAATTTTCGTTTGTTCTTGGATCACTACAGAATCCTATTGGAGGTTCAGCAAGTTCTGAAGGATAATTTTTACCACCAGACACATTCATCCATCCTGTGGCATACATTAAGCGTTTCTTTAAGGTAGAATACTTGATGTCTGTATTATTTTGAGGAAGCATCTCAAATTTTTGCAACGCCAGATTCAGCATCTTTAGGCAATTCAACATATTGCCTGCTTTAAAGTGGGCAAATCCTGCATCTGCATACAAACCAATATATCTTTCAGTGTTTTCAACCTGTCGAACTCTTTTCGCCCCATCTTCAAAAAAGGCAGCTGCTTTTCTCCAATCGCCCAAGTAGGCTGCACATATAGCGGCTCTCCGATATTCCTCTAAAGGCCCGATGTTTAATTGCTCCGAAGGTGGATTCCATTTTGGGAGAATACGTTCATAAATATTGAGTGCGTCTTTGTAGCATTTCCGGTTAAAGTATACGACTGCTTGTGCTTCTTCTATCGTTGGTAAAGGACCAAGTTTTGATATAATATCTCGAAGAACTTTATGAGCGGTATCTGGGTCGTTCAATTCTTCGTCATGGGTAATGGCTTTAATCCTTGCTGATGCAGCAGCGATATATGGATAACCCCATGCAATAGTTTTTTCAATTACATTATCAAAAGTTTCAAGACATCCTATCCAATTAGGATTTTCAAGTTTTTCCTCTGTTAACCAAACTCCATTATTCAAAAGTTGTGATTGTACGGTATCATTCTCAAAGTCAACCAATAATAACGTTCTAATTCTTGGATCAAGTTTATCCAGTGTATCAATAAGTTCATTGAGGAAAACAGTGTTGATTTCTGGACGCATATAGATACAACTAAATAGGAAACTGAAAAAGTTTGATTCATCAATGTTTATTTCTTTTAATTTTTCCATGGAATTAAAGTATGACTTCCAAACCTTTTTGTCCATGTTTTTTATATCAGTAATTTCTTTAAGATAACCTACCAGTTTCTTGGCTGGTAGTGTCACTTGATTATATTTGAGTATTTCTGTTGCTAACATGAGACGTGACAGCAAGTATGACTGCTGGGGCTCATAAGCTTTGGTTTCTTTATCCCAAATTTCAAGTATCTTTGGTATTAACTCTGGTCTTACCTCAACTGCAATTCGATACTGCAATGATCGAAACATTTGATTTACAAAGGCATCACCTGGGAATAATTCTTCATGGGGATCAGTTTTAATGCTTACTAACCACGAGAATTCTTGGCAGAGGTTTTCCCAATCGTCCTCTTGAGCAGTCATCAGGGCATAAATGACAGAAATAAATCCTCCTCTGTTTTGTCCAATCATACTATGTGTGAGCACAGCCCACGCTTCTGTCATGTTCAGGTTCTTTGTTTTGAGGATTGCGTTCGCAATGTAAGCGTGGAGATCTTTTATTCTGCTCTCGGACCAAACCTCTTTGGCTGCGTCAGTCAATAAAGGTGAGACTGTATAATAGGTTTCACTAACTTGATCTATCCAAGGACCAACCAGTTGACTGAAAACATCTCCTGGGTGGGGTATAGGTTCCGGTATTTCTGCCACGTTCAGTGCGTAATCTTTCCTAAACCCAATAGACATCAAGCTAAGTCTATAGAGAAATTCCCGACGATCTTTTGGCAAATCTGTAAGCAATAGTCGTGCTGCTTCACGCTCTTCTTTCACCTCTTCGGGGGGTTGTAAGATACTTGTGATTATCTTCTGTTCTGCCCAATCTTCCTCTTGCAATCGGACGATCCAAGCATGTACAAGTCTCGGATGCCCGCCGGTATGTGCTTGAATTAATGTTACCCAAGTGTCTATGTCATTAGCAGGACATCCCATTTCTTCAGCAAATTGCCTTATTTCAGATTCAGTAAAGTCCCGGACATTGATGGTTACGGAAGATGATACGCCGAGGCTGCGGATGAGATTGGGCGGTGGTTTATGTTGACTTGTGATCAGCAATTTTGCACCACGTTCAAGTATCCTGTAAATCACAGTACCCAAAATTTCTTCATAGCCTCGCAACTCTTGAGGCTGTAAATTCAAGTCATCGAGAACAACGTTGACTTGTACAGATTGATTAATTACTGCAATAGCAAGTCGCTGCAGCTCTTGAACGATATGAGATGAATCTTTATTTGTGAAACTCCACCAAGAACAGGCACTATCTATAGAGTTTGCGGTCAATTTTGCAAGAGTTGTTTTCCCTGTGTCCACGCCTCCTTGGATTACGACTATACCGTCAGATTGGAGTTTAGTTTGGATACTTGTTAGTAGGTCTGTTCTCCGGAAAACATTGGGATAAAGCGGAGGGATAACAGTGTGTGTAGGTGAATATGATTCAATCGTAACATCAGATGGATCGTCGGTAGGTACCGCACTGGCGGTATCGTCCCTTACGGCCTGTGTTGCCAGCATTTGCAGGTCCCGCAAATGCTGAGTTGAAACCCTTTCTGTCGTTTGCTCTTCAAAAATTTCACGGAAACGTGCTTTAGTAAGTTTACGATTATCCTT
Organism: Candidatus Poribacteria bacterium; assembly: GCA_022394775.1. Taxonomy (GTDB): domain Bacteria; phylum Poribacteria; class WGA-4E; order WGA-4E; family WGA-3G; genus WGA-3G. Next base: position 36,773 of record JAGFCB010000254.1, read on the forward strand.
TCGTGTTGCGACCGTGAAGGCTTCTGTGAGAAGAGGAGCAAAGATTTTCTTGGCATAAAAAGGTGAAATTTTGTTTTCTTTCCCATGATTAATCAATTTTTCGCTTATCTCTTGCTCTATGGAATCGATATTTTTCCCATCCGTGTCCCAAGTAATGGGTTCAATGAGTTTCTCATAAATTTCTTGAGGTGATGATGCCTTCAGAAAATCGTTTACTTCCTCTGATATTTTTTCGTCAATCTGTAAAAAGTCTGATATTTTTTGGATAGCTGCTTCATCACCGGAACAACGGCTCCATACTTCAAGACCTGGTTTATCCGTTCCAAGTGGATTACCTTGTTCTTTACCTATTTTGGATTTTGTGAGAAGACGGAATTTTACACGCCGATCTGGATTGTTAGTCCGCAGTTTCCAATAGTTGTTAATCCCGTCAATTACCTGCTGAGACCTGAGTGTTATATTGTCTTGCGTGTGTTTGACTTGCGTTGCCGTAAACGTACCATCTGACTCTATATCAAAATCTTCCGCAACTTCAAGATAAAGAATATCGTTGTCGGCAAGGTCCAGCCAAGCATTCACACTGTGCAAGATCTGGTAGCGATATCCTTCTATGGAATCGGTTGCTTGACGCTTGGAATCTGCTTTTATTTTTTCTTCATGAAGTACCTCTAATTGAGATGTAGGGAAACTAAGACACTTATACATTTGCCCGTTGTCATCGCTGAATTCGACCTCGAATGCTTCGCCGTTTGAAAGGATTTCGACAACTGTGCCGATGTCTCCGCGCTTGAGATTATGCTCAGGAAAATCCTGTGTGAGCGCGACGACATCCAGAAGTTTGATTTCGCCTTTTTCTGTAGGTTCTTGATTGTGTTCAGGCGAATTATCTATGTTCGAGGTGTTGTCGGAAGATTTGTTTTTCATGATTTATTCGCATTCTTAAGGAGCAAGCGATTTTTTTCCGAATTAGACACTGCACGGAACTTGCCGAAAAATAGCGCAGGCTCTTGGACCGTGGTACAGGAAACTAACAGTATATTTTACAGGCACAGGCTAACAGCCTATGCTACACAGAAAAGTGCCCAAACTTTAGGATTTATTAACGGAAGGCTGAGGTTGTTCTGGGGCTATTTCGTCTTTGGTAAAACTTAAAACAAGTATAGCATTAAGTTAGGAGGGTTTCAAGTCTAAATATCAAGAAAACGACGGGGGATTGGGTGTGTAATTATCAATGTGACTGAATAAAATCCTTAAGCACAATTATCGTGACTCCATAAACTTCTAACTTTTTTAGGCGTTTGTCGTTCGTAACAAATACATCGCAATCATTTTCTAACGCGGTTGCAACAATTAAAGCATCTGGTGTTGGAACACTCGGATATTGTGATCGGAGTTTACCGGCTCGCTCTGCTGTCTCATAGTTAAGTTCAAGTACCTGAATTGGTAATGATCCGAGAAACTGCTTAAAATCTTCAACGTCTATTGCGTGTTCAGTTATAAGTGGTTTCGCTACAAATTCAGTTATCGATATCACCGAGAGAAAGCCTCTGATGTTTTCATCAACAACATCTTGGAATATTTCCTTTGCCAGAAGATTGTACGGTTCAATCCCTTCAAGGTAGTATATGAGAACAGAGGTGTCCAACAACACCGATGGCACGTGAGAACTTGCTGTAGGGAAATCTAAAATTCTCGATCCCATGATTGCCTTTCTGATTTGATATAAGCATCAATTTCTTCGACCGTGCTTCCCCATGTTCCTTTCATAGACCCACTCATCTTTTGAATCAATTCTGTTTTTGCTTCGCGAGAAAGTTCACGAGGCGTTTTTTGGAGAACGCTGAATTCGACCTCAAGTTCCTGTCCTTCGGGTAGGTCAATCCTATCCAACGGTTCAATTACGCCGTTTCTGTATGTTGCTTTTATCTTTTTTGATTTCACTATCTTTTGTCTCCTATTTTTAGTTCTGGGAAGGAAAATGAAATAATCCTGAACAAGATTTAGTACCTTAATTGTACACGCTAATAGTCTAATTGTCAACGCCAACATTCGCTGAGGGTGTGTAAATATTCTGGCAGCGTTACCATATCGGAACGATCTAAAACATAGCACTCCGCTGGAGTGCCTTTATCGTTGACATCTACCCCTACAGATATATCACGCCTCTGGCGTGAGGAGAACACCGACCTCCAAGAAGTCTCTTTGCTCCAGCGGAGCAATATATCTATAGAAAGAGATAGCTCGCTTCTCTTGCACTCCAGCGGAGTGCTATGTCCGCAAACCTGTCCACTAAAAAAACAATATGCCTTTAAAACTTTACACACCCCTGACCAATCAAACCTGTTGACTTTTTCCAAATTTCGTGTGATAATAAGATTACTAAAGTTTGGACAATTCGTGTTGCGTGAGAAGCGCTATATCTATAGAAATGGCATGTCCAACTTTTACACTCCAGCGGAGTGTTATGTGTAATATCCACATACCGCTCCGTTGGAGCGGAAGTCTTCGCCCATCTTGCTGCTATAGATATGTTGCTCCACTGGAGCAAGGAGGTTCTCTGTCTGTATTGTGTTAGGTCTTAATTTCCTTGCATTGAACAGATATGATGAACCCATTGCTTATATGGAACTCACTTTTGAAAAATTATCCAAACTTTAGTAAAATTATATTACTACATTTATTGCAATTTTGCAAGGACGAAAAAAAGTGCGGTCCGGACTCGATGGCACTTTAAAAAAACAGATAAAGGAGAACAGAGATGCGTTTAGAAGGGCAGGTTGCGATTGTTACAGGTGGCGGAGGGGGCATTGGAAAAGCAACATGCCTCGCGTTCGCGAGAGAAGGTGCGGATGTTGTCATCCCTGAAGTGAATATAGCGAACGCAGAGGCGGTTTCAGCAGAAATAACAGCACTCGGTAGACAATGCCTCGTGATCGAAACGGATGTGGCAGATGGCGACTCCGTACGTGGAATGGTTCAACAGACACTTGGGACATTTGGACGCATTGATATTTTGGTCAACAACGCCGGTATTTTCAGTTATACCCGAATAGACGCATGCACCGAAGCGGAATGGGATCGGATGATGGCGGTAAATCTCAAGGGTCCCTTCCTCTGTTCTCAGGCAGTGATGGAGACGATGAAGACACAACGGTCCGGACGGATTATCAACCTCGGTTCGTTGGCAGGACAGGTCGGTGGATTGGTCGCGTCTGCGCCGTATTCTGCCTCAAAAGCGGGAGTCATGTGTTTGACGAAATCGTTGGCACGTGTGCTTGGAGCGTACAGCATCACGGTGAACTCCATCGCACCAGGTGTAGCAGCAACGGAGATGGCGAAAAACCACCCAGATATGACAGACCAGATTCCATTAGGACGCGTCGCCGATGCCTCGGAGATTGCGAGTACCATCCTGTTTCTCGCCTCGGAAGAGGGGCGTTATGTGACGGGTGCGACACTGGATGTTAACGGTGGGATACGAATGGCGTAAATGGTTTTCAGTTTTCAGTTATCGGTTATCAGTTAAGAGGTTTCCTACACCAATCTACCCTCACTTAGAATATGCTAAAAGCAGTGTGAACTTTGAAAACCTCTTGTAAAGGAGAAATGATATGGAATATAGGACACTTGGACGCGCGGGCGTAAAAGTCTCACCGCTCTGTCTCGGTACGATGATGTTCGGCGGACCGACAAACGAAAGGGATTCGATCCGGATTATCCACAAGGCGTTGGACGCAGGCATCAACTTTATGGACACCGCGAATGTCTATAACGACGGAGAATCCGAACGCGTTATTGCGAAAGCGGTTCGCGAAAACCGAGAGAAATGGGTCATCGCTACGAAAGTACATGGGTCTATGGGAGAAGATGTGAATGACGCAGGTTCACACCGATTTCATATCATGTCAGCCGTTGAAGCGAGTCTCAAACGCCTTAATACGGATCATATTGATGTGTATTATTTGCATCGGTGGGATGCCTCTACGCGAATTGCGGAATCGTTACGGGCTTTGGACGATTGTGTGAGACAGGGAAAAGTACGTTACATAGCGTGTTCCAATTTTGAGGCGTGGCGCGTCTGTGAAGCACTCTGGACAAGCAGAGAACAGAGACTGGAAGAATTTGTGTGCGTTCAACCGCTCTATAATATCGTCAATCGGGACGCTGAGGTGGAGTTGCTGCCGTTTTGTGAGAAATATGGTGTCGGTGTTGTGCCGTACAGCCCGTTGGCGCGAGGTGTGCTGTCGGGCAAGTATCTGTCCGGAGAAAAACCGCCCAAAGGTTCGAGAGCCGCACGAAAAGACAGACGGATTTTACAGACTGAACTCCGCGAAGAGAGTTACGAAGTCGCACAACAACTCAAACCACTGGCAGACGCGCACGGCAAAACGTTGACCCAATTTTCATTGGCGTGGGTGTTAGCGAACCCGACGATTTCTTCCGTTATTATTGGACCGCGCACGATGGAACAACTTGAGGATAACCTGGGGTGCTTAGATTGCACGTTAACGGAAGCCGATGAAACTGCTATTAACCAACTCGTGCCACCCGGAGAACACACTGGAAAAGGATATAACGATCCAGCGTATCCAGTGTTGGGACGGTCAGTCTGAATTAACCCCCTAAATCCCCCTTATCAGGGGGACTCTAAGAGGAACGCTTAACCCCTAAAATTGATACACGGACCCGTAACCCTTCGCATGGGCAAGCGGATCCGTGGTTAAAATAGCACAACACAGGTCAAGGTGAATTTACTTTTACTTTAACCACGGCAAAATTCTGGAAAAAGCCCGAGAATGCTCTTTGACAAGAAGGAAATTCCTTTCAGTTATGTCAGAAAGCTTTTTACATCGTTGAATAGAATGTTTCCTGATTTTATATAACTGATACCC
>JAGFCB010000190.1 GCA_022394775.1 Candidatus Poribacteria bacterium
GGATACAATCCTCGCCAGCGGTCGGAGTGTATAGGTAATTACAGGTTTTACTATAAATAACGTAGTTTGGACTTTAGCATTGTTTTCTCGAATCCGCTCTCCATTTTGCGGTGTACTCGCCCATAAGCGATCTGCTTCATTACGAGCTACGCTATTTTAGACGATGCGAATTTTTAAGGGGTCTGATAGGCGTGATGTTGTCTGCGTCGTTTGTTAACAAAATGTTCACCCGTCTGTTTGGAGATGAGTTCGTAAAGTACCGCCTGTTTACCCTCACGTTTGCGGAGGATACGTCCGAGGCGCTGCACATGTTCCCGAACGCTCCCGCTTCCTGAGACGATAATAGCGACGTTCGCCTCCGGCACGTCTACGCCTTCATTGAGAACTTTTGAGGTAACCAAGATAGAATAGGTGCCATCTCGGAACCCGTTTAAAAAGGCGTTCCGCTCCTTGAGTTTGGTCTGATGTGTTAGCACTGGGAGAAAAAAACGCGTACCGAGTTGATACGCCGTGTCGTTATCTTGCGTAAAAATAAGCATCCGATCGCCGCGATGCCGCTGGATCAGTTTCCACACCCATTCTTGTTTGGTGGTGGAGGCAAAACTGAGTTGCTTCTGCGTGAGATATGCTTTGAAAGCGGCACGTCCTTCGGCGGTTTGTGAAGCCTTCCAGAGAAATGTATGCCATCCACGCGGTGTCCCCATATTAATTCTCGCCTGCTTGAGGAAATTTAAGTAAGCACTGCGCGCTTCTTCATACTGGACTCGTTCGGTGTCTTCCATTTCAACTGCAATCGTCACAACGCGGTACTCGGAGAGCGTTTTCCCTGAGAGCTCCTGCACCTGCGCTTCATAACAGCATTCACCGACGAGTGCGTAGAGTCGGCTCTCTTTTCCATCAACCCGTTCAGGTGTGGCTGTTAACCCCAGCCGAAAAGGGGCGATGCTGCTGATCGCGGCATATTGATACTGTTCCCCAGGTAGGTGGTGGCATTCGTCAAAAATGGCGAACCCGAACCGGTTGCCGTAATGCGGCGCGTGCATGACAGCGGATTGATATGTCGTTACCGTAATATCTCGCAGTTCGTGCTGACCGCCACCGTAAAGCCCTATCTCTTGTCCGAAGTGTTCCGTCAACACTGTATGCCACTGGTGCATGAGATCAATTGTCGGGACATGTACGAGTGTTGGGCGTTGTGTATCAGCGATGAGTAAAATTGCGATGAAGGTTTTACCTGCACCCGTAGGGAGACATACGACCCCGCGTTTGCCGTTGGCATGCCAAGCGTCAATTGCCTCACTCTGATAAGGGTAAGGTGAAATCGTTTTTTGGTGCGTGAAGGGTTCTGTTGTGAATTGCCTTGCCGTGTCTTGATACGGAACGTCGTGCGCACGCAATTGCGAGACAATCTTCCGATAGCGATAGGCGGGCGCGCGGAAGGTGAGGGTACGCTCGTCCCAACGGAGATCTGGCAGCTGCGATTCGAGTGCCTCTGGGACGTTCTGTAGGATGAGGGTGCCTTTGTCGAAGTTGATTTTTAAGGGCGTTTCCATAAATCACGCCTTTCCGTTTTCACCGAGATGTAGGAAGAAAACAATTTGGCATTTTCATGAAATTGTGCTAAAATTCTGATAGAGTTCGTTTTAGATTTTCGGTCATATAAGGGAGTTACACATGGATAACCAAGAATTTCAAAAACTCGTCTTGAGTTGGATGGAGCGCGTGGATGCTCGTCTTGAGCGCGTGAATGATCGCCTTGGTTCGCTTGAGCAGGACGTAGGTTGGATAAAGGGAAAAATGGAGGGGCGTTCTGAGTTAGCGTCAACGCACCGCGCGAACCTTGCTATCGGTATTAGTATTGTCGTCGGTATTGGAAGCCTCATCGGACTCATCATTAGTTGGATTAAGTAAAAAATAAATTAGTCTCCTGTCAAGAACGTTTTCCAACATGGTGCTCGGGGCTAATATACCTAATCATAACATATTTTCCGTGTAAATTTCAAGCGAAAATATGAAAAATCATATAATCCCAAGGACTGATACTGTGCCTAAACTCATAATCATGCCTCCACAGAACGCGGAGTCACACGAATGGGCTGAACGTCTTCACAACGAATTACCCGCATACACCGTTGTCTTGCCAGAGACAGATGACGCAGTAGTGGAACACCTTCCGGATGCAGATGCTGTCTACGGTTGGGTGTCCCCTGAACAGCTACCGTTAGCAAAAAATCTTCGATGGCTACAGAACCCTGCCGCAGGTCCGTTTCCGGGTTACTATTATCCCGCACTGATTGAACATCCGGTCGTTGTCTGTAACCCGCGCGGTATCTATAACGACCATATCACACAGCATATCATGATGTTTGTGCTTGCGCTTTCGCGTGGATTGCCCTATTATATGGACACACAACGTGAAGGAACATGGAGTAAAGATGCCCGCAAAAGTGGATATATTGACCTCACGCAGGCGACAGCACTGATTGTCGGTGTCGGTGGTATCGGGCATGAGACTGCCCGTCTTTGTAACGAATTCGGGATGAAAGTGATCGGTGTTGATACCCGCTGGGAATATGAAATGCCTTTTGTGGAGAAACACGATCCATCGGAACTGGACACACTCCTTCCGTTTGCCGATTTTGTAATAACCACGACCCCCCACACACCTGAAACCGAGGGCATGTGGCATAAAAAGCGTTTCTCCTTGATGAAAAACACTGGTTACTTTATCAATATCGGACGCGGCAAAACAACAAAACTTGCTGACCTCGTTTCCGTACTTGAACAGGGTATCATCGCTGGATGTGGTTTGGACGTGTTTGAAATTGAGCCGTTGCCTGCTGAAAGTCCGTTATGGCAATTGCCGAATGTGTTAATAACACCACATATCGCTGTCAAGGATGCAGAGAATATTGAAGCGCGGCGGTTTGAGTTGTTCTTGGAAAACGCGCGGCGGTTCGCTGGAGGCGAACCGTTGAAAAACGTCGTCAATAAAGCGATGTGGTACTAAAAAGCAGGCGTAAGACGGAATACGTAAGCCCTATAAATTATCTAAACCTTATCCGCTGTTATGCGTCTGAACACAATATTGAGAGACTGTTCGTAGTTTTATGGTGATGGGTCAACAGGTGTGGATTTCCACGCCTATATTTGTACCCGATCTGCTTTTTTTCCGTTAAATTCTACAAATTGGAACATTTGGAGGATTGAGCAATGCCAAAACTAGCGGCTTTGAAAGCCTTAAAATTGATGAGAGTCAAAAAAACCACACTCTATAATGCTATGGGATGCCGGCACGGTAGTAATCACTATAGACGTTCGCGGTCGAGAAATCATGAGCGTCGCACACTTGCAACGCTGTTATGGTATGCTATCAATGCCCTTCCAAAACGAAAATAACAATCAAAGTATACTACGGCAGATCCTGTAGTCTACTAAAAAATACACCCAAGATTGCCTCCTGACGCAGTGCCACTTTTAAGCTTGACTTAAGTGGAGCAGGGTGAAAGCTGCCTACAGGCGACCTTGATAATCCTGCTAAGGCTTTTCATTCTCCTCCTCTTCGTCCAGGTACGGCGATTTCGCTTGTGGTGGAACCTCTATCACACCTTCCACACGGGGATCATATATAGTTTTGCTGCCATCAGGACGAACCTCTGTTTTGATGCCGCGGTGAAGGTTTGTTGATCCAGTATACTTCCATTCAAATTCATCTAACTTTCCGCTCTTTGCTAATTCCTTTTTACGCTTTTTGAAATAATTTAGCCACCTTTTCGTCCTTTGTTGCCGTGGATACAGGTGTAGGTCTGCAGCAAACAGGTCAATCGCTTCATCGATTGTCAGCGGTTTCCCACTTAGATATTTCCGTTGTAGCCGTATATAGGTCCGAACTTGCGGAATGTCCCCAAATTTCTTCACCAGTGGGTTGTGTGGACTGGGGTTATCTGGGTCATCTTTGAACGGATTGAACCCGATGATAAAATCTTCTTTCGGTTGATTTGCCTTCGAGTTTTGATCTTCAGAAAATTCGATAGTTTGTCCATTGACAGAACGCGTTTCGGATACCTCAATTTTAGTGTTTTTGCTGGCACAACCTGAAAAAAGGAGAAGGCTGACGAAAGTACTGAACAGTGCTATGAGCAGACGGGTGAAAATAGGTTTCATTTTGACGCTCCTATATTTTTAATTGTGCAATGACACAATTTTTCAGTGAAAAGGGGCATGAGTTCAGATCCAGTCTCAGTTTATAAACTTGTTAATCTTCTGGTGTACAGGTAATTGTTGATTTTGCTATGAGTAAGTGTATCACGCTTCCGATTTTTGGAACAAGTTTCTGATTGATTTTCTATGCCAAATTTGCTAAAATGGCTGCCAAGATTTAGTGTAAGGAAGCGATATTATGGATTGTATTTTTTGTGCGATTATTGCTGGTAATATTCCGGCAGTTAAGGTGTATGAAGATGCGCACGTTTTCGCGTTTATGGATATTGCCCCGGCAAATCCAGGGCATACCCTCGTGATACCGAAGCGACACTACCGAAATATCTTTGATATGCCTCCAGAGATTGGCAGCAAAATTATGCAAGCCGCTATTCCGCTCGCAAACGCGATCCGAACGGCATTGAACCCTGACGGGATGAACCTCTTTCAATCGAATGAAGCTGCAGGGTTTCAAACCGTTTTCCATTTCCATTTGCACCTAATCCCGCGCTGGGAAGGCGATCCACTTCGCTTACCCTGGCGACCGAGCGAGGGAGATATGGAAGAGATTGGCAACATCGCGACAAAAATTCGGGATGCTTTGTAGACGCAGTTCACGGATGAGTTTTTTCGTGCCTTATAGACACTTAAACCTTTGATCACCTGATGTTGTATATCCTCATCAGAAACCCGATTTTGACAACGGAAAAATCGGAGTAAAAACCTAAATATTTAAAAACATGAACATCTTGATTACCTCCGCCGGTTCAGAACTGGCGCGCAACGTAGCCGGAACGTTGGCGAAAACGCATACGCTCCGCTTAACAGAGTTGTATCCTATTGAAAATCCTGAAGGAACGTTCGTGCAAAGCGAGCTCGGACACGACGAATCGACCAACGAACTCGTCCGTGGCATAGATGCTATTATGCACATCGCCGAAGTCCCGTCGCATCTCCTTGCTGAAGCCGATCAGCCAGATAATTATGCGATTGACTACCAGACGCGCTGCACCTATAACCTACTGATGGCAGCATCGGCGGAAGGCGTGAAGCATGTGATTTACGCAAGTACGCTCCGCCTTTTTGAGCAACACAGCGAAGATTGGACAGTCACTGAGAGTTGGCGACCGCGTCCGTCAGTTGATAGTTTTGTGCTGTCAAAACATCTCGGTGAATTTACGTGTCGCGAATTCGGTCGCGAAGGTAAGATTGACGTAACATGCCTCCGCCTCGGCAATCTCATCACGGCTGATGCCGCAGCAACCGCCGAACACGCCCCCCATGAAAAAAGTATGTGGCTTGAGATGAACGATGCAGTTACGGCTTTCCAAGGCGCGCTGGAGTCTCCAGCCCCGTGGCGAATCTTTCATGTCCAGTCGGAGTTTCCCGGTGCCCGTTTCTCAGTTGGGAAAGCCAAGGGACATCTGAATTTTGATCCACAATTCGTGCCCTCACAGGCTAAGGAGGTGTAGCATGAAAGTTCTCATTTTAGGTGGTAACGGTTATCTTGGACCGCATGTCGTCAAGGCGTTGGAACCTTACTATACGCTGCGTGTCACAGACATCAACGATATTGAGACAAAACACGAATCGATGCATATTGATGTCGGTTCGTTGGATCAGGTCATGCGCGCTACTGAAGGAGTGGACGCGATTCTCAACTGCTCTGTACTCCGGCACGATGGACAATTGGCTTTTGATGTCAGCACGCGTGGCTGTTATAACATGATGCGCGCCGCTGTTGAACACGGGATCCGCCGTGTCATCAACACTGGACCGCATTTCACGATTCAAGGTGATGATTATACGACCTACGATTATGAAATTAACCCGGATGTCCCACCCCACACAAGCACTGGGCTCTATCCGTTGACGAAAGGATTAGGACAGGAAATCTGTAAGGTTTTCACCGAGCATTACGACATCTATGTTCTCTGCTATCTGTTCCTCAGTTTCCGAGAACACGAAGACACAGCGGAAGGTACAGATCTTAACCCATTTTCCGTCAGTTGGCGGGATGCAGGTGAAGCGTTCCGACTCGGCTTGGAGATTGATCTGGAGGCCCTCCCGTCGCGTTGTGAGATTTTTAATATTTTCGCAGATTTGCCGCATCAGCAATTCTCGAATGTCAAAACGAAACGGATCTTAGGTTTTACCCCGCAAGATAACTTCGAGCAGATGTGGCACAAAGCGGATTAAGTTAAGGCGGTACCTGTTTCACTTGCGGCACGTTGCAGTCTACTGAAATCTGTGTTAAACTTATAGCATATAGACATTACCGGTAAGCGCGAGTTGTGCCGAAAACATTATGAAACCTCTAAGGAGAAATAATAATGGCAAGTATTGAGAATCCAACACACCTAAAGGTTGAACATTTGTTGAATAGTGTCAGGCAGTTATCGCCTGGGGAATTAGATGAGTTCACGCGAAAGTTTACAGAATGGCAGCAACAACAAGAAGTCGCGGGGGGCGAAGATGTCGATCCCGATGCCACAGATGCGGAAGTGGTAGCGTTTATAAGGAAGAATTCGCAATTGCCTGAAAAAGCATATCGGCGTTATTGGCAGTTACGGCACAAGCGTGAAGATGAAACTTTAAGCGATGACGAGCAGCAGGCGTATGAAGAACTGCTCAGAAAATTAGAAATTATGAATGTCAAACGTCTTGAAGCCTTAGCGATCTTAGTGCAACGTTGGGGCAAACCTGTACAAGAAATTATGGGAGAGTTAGGAGTATTCGTATCTCATTTTGATGAACCGGAATTCCCTGAGGAATCTATGCAAAAAGGTCACTCTGAGGTACCATGATGAGGAGAAGAATAGAAAACAGTGCCTTCTGAACGTATTTCTACACCCTTACGCCGCCGTGTTCAAGAGCGTGCCGAGGGATTTTGCGAATACTGTCGAGTCCCTGATAGCTTCGCTACATCTTCTTTTCACTGTGATCATATCATCCCTCAAAGTACTGGGGGTGAAAGTATATTGGATAATTTGGCGTGGGCCTGCCCGCGGTGCAACAATCATAAACACGTGAAAACGCATGCACACGATCCGCTAACAGGACGGAGAGTCTCACTTTTCAATCCTCGCCTCAAGCAATGGCATCGCCATTTTCAGTGGAGCGATGACCTTCTATCTATTATTGGACGCACACAAATAGGCAGAGCAACAATTGAGGCACTGAATATGAATCTTCCTCAGTGTATAAACCTGCACAGAGCATTGCTAAGCTTCGGAGAACATCCGGCAGAAAATCGTTGAGTAATAACTATGCAGATTCAACTCTTAGCACATCGTGGTGGTATGGGGCGCGCACCTGAAAATACACTCGCTTCCTTCAAGCAGGCATTGGCAGATGGTGCCGATGGATATGAATACGATGTCTGTCTCACGCAGGATAAGCAACCCGTGTTGATCCATGTCGACTTCAACCGAGACGATATTCGGAAAGCCACGGGCTGTTCGATACCGCTCAGTGAACTCACTTGGCAAGAGGTACAACAACTGACGATGCTAACCTCTGATGAGCCGGTTGCACACCTTGATGATGCCCTCCGATTTACACGCGAGCATCAGATGCCGTGCTTCATTGAACCGAAATCGGACACACCAGAGATACTCCCTATCATCATAGAACGGATTCGGCATTTTGAAGTTGTCCATCTCACCAATATCCTCACTTTTTACTTTCATAAGCAGCTGCTTATTGATGCAAAACGTTTAGAACCGAAATTACGGACAAGCGCGATTCTCATTAACCCGTTGGCGAATTTTCTAAAGGCTGCCACTGCTATTGATGCAAACCGAATCATCTTTGGATGGAGCCGAATTAACCACTTCGCGCTCTGTAACATTTTCACCCACGCTGTTACGCGGCAGGTCAAGCAACTTCAGGAAAACGGGGTTGTTGTGGAAGCTGGGTTCATACAGACCGAAAAGGATGTTGCTTGGGCGGTATCCACACATAAGGCAGGTGGCGTTGACGGGCTGTGGGTAGATGATGTCCCTTACATCAGACGCTGTCTCCAAAACATTTAGCCTAACTTCTGAACAATTATGATGTGAAGCCCCACCAACAATTGAATGCCTCTGGCGTTGTTGAAGATAACTTTTGACTGAAAACGAAAAAAATGTTAGAATCTCTGGCATGGGCGAATATCCTTTCTATAGTAAAACCGGAAAATAAATCAACACTTAAAAAATAACAAACCTACCCCAATGCAGGCTGGGCTTGGAACCCAGCCTGCATTGGATGTCTCGTTAATTGTAGGTTTTACTATAAGTTAGAGTGGTTCACACATAACTTTGGGATATAATGCCCTATTTCGTCAACTATTTTTTCGCTAAGGTGAAGGTATTGGCGGGGTAAAAAATAGTAGAATCCGAAAATAAGTTTACACTTCGCGGTAGCCCCGACATTTCCCCTACGAGTCTACTGTGTGAAAATAATTATGGATATAATTGCAGAAAAGTGCAACTTTTTTGAAACTCGTTTGGAGTAACGTTAATGGGAGTTTGACTTGCAAAATCCTAAGCGTTACACAATAACAGCGAAGTCGACAATTATAGTAGATTCCGTAATTACCTGAGGGTGGTGCATAAATATGACTCGTAGGGGTTGGGTCTCCCAACCCGTAAGGTGAACGGATAGCAGATCTGCCAAAGGGCGAGGGAACCTCGCCCCTACGGTGGTTGCATATCCTAACGTTTCGAATAATGCACCACCCTCAATTACTTATACACTCGTATGGTCGTGTGAATTGTGAAGTTTTGTGTCTGACGACACAGGAACCAACAATTCCTATGCCACAAGTGTAAATGTATTTTCTGGCTTTACTATAAATTTAACTTGACAAAACATTACCAAACAACTAACTTGTTAATTGGGAGGGGCGGGGTTAGTAAAAATAACGTGCCTGATATTGATATTACCGAACGTAAACATGTCGAACACCCTTTACGCCCCTACTACGACTTAACGATGCTCGGAATATTGGTCGTATAACGTATGAACCACAACTTTTCAAGCGACGCATACCGGAGGAACTCATGCGGGAATCTAAGGCTTACCAACTCGAAACTGATCCAAACGCAGCAACGCCATCGCGAATCGTTTTGGACATTGCGTCTGATACCAATACAATACTCGGACATGAGAACCTTGGATTTCTTTCCAGCAATAGAGGGTTTGTTCCTCTAAATCCAACAACTCAGCGATTGCCACCTTACTTTGATGTGTGGGAGAATCTTGTTGCCGAGTTACCCAATCACTATTCATCGCTCCGTTTACGTAACCTCATTGAGCAGTTACCTATTTTAGAAGCAGACACGAAGCACTTGGCTGATAGTTACCTCATCAGGGCTTGTAGTCTGCTGTCTATATTGTCTCACGCCTACTATTACGTCCGATCAGAACTGCCAGAGAATGGGCTACCTCCGCAATTGCGAGACCCCTGGGAAACGGTCCAAAGGAGATTGCAGCGCCCGCTCGGTGTCCTGTCCTACATAGATCTCATTGTTTACAATTGGCAATTCAAGGGACCGGAGGAATCCTTTGACCTCAACAATCTCGAACTCCTTTTTCCGACAGTGAACAACCCGTCCGAGCAGATTTTTTATCTCACACAATTGGAAATTTTAGCCCATTGTGCGCCTATTGTCCCCAATATTGTCAAAGCGCAAGAAGCGATTCGGCAGAACAACCCCGAAGCATTAAAAACTGCGTTGAGTGCTATCATCGCTTGTTTAAAAAAGATAGTACATAAATCACTATTCAACATCAATCCAAATAGTTTCAGTGAAAACTACGTTGACCACATCACCTGGGCAAAGACAGTCGCCCCGTTTGCCGTGCCTTTTCGGGAGGATGTTCTGGGTCCCAGCGGCACCTCGTCTCCAATCTTTAACCTCCTTGACACGTTTTTAGAACGCCCAAAACACGAAACTTTCCTCGGTAGCGAGATAAAAGCCCTGCGTGCCACTTATCCGATCTTCTGGCAGAAATTCATTGCGGCTGTATCCGAAATTTCTTTACGGGCATACGTCAGGAGAATGGATGATCCGATCCTGGACAACCTCTATCAAGAGACAATAGATATCTATGTGAGCAATAATGGGTTCTTAGGACGGCACCGCATGAAAGTCTACGGGTATTTGGAACTTGCTTTTAAAATGGGTAGAGGCATAACCATAGGTGGATTTGCAGGCAAATTTAAAGATAGAGAACACGATCAGGTAGACTCTGAACTTGAGGTTGCCCGTTTAGAACGCATCGAGTCTTTCCCCGAAAGCACGCATTTCGCTTACATCAAATCGGTCAGCCAAACCCACACCGCAGGAGCCCCAGACGTAAAACATGTGGTTTTAGATGTAGAAGGAACTGGTATAAAATACGAACCAGGGGACCGCTGCCTAATTTTGCCTGGAAACACCGATGCACTTATCCATAAAACACTACAGGCTTTAAGGGCACGAGATACTGAAGCGGAAATCGTTTTATCTGAAGAGTGGCAAGAAGCAATGATAGCACGTTTGGGTTTTGCAGATGTTTCTCTCCCGTTGGAAGTATTTTTGCGGTATGCCCAGATAAGGCCAGTTCATCCCCGCATCGCGCACGCCCTTTATATGGTGAATAAAAGTAAATTTTTGGCCGAAGAACTTCGTCATCAGACGACCACAAATTGGGAACTTTGGGAAGTGCTGAACCAATTGAGCCGCGAAGGCTTTGACCCACGGACACTGATCGACACGAAACCAACTGCGAATGGCTACCTCTCTCGGGTCGTTCCGCCCCTCAATTTCAAAGACTTCTCTATTTCGTCCGCGATGGATGCTGATGAAACCGATGGTGCTTCAGAACTACATCTGACAGTAGGTATGGTAGAATATCAATCCAACGGAGAAATGAAATACGGCACGACTTCCAAATTTTTGACAGATAATTTAGACAGCCAAAGACCTATCTCGTTTCGGATTGAGCATCCGCCACGGTTCAGTTTACCCATTGACAAACGGACCCCGATATTGATGATCGCAGGTGGAACAGGAATAAGCCCGTTTCGCTCATTCATTCTGGAACGATTGAAAGACTCTGAATCCGGAGATATGTCTCTTATGTTTTTTACACGTTCCAGAGCGCATTTTCACTATCAGGAAGATCTTCTCCATGCCTGTGTAAATGAGCGACTCAAGCTGTTTGTTAAATTCTCGCGAGAAGATATTGAAGTTGACATGGAGAAAACTTTGGAAACGGGGCATCAATTTCTTTATCACGAAGGAACGAGAGGGCACATCCAGGAGTGTTTGGCGGATGCTGACATCAGCAAGGAAATTTGGCAATTTTTACAGAATGAAAATGCAACACCCCATGTGTATATCTGCGGCCGGACTGAGTTTGCTAAAGCCGCCTACGAGTCTCTCAAAAACGTTTTTTATCAAAACTTACCCGGCTCCTCATCAGAACGCGAAGTTGGAGCCACTGACTATCTGGCGAAGTTGTTTTCTACGGGGGCACTCAAACTGGAAGTTTACACGAACACCTCTGTCACATCTCCTACTGAGGAAGACATTAGCGTCTCAGAACTCGCACAAAAGAATGATCCTACAGGGCAATGCTGGATGGCCATTGATAACAAAGTATACGATTTAACCGATTTTCACCATATCCATCCGGGGGGACAGATGATTTTGCAAGCCTACTACGGATTAGACGCTACGCAGAGTTTTGTTAAAGTCCACAAGAACAGGTTGGACATTGATGCCTTCAAGGATATGTACTATATTGGCAGATTACACCTGCCGACTTTCAAAGAAAACGGGGCCGGCATTCAAAAAGACACTGTGGAATTGGGAAAATTATATCAGCATTGGGTATCAGCCTTATACTTGTCCGTAGAGATGGAAAACACGCACCTGCTTGACCAAGAAACGCAGAATCAAAGCCTAATTGCAGATGAATCTCCAAGTTTAAAGACACCGTATAAACTGGAGAAAGCGATAGAAACGCATAAGAGATTCCACGAGTTTTATTTCACCCCGTTAATAAATGAAGTTATTCCTGAACTCTGGGAACTCACGCAAAGAATGGG
>JAGFCB010000138.1 GCA_022394775.1 Candidatus Poribacteria bacterium
AAAAGGTAGACGGTAACACCCGTAATCAAGAGATGGAACATCTGCATGACAACCGGGGAATGTGTGATACGACTCAGCGGCATCAGGCAGAGGTGCCATAAACCGGGATGCCCCTCATATTTGAGGTGCGCAAAGAGATTAAAGATCGAGGTGCTGTCCCGTGCAAGAAGCCACGCCTGAATCTCGTCCCGCCACATCTCGTGATGGCTTGCGGTAAACGCGCCCACTGCGAGAAAAAGGAACGTTAAACCGAGCGCGTAGTGTTGATCCCTTTTGTCCATCGTTCACATTGCCCCTAATAAACCATGTCACGGGGAAGGCATTAAATAGAGATGGAAACCTTCGTCGCCGATGACTGAACCGCTAAATTTGGCTACGGAAGTGAGATTATGCTGTTGACGCAGTTCCGCACTTAAAGCACGGTTCAAGATAATTAGCACCTCTTTATTTTTCTCGGCACCCAGCGTTTTCGCGGCTTCAATGACGAGTGTATTGGGAGCATCATGCGTGCGTGCCTTGTCCCACCTGATAAAAGAGCCGAACCGGCTGCCGCGTGGATAGTAAATGTGTCGCGGTTCCTCCAAATATCCAACAACAGTGCTAACTGCATAATCAATATCCCCAACCATCGGGAAGTCTTGCATACCTTGTGATTTGATATATTCGGCTGTCAGTTTGCCATAGGAAAAAACATGGCGATGCTCCATGCCGACGGCTATCATACCACCGATCGCATGGCAGATAAGCAGCAACGTTACAAGCACCGTCCCGGCCCTATTTAAAACCCGATCTATCGCAGAATCCCTATCCTCTTGATCAGCCTTACCGAGATTAACCGCTGGACAGTCTCGGTAAATCCAACAGCACATCAGAAACGTAAGGAACAGGAAACCGTGATGTCGAATACTACCGTGATATTTAACATAGAAAAAGGTCAGGAGCCCAAACGTCGAAATGAGATAGATAAGTAACGCCGTTGGACGTTTGTGGAATAATAGCAAACTGAAAATTATCAGGAAATAGCAGAGTGAAACCTGGATCGATAGGAAAAATGGATAGGTTGTGAGTAGGTTTGAACCCCAAAAACCGGATACAGGTCTGGTAACCGGGAGATAGGCACGAGAAATCAGTTTAACAATATCGTTCACACGTTTCGTTTCAAAGTTAAAGTTCCATGCAACAGCAAAACCTGTATCTGGTGGTGGATTGAGTTGTAAAACTGCCGTAATAACGCCGACACCGATAAGTGCGAACCCGATCCAGATAGGTCTTTTATCTCCTATAACGTTAATCTCTTGGCTTACGGACCTAAGAAACCTACCACCAGAGGCATATTCACAACAGAGGGCAACGCCTATTCCTACGGTGACGATTAACGCGTGGACACTGGTATGCGCAAGGAGAAACAGCACGCAACCGACCCAGATAAAGCGTTTGTAACGTTCCTTGAAAAGCACACAAAAGACGGTTATCAGCAGCAGTCCGAGGGCATAGTTTCGGGCAACAATCGCGTATTCATAGAGAACGAAGTAACCGAAACAGAAAAGCAGTTTTTGGAACCAGTTGAAAGGCGCGTAGCGAACGAAAAGATAGACGGTAACACCCGTAATCAGGAGATGAAACATCTGCATGATAACCGGGGAATGTGTGATACGACTCAGCGGCATCAGACAGAGATGCCACAAGCTAGGATGTCCCTCATATTTGAGGTGCGCAAAAAGATTAAAGACTGAGGTGCTGTCGCGTGCAAGAAGCCACGCCTGAATCTCGTCCCGCCACATCTCGTGGTGGCTCGCGGTAAACGCGCCCACTGCCAGAAAAAGGAAGGTTAAACCGAGCGCGTAGCGTTGATCCTTTTTGTCCATCGTTCACATCGCGACCTTTTGACCGAGGCACTCCGATCAGATATTATAAAAAACCAACAGAAACGTAGTTCGTAATGTAAT
>JAGFCB010000303.1 GCA_022394775.1 Candidatus Poribacteria bacterium
TTATCCCACAAATTCTCCCGCTCACCGGGATCTCTTTCCAAATCGTAGAGTTCACCGTAGGCGTGCCCACAATACCAAGTCAACTTCCGCGTATCGGTTACGACCGTTTTGAGCCGTAAACCCCGTGGATCGTCCACACATTCAACCAGCACATCATTACGAACAGATGCCGTCTCACCCGTAAGCATCGGCATTGCGTCTACGCCATCTGTATCTGACGGGATCGGCAATCCAATCGCAGACAAGACTGTCGGCACAATATCAACATGGCTGAACAGTGCCTGTGTGCATTGTCCTGCTGGAATTGCTTCAGGAAACCGCATCAACGTCGGCACACGGACAAGTTGCTCATAATGGAACGGGCCCTTCATCCACAGCCCGTGATCACCAAGCAGTTCGCCGTGATCGGTCGTAAAAAGCACTAACGTATTTTCTGTCAACCCACGCGCATCCAGACACTCCAGAATCCGGTGCATCTGCTGATCGATAATCTTCACCATATTGTAATAATACGCCCTACCGAGCCGTGCGTCTTCGTCCGACACCTGACGGTAGTCGGCACCGCCCCCCTGTCCTGCGATCGCATAGGTTCCGCGGATCTCCGACTGTTCAAGTTCGCCACGTCGTGCCTCCAAGAAATGTGGCGGTTTATCGTCTAACTCGCCTTCAACGAAATCCGGTAGTGGTACCTGTGAAGAATCAACACGCGCCTCAAATTCAGTTGGGACGCAGTGTGGATGATGTGGGTCTTGGAAACCGACTGCCAACAGAAACGGTTGCGTGGTATCACGGTTTGACAGAAAATCTATCGTCCGATCCGCCGTCCAAACACTGTTATGATACTTCAGCGGTATATCCCAGTCGTAAGCCTCACCGCCAAAACCCCTTTCGCTAAGACGTGTCGCTTTACTATAACGCTCGAACGCCTCTTCAGGGACCTGTGAACGCACCCATTCGCCGTAATGTCCAGCGATACCATAAGTTGCGTGTCCAAGTGCCAATTCGACTGTTTCAAAGCCGTAGTAGGGACCTTGGAAATCTGGGTAACGTGTTGTATTGCCACGCGCTTCAACAGACTTTTCAGCGGAGGCACCGAAGGGTTGGAAATGCGCTTTGCCGATATAGTGGGTGCGATACCCGACCGCGCCGAGTCGATGTGAAAGCATGGTTTCGTCTTCAGGAACGTTCATACCGACATTCCATGCGCCGTGGCGACTCACATATCGCCCCGAAAAGAGTGAAGCCCGGGCGGGGGTACACACAGGATTCGCACAATATGCTCGCTCGAAACAGACACCTTCAGATGCGAACCTATCAAGATGCGGTGTATCCGTAAACGTTGATCCATAGCAGCTGAGGCTATCCGTCCGCTGCTGATCGGTCGTGACGATGAGGATATTCGGCTGTTGTTTGCTCATAGTGTTAAAAACGCTTCCTCTCTATCCGCAAAACGGTTTCAGATAAGTATAACTCTGTTCCGCCGCGTCTTCTGGCTCCATAATCTCACGGAACGCCTGATGCACTGTTACGTACTTATCGTAACCGATCGCTTCCAGACCCTCAAATACCAGCGGAAAATCAATGCCACCTTCGTCTTGTAGACGGATCGGATCGTGCGGGACTTCCCCCTGAATCCATGTCAGAAGCCGCGTCTGCCCCTCTGGTCGGCGGATATGGTTCTGGAGATAAACATTGAAAAGATACGGCGAAAACCGTTTGAGTGTCTCAACACCGTAATCTTGTGCACAGAGGTCGAGGTTGGCGGGTTCATAGATAATCCCGAAATTCTTTCTGCCGACGCGTTTCAAAACCTCAACCGATCCCTCCACCGTCTCAAAGAGACTCTGCGTATGCGACTGATGCGCAAGTCGGATACCCCGTTCAGCGGCTTCATCGGAGGCGCGTTGTGCCCACAGGATGTCTTCTTCAACTTTCATTGCAATACGGATAAGGTCTGCGCCAAGCAGCTCCGTTAAGTCGAGATAAGGGGTGATATTGCGAAGACCGTCGGGGCCTTGTGCGTTGTTGAGCGGGACAGGAAAATCGCCGGTGATCATAGAGATTTTCAAATTGAGCGAGTCCGCCTGTTTGCGAGCGGCGGTAATCTGCTCTAAAGGTGAATGGATGCCGACTTGGGAGGCGCGCATGCAAACCGCTTCGTAGCCGAGTTCTGCAGCGAGTTCTGTCAGTTGTGCGAAAGTGTGCGTAGCATCTTTTTTCGATGCTGTTTCTGCAACACGTACGGAAAGTGAAAGTTTCATTTTTTAATTTTACCTTGCGGTTCGGGAAGTGAGGTTTAGATATTGAAGCACCTTTCCGTATATCTGAAAAAACACCCAAGCAAAAACCCCTCCACTTCGTTACGGACTACGTTTTTTGATTATACCTTAACAAGGTTTTCGGTAAGTAGACACTGGATCGGTAATATAAGGATTTTTAACGATTTTTAAAGAACAAAATATCGGTAATTGAAAGTGCCATCAAGACGAGGCTAATCATGCCGTTCAATGTGAAAAATGCAAGGTTGACGCGGGACAAATCCGTCGGTTTAACGATAGCGTGTTCATAGATAAAGATTAGCACAACGATCCCGACCCCGATGTAGTAGAAAAGTCCCAACTCAACGAGGTGCGGGATACCGAGGAGGAGCAGCACGGCAACGACATGCAAAGCAGACGAGAGCCATAACGACCATCGGATACCGATTTTCGCAGGAATCGAGTGTAGTCCGTGCTTCCTATCGAAGTTCACATCTTGGCACGCATAGATGATATCGAACCCAGCCGTCCAGAGCAGCACAACGAGACAAAGAATAATCGGTGGTAACGCAAAGTTGCCCTGAATCGCGATCCACGCACCAACGGGTGAGATAGAGAGCGCAAGCCCTAACCAGAAGTGGGAGAGAGCGGTGAAACGTTTGGTATAGGAATACCCCATAACCACAGCAAGCGCGACCGGGGACAGTGCGAAGGCAAGCCGATTCAGTCGCCACGCTGCAAAGACCAGTAGTCCGGCAGAGAGGATAGTAAAACACCACACCGCGCCTTTTGTAATCAAGCCCGCAGGAATCGCACGCGCGGCAGTGCGCGGGTTTATACCGTCAATTTCGGCATCAGCAAGTCGATTAAACGCCATAGCGCAGCTCCGCGCCCCTACCATAGCGACGAGAATCCAGCCGAGTTTCGGTAGCGCAGGAATTCCGTCCGCAGCGATAAAGGCACTCATCACCGCAAACGGAAGCGCGAAGACGGTATGTTCAAATTTGATCATCTCAAGGATAATCTTAAGCTTTCTCATCTCTCATTCTCAACAATCCGAATCCAATACTGACTGCCGACCGCTGACGGCTGCCCCCTAAAACGGCAACAGATTACCCGTAGCGTCAAACGCAAACGGCTTCGTTTCACCGATGACCTCTAACCTTGAATGCAACTTCGCATCTTCAAGCAGCACATCAGAAATATCGAGTTCCGTCAATCTCAACGTGCTCTCAATACGGATCACCCGTGCATCTGCGGGTTCAGTGAGACCGATAGTGTCCAATGCCACTTCAATTGCCTCATGGTCAGTGTCGTAGTAGAACGGTATTTTTGATTTCTGTGGTCCGAGTGCGGTGATCCCGTTCATGTAGGTCGAGTGCCGATCAATCTGGTCCACAAGGCGTGTCGTTGTGAAATCGGCAAGTCCGATGCCGGTGGCATTACCGTCGCTCTCTTCAGTGAGGTCTCGGACGAATATACGGAGAATCGCCGGTTTTGCGGGTTCCGGTTCAAAGTTCTGCATCATCCTGCCGATAACATTCGTATCCATACCCGTGCCGCTGATATTCTTTCCAGTCCAATCCACGATCAGCAGATCGAGTTCATCGAACGGGAGCCGTCCCATCAGCGATTTCGCCTCAACGAGCAGTTCACGTTCCGTCTGAAAGAGTTGTGCAGCAGGTACGGCGACCGCTTTTGCGGTCTCCTCATGTGCGTTCTCAATTAAACCCAAGCCGAAAGCGATCTTGCCGGTATCAAGAATAAAACCACCGACTGCTGTGATAACGTGTTCAAAACTGTACTGGAAGAATGCGCGGTGATAGAGGTTCGCACCCTGCTGTTTACCGAGTCCAATCACCAGCATCTTCATCAAGCCGCTCTCAATGGAGCCGTTGAAATCCGTGTGCGCCTTAATACGATTAAGCGGGACAACATGATCCGCTTCAGCCGCATATCGGTCAAAGAAAACCGGCAATCCATCTGCCGTCTTTCCGAGTTCTACGACTTCCATTGTCGCTTTCACCGGTGCACCGACGGTCTCCTCAGTGATACCGTAATGCTCCAATACGCTCCGCTGTCCTTCAGGCGTTGCGCCACCGTGGCTTCCCATCGCTGGAACCACAAAAGGTTTCGCACCGAGTGTTTTGAGATAATCGACAGTCGCCTTGACGGCTATATCAACATTCGCAACACCGCGGCTGCCAGCGGTAATAGCAACAGTCTCGCCGGGACTGATAATAGAAGCAGCATCAATCCTTGCTAATTCTGCGTGTATTGCTGCGGGGAGGTCAGTGAGAACGGGTGCCTCAAACTGCTGTTGGATCCGGGTCATATTTGGAAGTGCCATGCGTTTCCGTCCTTTATATTTTCACCTATAGGTGGACTTTATAGCCTTATTTTATCAGAAAGGGGATAAGAGTGCAAGGGAAATGTGGGATAGCCGTCAGCTGTCGGCAATCAGAGGAATGGTCATCAGTTGTCTGAATCGCGAATTGTGCGGATTTTATAGTAAAATCGAAAAATATGTTTACACCCTCAGAAGCACAAAACACCTCTCCTTCGCAGGCGAGGAAGTTTTTGCTGGGGTGTTTCTTCTAGTAACCTCGCCTTCCCGTTGGTGTATAGGTAATTGAGGGTGGTTCATAAATAAAGTTGAGTCGTGTCAGGATAATGGGTATCCTTTAATGAAAAGCAACCCATTGAAGGAGTTTCCCATGTATTATCCTGACATGAAAGATTATATCA
>JAGFCB010000162.1 GCA_022394775.1 Candidatus Poribacteria bacterium
GATAAAGTTGAATTAATGTTGGACGCTTGGACGGGGTTTGATATAGAACATACCGTCCGCGTCTGCGAAGCCATGAAGCCTTACGGTTTGAAGTGGATGGAAGATTATATTCCCGCCGACGATTTTGTTGGCTACGAAACGGTGCGTCAACGTATTCCTTGGCAAACGCTTGCGACGGGAGAACACTGGTATCTGCCAACTGTCTTTGCGGCGGCAGCAGGACGACGATTGGTTGACATCTTCCAACCTGACGTTTTATGGTGTGGCGGCATTACATCGGCAGCAAAGATCTGCCACATTGCAGAGGCAAATGGGATTAATGTGATTACGCACGGCGGCATGAACTATCCGTACGGTCAACATCTCGCGTTTGCCATGCCAGCTATCACGTGGGGTGAACGTTCTGAAGGCGTTTCTTCCCCCGGTGTGCCGCTCGCAGAGATGGTCAAGTTGCCCGGCACCTCCGTCATCAAAGATGGCTATGTTGCACCGTCGGATGCCCCCGGTTTCGGGCTTGAAATTGATGAAGCATGGATAGAGAGTGTAATGGTATGAATGACGAAATTACGATTGCCAATCAAGCGCATTGGGAAGCCGAAGTCAGAAAAAAGAACGGCTTTACCGTGCCGTGGCTCGACCTTGATAAAGACGATATCCTAAGGTATGCTGAAGGTGAACTTGATCCAATCCCGTATCACCTCTATCAAATCTACCCGGCATATCTACTCAGAGATGTTGCAGATAAGGATGTGTTGTGCCTCGCAGCAGGCGGCGGACAGCAGTCTGCGGTGTTCGGTCTGCTTGGTGCTCGTGTAACCGTGATTGACTTTACACAGAGGCAGCTTGATGGCGATATTACTGCTGCGAAGCATTATGGCTATCCAGTCGAGACAATTTGCGCCAACATCCGCGATTTGTCCGAGATTCAAGATACGTCGTATGATCTTATCTATCAAGGGCCCTCTATGAGTTGGGTGCCATCGGTTCATGAGATCTATAAAGGTGTATCAAGGATCATCCGCCCGGGGGGTCGGTATCGCGTAGATTTTGGGAATCCTGCCAATCATTTTTGGGAATGGGATGGTGAATACTATCGCGTCACCGAACCGTATTCTGAACGCGTTTTTAGGTATCCAGAAGACGGCGCATTCGACTTTCGGCACTACCTTAGCGATATATTCAACGGACTTGTGGATAACAGGTTTCGGATTGAGCGTGTTGAGGAACGTGCTTGGACCCAGCCAGATATTGAGGCTACACCGGGAAGTTGGGCACACGAAATGGCTTACAATGTGAGTTTTGCCGTTGTTGCGAAGAAAGAGATATAGGTCTGAAAGGTGGAGGTTTTACTGTGGAAGAGGTAAGTCTTCGCAAGGCACACGCAAACGACAGTGAATTCGTTTTTACCGTAAAGAAGGCAGCATACCGAGAATATGTAGAGCAGGTATGGGGTTGGGACGATGACTATCAACGGAAACGACATAATGAAGAGTTCACTTCACACGATTTTCACATTATTCAGTTTCGTGAAACTGATGTCGGTTTCTTCATAACATCTTCTACTTTCGACACACTCAAGGTTAACCAAATCTATATTCTTCCCGAGTACCAAGGAAGAGGCATAGGTTCCACGTGTCTGACACGTATTGTTGACGATGCCAACCTTGAACAGAGATCTGTGGTGCTTCAAGTCCTAAAGGTCAATACTCGTGGTATTGACCTCTATCAGCGGCTTGGCTTCACAATCGTCGATGAAGATTCTATATACTTCCAGATGGAAAAATCGCCTGAGTAGGACCAACAACTGGAAATTCGAGTTAGCAGATGAGTGATTTCAAAAATCAGCCTATTCCAAGAGAAGTCGCGGTAGTAGATTTGTCACCAGAGGAAATTGAGCACATCACACAAACTGTCTTTGCTACGTCTGATTCCCAGCCAGCTGATCTCCTTTTCATCTTTGGGACTTCTACTATTGATAATGAGATTTTAGAATCCGTGGCACGTGACTATCAGCAAGGTCGCTTTCCACAATTACTGGTCACCGGTTTGAGTGGACGGCTCTATTCCGAAACGGGCAAACCTGTAGCACACATAATGCGCGATGAACTCATAGCACGCGGTGTTCCATCAAAGGTAATCCTCGTTCAAGACAAATCAACAAACACACTTGAGGATGTTACCTTCAGTCTTGGTGTCTTAGAAAAGCATAGCATTTCTCCGGATCGTATCGCATTTCTGTGCAAGGCGCACCATAGCGGTCGCTGCTTGCGGACCCTGAGAAAATTCTTCCCGTCTCAAATACTTTCACCTGTTACATATCTTGCTGAATATGAAGGTGTCAAAACATCCAAAGAAGATTGGTATCAGCACGAAGTATCGAGAGGTCGCGTGTATGGTGAATACCTGCGTATCATCGAATATACAAGGAGGGGCGACATTGCTCATCTTTAAAGTAGCCCAGCACACGCCGTGTGCCGTATTTGGAGCATGTTCACAATGTCCATTGATTTCGTTAAAGCACTCTCCACAGATAACTTAACGGCTATAAAAGCATCTCCTAAGACTGATGTTCACTGCCATGCTTTCTTCAGTGCACGACGAGAGAACGTGGAACGTTGGGTAGGGCATCCCCTAACCGAACCGCCTCTTAAAATGAAAGGCGTTGAGGGGATGATGGCATACGCCGACGCGGTTTTAGCACCTCACATCAAACATCGCGAAGGTTTCGAGTTCGTTGCTGTGTCAGCGATGAACGATGCGGTTCAAGATGGCGTTGTTATGCTTGAGATGAGCTTTGACATCCGTCTGGCAGAATTCTATCCGAATAGCGTAACGGAGTTGTGCACATTTATTGAGAGGTTAGTTGAGGGGTATACGACACAAGCAGATCTACGTCCAGAACTCGGCTTTTCGCGTGGAAATGCTGACGACCCAAGACTGATGGCGTTAGCACACGAAGCAATAGAAATGGGTGTGTTCCAGTCAATTGATCTCTACAGCCGTCAAGAGGTGTGTCCGCCAGAGGTTATGCAGCCGTTATTTACAAAGGCACGCGCTGCAGGAATGAAACTCAAAGCACACGTTGGCGAATTTGAGGACGCTGAGGAAATCCGGCGGACGGTCGAAGTCCTTGATTTGGACGAGGTCCAACACGGTATCGCCGCAGCAGAATCGGTTGAAATCATGCAGTGGCTCTCGGAGCATCAAATTCAGTTGAATGTATGTCCAACGAGCAACGTGATGCTGGATGGTGTGTCCGATCTTGCCTCACATCCAATTCGCGTTTTGTTTGATAACGGCGTACCAGTAACGATTAACACAGACGATCTGATGATATTTGGTCAGAGCGTTTCTGAAGAGTATCGTAACCTCTACCAAACGGGTGTTTTCAGTGCCGAAGAATTAGAGGATATTCGGCGCGTATCCCTCGCGACTGTAGTCCCTACATAGAAGGGGAAATGAACTGTGTCTAATACACAAAAATGGCAAATTCGACAAGCTTTACCGAGTGAAGTTGAGCACTTGAGTGAACTCGCCTTCCGCTCTAAGTCACATTGGGGCTATTCTGACCGATTTATGCAGGCATGCCTTGAGGAACTCACCATCGACGAGGGTTATATTGAGAACAACCCTACTTTTGTGATTGAAGCGACAGGCAACGCTGTAGGATTCTATTCCTTAGAACGCCTCTCTGCTGCCGAAATAGAGTTGAGTCTTCTATTTGTTGAGCCGGATTTTATTGGAAAAGGCTACGGTCGAAAGCTAATAACGCATGCCCAAGAAGAAGCGCGGCACCTCGGATACAGTAAGATGATTATTCAAGGGGATCCGAACGCTGAACGATTCTATCGCTCAGCGGGTGGCTTCCTGATCGGTACAAGGAAGTCTGCAAGTATTCCTAACCGTGAGCTTCCCATATTCTGTATCAATCTGAGAAAATCAGACGAAAATCTCCTCGGATAAGTATATTGAAATGCTTACTCGACCCGGGGTTGTCTTGCAGATGGATTTCTTTGTAAACGGACTTTTGAATCTTTCAACGGCAGCTCAATACGTGCGCCGTTCTGTAAATGTGATTCAATGATGCCAAAAATCAGTTCAGTGCTGGCGTATGCACATCGGACACCACCACGGGTCGGTTCCCCTGTATCCACTGCATGAACAAGGTCTTTAATCAAGTTTGCTGTGCTACTGGTGTGTTCAAATTCAGGAAAGGTTTCAGGGGCTTGGCATGTCCGCCACCCCGGTATATCTTGCTTTTTACGCAGATGCCACTGCCAACCGTTGTTCCAGCAGGTAACAGTTCCGCCATCACAAATCGCTTCCCATTCACTCGCACGTGGTGTCAGCAGCGCATGTGCGGTCACACCATTTTCAAACTGGATTGTGCCGCCTCCGGATGGGTCGGCTCGCAGCTCATCCCCATCAAAAACCGAATCGCCTTGTGGAAGATAACCTGTAACCCAACTCGCGGGTGCATCGCTATTCAAACGTAAAATTAGGTCGAGGTGATGGCTGGCTGAGTTGAAAAGTGTACCATTTGAGTAGATAATCAAGGTGCGGAGTTTACCAATCTCACCGCTGTCAATAATCTCTTTCATCTTGTCGAAACCTGTGTGCCACCGGCGGTTTGTGCCAAGATTAAAGGCGACATTGTTTTCCTCTACCGCGGATACCATTGCTGCGGCTTCATCCATAGAAGCTGCCATCGCCTTTTCCGCATAGATGGCTTTCACACCGTGCTCCGCTGCGTAAACAACGATTTCTGCGCGATGCTCTGGTTGTGTGGCAACACTGACGATATCCGGCTGTTCTTTTTCAAGCATCTCACGATAATCGGTGTATTGGTTCGCTTTTGGGACATTGTATCGGTTTCCAAAATGCTCCATGACATCTGGACGCAGATCCGCACACGCGATAAGATCAGTTCGTTCTTCGGCAAAAAAGCCTGCAGCATGGGAATAAGGTAACTTAATCGCTGCGTAATCGGGGACTTCGTTATCAATAAATGCACCCATCCGGCTACACCCGATAACAGCGGCACGATACGTTTTCATCTGTATTCTCCTTGTCCTGAATATAATGATTCGATTGGGGCTTCCATCGCACTCGATAAAAGAATAACCAATTTTGTAAAACACGTCAAGAAAAATCGGTCTGATCTATCATTTTTTTTTCCGATTGACACACCCCAAATTTATGATACAATTATTGACACGAATGGTTCCCAAGTTGCTATCTGTTTTCAAGTCGTTAGGAGGAATAGCCCGTGCGACAGTTGATAAATCGTCAATATAACACTCCCATCAAAAAGAGAATAAGCAGCCAATTGCGTTGCCTGCTCATCGGCTGGATGTTGCTCTCAGTTTTTATTTCCGTAGGTTTCACCGATGAACTCGGACGCGTCACTGAAGTAGAATTTCAACCGCTCGCGTCAGCAACACAGCGACTCATTGAGGCGTTGGATTATCTCGGCTCACCCCTATCCGAAGACGACCTCTCAGCAATCAAAAAAGCCTTGGTCTCTGAAGACCATCAACAAGCAGTTATTGACATTCAGAAAACGCTTGATGCACACTGTTTGGCTGGTGTCAATATCAATCCTGAGAGCCGTGTGAAGGTTAAGGAGGGTCCGGTCAATAAGGAACTGATGCAACAAGGTTGGCGCACTTTCTTGGTAAAAGTTCACAACGAGGCGGGTGTGACAGCACCCTTAGCCGCAGAAAGCGAAAATGCCGCACCACTGTATAAGCGTTCCACTGGAAGCCCTGACCCCGAAATGACTGTACCCAAAAGCGATATTCCACACCGTTTTCTGGATATTGATGTCTATGCGAACCCTCCCTTGAAAGCAGATTTGTCGGGATTGGAATTAGAATATCGTATCATCCAACTTTACAGCCGCGATGCGGGGAAACGGGAGGCGATGCTCGGTTTCAACGTCGGTCAAGGAACACAAGACATCGGATTCCGCAGCGAAGTGCCGATCCTATTCGATTGTGTGCCAGCGGTAAAGGTAACCTTAGAAGTGTTAGATTTCGACGGAGAGCCAACAACCGCATCCTTTATCATTCGCGACGGATTGAATCGGGTGTATCCGTCGCGTGGGCGCAGACTCGCCCCAGATTTCTTCTTTCATAACCAAATCTATCGGCACAGTGGTGAATCTGTGCGCCTGCCGCCCGGTGAGTATACCGTTGAATACACACGCGGTCCAGAATATAAAATAAAAACACAAACCATTACCGTCCCAAATGCTGGGACACATCAAGAGACTTTTCATCTCGAAAGATGGATTCATCTCGCGGCAGAAGGCTGGCGTTCCGGCGATCATCACGTCCATGCCGCCGGGTGCGCTCACTATGAAAGTCCCACCGAAGGTGTTACACCTGAGGACATGATGCGCCATATTCTCGGCGAAGACCTCAATGTAGGGTGTGTACTCTCGTGGGGACCCTGCTGGTACTTCCAGAAGCAGTTTTTTGATGGAAAGGTTCACGAACTCTCAACCGATGATTACGTAATGCGATACGATGTAGAGGTTTCGGGGTTCCCGTCCTCACACGCTGGACACCTCTCGATATTAGGGCTTACAGAGGACGACTACAGAGGAACTGAGCGGATTGAAGAGTGGCCCAGTTGGAATCTACCCGTGCTTCAGTGGGCAAAGGAACAGGGCGCAGTAACGGGCTTCAGCCACAGCGGTTGGGGCTTGAAAATAGACGGCGACGAACTCCCCAATTACAACATGCCGCCTTTCGATGGTATCGGTGCGAACGAATACATCGTCGATGTCGTTCACGATGCTGTTGATTTCATTTCTACAGTAGATACGCCTGCTGTTTGGGAGCTGAATATCTGGTATCACACACTGAATTGCGGGTTCCGCACACGGATTAGTGGTGAGACGGATTTCCCTTGTATTTACGGAGAACGCGTCGGGTTGGGTCGCATATATGTGAAAATGCCCCCCGGTGCCCTTGATTTTGATGCGTGGGCAGCAGGGTTAAAAGACGGTCGTTCTTATGTCGGCGATGGCAAAAGTCACCTTATGGATTTCACTGTTGGTGGTGCCTCCGTTGGTGAAGAGACAGCAACCGGAGAGATTAGCCAGTTGAATTTGGAAGCACCCAGCACGGTAACGATTACGGCTCGTATCGCTGCACGACTTGATGAAACGCCTAACCTTGAAATAAAAAATCGTTCCTTGGATCAGCAGCCGTATTGGGATATTGAACGTGCGCGCATTGCGGAAAGCCAGAAGGTGCCTGTTGAGCTCATTGTCAACGGGCAGGCGGTTGAGATGCAAGAAGTGGTCGCTGACGGTGAAATCGTCCCCGTTCAATTTGAGACATCTATTGACAGATCGAGTTGGGTCGCGCTCCGCATCTTCCCGTCGTCTCATACGAATCCGGTTTTCGTCATTGTAGACGGCAAGCCGATCCGAGCAAGTCGCAGGAGTGCCCAATGGTGCTTGGAGGCCGTGGGAGTCTGCTGGAAGAAAAAAGTTGACCGCATTCGAGAGGAAGAACGTGATGCTGCTCGCGAGGCGTACGACATAGCATCGCAGACATATCGAAAGATTCTCGAAGAATCTGATGTAGATTGAAACTGAAGTGAGAAAAGTGGCTGAGAAGGGCAACCGTTTGACATGGAGATGAACCCGATGCAATATGACAAAAACAGATTCAAAATACATGCACTACCGCACCCGATTGTTTTATTTTTGGTATTGACCCCAGTGTTCATAGTCAGCGAATTAATTTTTGGGCAACGATACCCCAAAGTCTCGTTAGTTGACAAAAAGAGTGATAAACCTTTGATGGAACGCACTTATTTTCCGTGTCCGCACTGTGAAACACTGAATGATGCCCGTTTGTGGGCAAAATGGAATGCTTTTGGGCATTGGTTCGGTCTTGTGTGTCCAAGTTGCCATCAAATCATTCCGTGTCTATGGAACATTTTTAGTCTCGCGGTGTTGACGATTACTTTCCCATTGTGGTATTTCCCGGCACGGTTCTTCCGCCGAAGATGGCTTGAAAAAGAAAAAAAGAGATTGGCGAAGGTCCTTGAACGCCCTTTGATCCAAATAAAATTCATACATTGGCTTTTGATAGGCGTTTTCGGTTGGGGTGTACTTACGTGGGTGCTTTTTGAGGTTGTGTGGAACGTTCGGCATGGAAGAGAATGGGATTTGATAAGAATGATTGGTGATTTACCAATTTGGTTGGTAGCAGGCTTTGTGTGGGGCTTATTGATGCATTTTTCCATGAATCGAAAGGGAAAAAGGGAAAACAGATATCGATCTGACTGAAAATCTATTATAAGGAGCAGTGTTATGAAACTTACGTCCCAAGAGGTTGAACAATTCAGTAGGTTGGGTTGAATGGATGCCCGCAAAACCCGGAAAAACAATAGAAAAATCAACCTGTTCCATAGCTGTTACGTCAAACAAAAACTGAGTGAAACCCAACATTTTTGTGGTTATCAAGACGCTGCCGGTATGAAGTTGGGTTTCACTGCGTTCTTGACTCCATACAACGACAAACTGGATTTGAGAGGTATTTAGGAAACACATCAGTCTTCTGAGTTCCGTTCAACCCAACCTACGGTACTAAAGTGTATGAATCCTCTTGAGAAAAGCAACTATTTGAAATGGAGATGAACCCGATGCAATACGACAAAAACAGATTCAAAATACATGCACTACCGCACCCGTTTGTTTTACTTTGGGTATTGTTCCCAGGAATAATGTTTTTCGAGTTAATTTCGGGACAACGACTCCCAAAAGTGGCGTTGGTTGATAAAGAGATGGAGCGCTCTTATGTTCCTTGTCCGCACTGTGAAACGCTGAATGACAGGCGTTTGTGGGCAGCTTGTGGGCATTGGTTCGGTCTTGTGTGTCCAAGTTGCCATCAAATCATTCCGTGTCTATGGAACATTTTCAGTCTTATCATATTGGCGATTACTTACCCACTGTGGTATTTTCCCGTTCGGTTCTTCCGCCATAGATGGATAGCGAAAGAAAAAGAAAAATTGGCGAAGGTCCTTGAACGTCCTTTGATCCAAGCAAAGTCCATAAATTCGCCTTTGATATTTTTGGCAAATGCTTTCGCTTCGGGTGGATTTATGTGGGTGATGTGGGTGGTTCTCACGGTCCTGCGGGAGGGAAGAGAATGGGATTTGAAAATGATGTTCGAAAGTTTGCCAATTTGCATGGTAGTAGGCTTTGGAATAGGCGTATACATGAGATGGATGGAGAAAGACAATGAGAAAAAAAAAGAAAGATCGTCTAATGTTCCTGAACGCCCCCTGATCCGATCGATCCGAGCAAAGTCCATAAATTGGTTTGAACTAAGGTGGTTTGTTAGAGGCACCTTTTATTTTGGTGGATTCCTATGGGTGACTTTAGCGGTTCAGCCAGTTTTGAAGGGAAGAGAATCGGATTTGATGTTTGATATGTTGCCAGTTTGTTTGTTATTAGGCTTTATATGGGGAGCATTGGTGCAGGTTTTGACGAATTCATTGAATCTATTGGATGAACGTAAAAGGAAGAAAGGCAGGAAGAC
>JAGFCB010000140.1 GCA_022394775.1 Candidatus Poribacteria bacterium
GTTTGCCTCGCAGTGAGAGTTATCAATAACGCTGTCTTGCTCAAAGTCCCCCTGATAAGGGGGATTTAGGGGGTTGACTTGGCATTAAGAGTGTATAAGTAATTCTAAAATCTACCATAAAAATGAATGCCTCTGATATAATTTGCTTTGCGCTGAAAGTATTCTATAATTCATGGTTAGATATGGGCTTTTTGTTTTTTTGTTTGAAAAAAAATAAAATTTAACCTATTATAACCCAAGTTACCATTTCTAAATCCATCGGATTTCCTATCCTAATTAACAGTCTTGAATATCCGTTTTTCTACGGACCCAGTCCCCTTACAAGGAGAATTTTCATGAGAAACACCCTATTTTTAATTGCTTTGACATGCTTTTGTGCGTTCATCCTTTTTTCACCGAATACCTTCGCTGAAGATTACACAACGTGGCGTTTACCTGAAGGCGCGAAAACCCGCCTCGGTAAAGGAACAGTAGACGATATTGCGTATTCGCCGGACGGGACGCGTCTGGCGGTTGCGGGTTCTGTCGGTATTTGGCTTTACGATGCTGTGACTGGCGAGACATTGGATCTGTTCATAGGGCATACGGATCGGGTCTATAGCGTGTCGTTTTCTGCGGATGGTTTGACGCTCGCCAGCGGGAGTTGGGACAAGACGGTTCGTTTATGGGATGTCGGAACGGGTTCGGAACTCCGTGTGCTTCAAGGGCATACGGAGTGGGTCGAGAGCGTGTCGTTTTCTGCGGATGGTCAGACGCTTGCCAGCGGGAGTGAGGACGGTACGGTTCGTTTATGGGATGTGGCTACGGGTTCGGAACTCCGTGTGCTTCATGGACATACGGATCGGGTCTATAGCGTATCGTTTTCCCCGGATGGTCAGACGCTCGCCAGCGGAGGTGATGACGAGACGGTTCGTTTATGGGATGTTGGAACGGGTTCGGAACTCCGTGTGCTTCACGGGCATACAGATTGGGTCGAGAGCGTGTCGTTTTCCCCGGATGGTAGAACGCTCGCCAGTGGGAGTTATGACGGCACAGTGCTGCTGTGGGAACTGATCCCACCTGAACCCCTACAACACACGGCGGATGTCAACGGCGATGGTATCGTCAATATCCAAGACTTAGTGCAAGTCGCAGGCGCGCTCGGCGAAGCAGGGCAAAACGCCGCGGATGTCAACGGCGATGGTATCGTCAATATCCAAGACTTAGTCCAGGTCGCAGGCGCGCTCGGTGGGGGGGCTGCCGCACCCGCACTGCATGCGTCTGTTTTAGAGACACTCACTACAGCAGAAGTCCAGGGATGGCTCACGGCAGCAGCAGCGGCAAATCTCACCGATGCCACATCGCAACGCGGTATCCGTTTCTTGGAAGCACTCCTCGCGGCATTGACACCAAAAAAGACGGCACTCTTAGCGAATTACCCGAATCCGTTTAACCCAGAAACATGGATCCCCTATCAGTTGGCAGTGCCAGCAGATGTTGTGCTCCATATCCATGCGATAGACGGTAGTTTGGTACGGACGTTGTCATTAGGACATAAGTCGGTAGGCATCTACCAATCCCGGAGCCGTGCGGCGTATTGGGATGGCAGAAACGCAATCGGTGAACCCGTCGCAAGCGGTGTCTATTTCTACACCCTCACTGCAGACGATTTCACCGCAACACGCAAAATGCTGATACGGAAATAATCCGCGGATTTTTGTAGCACAAACTTTATGAAGATTATTTATTTTAGTGGATTTTTTGGAATTACTTATACACTCGTAGGGGCTGGGTTACCCAGCTCCTACGTCCATCAAGTGTGCAAGCAATTGTTGATTCTACTATAATTCCTATACTATAGTTTGGACAATTTTTTACAAGTTCGCGTGCGAAAATAGATGTAGGTTGGGTTGAGCAGTGAAAAATCAGCACCCTCTCCCTACATCAAACATGCTGGCGGTTGATCAACCCCGCCTGCAACCAACGATAGCGAAACCCAACAAATATACCCCTCGGAAACCAAAGAAGTTGGGTTTCACTCAGACTTTGGGATCTCAAGGGTGAAAGCAACCGCCAAG
The DNA here is from genome assembly GCA_022394775.1 of Candidatus Poribacteria bacterium. Lineage (GTDB taxonomy): Bacteria > Poribacteria > WGA-4E > WGA-4E > WGA-3G > WGA-3G. Next base: position 2,058 of record JAGFCB010000140.1, read on the forward strand.
GTGATTTGCTCCCTGCGATCCTTTTGGATACAACCGTTCAACCCAACCTACAAACTTTGAACATCGGGCATCTGTTTCACAGAAACTGTCCAAAACGAACTTTCCCTTGACAATTAAACCTTCACCCTATATCATAAGTTTCGACAGGTTCTGTCAGTCTTGTGTCGTGTTTTCAAGGGGTCTGTATTTTCCTGATAGTTTTGGGTTGGGTATAAATCACTGAGAAGCGCATTTATGTCCAAAATGGCATTTTTACATAGCACTCCGCCGGAGTGCGGGGCCCTTTGCTTCTTATTTCTATAGATATACCCAAGTTACCACCTATTTACTTACATAGCACCCCTCTGGGGTGCGGTCGCTTAAATACACTGTTTCTATAGATATATCACCCCTCCGGGGTGGGGAAAGTGTCTGAAAAACTGTGTTGAAACACTCAAAATCTGTTAGTAGCAAGTTGGGTTAGATATATCACGCCGCTGGCGTGAGGAGGCATCTGAATGTCGGTAGGGTTCGTTTCATATTGATTGCGCCTTGCACAGAGATAGGTTGTGGGTCTTTGCTCCAGCGGTAGGGTTCGTTTCATATTGATTGCGCCTTGCACAGAGATAGGTTGTGGGTCTTTGCTCCAGCGGAGCAATATGTCTATAGCGTTGAATAGCATCGAGTCCTGCACTCCAGCGGAGTGCTATGTGTAAAAATTAAAAATTGTCCAAACTACAATATATCATGATACATATTCCATAAAGTAGATAGATTACCCATAATTCATTAGCGAGTGTGCCTTTGAACAGAGAATTATTTCGACAGGTTACCAAATTCGGCTTACCAACGGTATTGGCAGTCACTATAGCCTATTTCCTCTTGAAAGAGATTGACCTTCAAGAGATACCGAAAACCCTTAGCCGACTATCTATAGAGGCACTCTTCATCGGGTTCATATCCTACTGCTTGTTAGTTCTGGCGAAAGCCTTACGGTTCCGAGCATTGCTCAATCTGAAGGTCAGTGTCCATCAGATCTTTCCTATTTTAGCATTGCACACCTTTTGGGGCAATATCCTCCCGATGCGGACTGGCGATGTCTCTTATGTCTACCTGATGCAACGCCGACAAAAAGTAGACGCAACACAGGGAATCGCCTCACTCTTGGTAGCGAGTCTGATTGATCTGATATTACTGATAGGCTTAGTGCTTGCTACCGTTTGGCTTCTGCGGAATGAACTTCCGAATTCGTTCACTGTAACGCTCCTGTATCTCTCGCTCCTGCTCATTGGGAGTGCCTTGATTACAGTTTTCGTCCTCGTTTCTGTTGCACCAAACGTCTGTATGAAACTAGCGGCGTTGTGTAGCAGTCCACTTTTACGTCTTGAAAAACGACCTGTTTCATGGGTGGTTAACAAAGGAGTGGCAGTCCTTCAAGAACTAACAACGTTCCGAGAGAATCGACGCTTTTTGGAGGTATGGGTATACTCCCTAATGTGTATCGCCATCCGGTTCGGGTTTCAGTGCTACCTTGTTGTTGAAATGGGAGTTGATGTGCCTATATTACACGCCTTGTTTGCACTCACGTTTACCAACGTTTTTAACCTGTTACCTATTCAAACAGTCGGTAACTTCGGAACAACAGAGTTTCCGTTCGTCTGGCTACTAAAACATTTCGGAACATCGGTAGAAGTCGCAACTGTCACAGGGTTTAGCCTGCACATTCTGATTTTACTTTATTGTTTACCTTTAGGTCTGTACGGATATTTCAGAAAACCGAAGGAGTTATAAGTACATGAGAATTATTGATCCGCATGTTCACGTTTGGAAGAACGATCCGCAGTTCCCGTGGGCACCAGAGACAACGAGTCCACCGACCGAGGATGCTACGGCGGAGATGCTGTTAGAATTGATGGCAGCGAACGGCGTTGAAAAAACCGTTCTCGTTCAAGTCATCCACTATCGATGGGATAATAGTTACGCAGCAGACGTGATGAAAAGGTATCCCGATAAATTCATGGGAGTGTGCCGAATCAACCCCGAAGACCCAGAGGCACCAGATCATCTCAGCCGTTGGACAGAGGCACACGGTTTCCATGGCGTCCGGCTGAGTCCATCTGTCGGTGCTGCCGGTGATTGGTTCACAGGACCGTTGATGCCTCCTATCTTCAGCCGTGCTGAAGCACTCGGCGTACCGCTGCTAATGCTCACAGGTGCCGAGCGATTGGTCGATCTTGTACCGCTTTTGGAACAGCACCCGGATCTCGATGTCGTCGTAGACCACATGGCAGACTGCTCGCCGGATGCCGCTGAAAAACTTGAATTGCTGCTCAATCTCGCGAAATTTCCACGCGTCTATGTCAAAATCAGCCATACTTGGTCAATCTCAAAGACAGGGTACCCGTGGGCGGATACGTTTGAACAGGTCAAGAAAGTGTATCACGCCTTCGGTGGTTCTCGGATTATGTGGGGTACCGATTGGCCCGTCTGTCTCAGCAGTGCCAGTTATGCAGAAACCTTGGCAGTCGTCCGAGATGAGATGGACTTCTTTACGCCGGAAGATCGAGAATGGGTATTAGGAAAAACAGCACTAAGTCTCTGGAAATTCTGAACCTTACATTATCCACTGACAATTGATAACTATTTTACGTTTGACAAATTTTCTCGCGTGTGTTACCATAATATTGGAACGGAGCGATAAGAACCTCCATAACTTGAAAGCACCATGGCGTGGCGCATGACAAAACCCTAATTTTGTTGGTGCGGTTTCTAATTTCATTCGTTCACAAGGAGAAGACACCATGCCATTTTGTCCACAATGCAGCACTAAATTTAAAGAAGCCATTTCAACCTGTCCAGATTGTCGGGTGGATCTCGTGCCGCAAACAGCACAAACCGAAATTCCGGAATACGGAGACTGGTACACTATTGAATCTGTACCCAATGAATTGGTCGGAAATATCCTCCAAAGCATCTTAGAGGATGAAGGTATTCCCGTCTATTTACGTTGCCATGATGTTCCTAATTACGGTGGTGTGAAAGGGAATGCCAGCCAGTCTGAGTGGGGCGATGTCCTTGTTCCCGTTAATTTAGTTCCCCGGGCGCGGGAGTGCCTTAAAACCTATTTCGATTCACTGAAAGAAGAATCACACACGTAGACACGTCGCTATGAAAGCCAAGCAGCTCTATCTCATTAAGGAAGTAAAATCGCATGTCCGCATGGCCGGAAAGATCCATGTGCGGGCACACCGCAGGCGCAACGGTAGTTACGTCAAAGAGCATTGGCGGCGAACACCCAGCAGAAGAATTGGCATCCGCAAACGGTTTGATACAGCAGCCGAACAACTCTCCTTCTTTGAAAACGACGAAACCTCAAGTTGACACAAGTCGAAAGATTTATGTGAGAAAAATTATACCGATTGTCTCAACTGTCTCAAACTACACAGGACTTACGCATTTTTCCATGACAACGGACATCCTACGGACTGCAGGCGGGGTTTCAAACCCCGCCTGCAGTGGAGGCTGCGTAAGTCCTACGACATCTGCTCAGAAAAATGCTATGACCTACTTTTTCCGAAACTTGCAAGCACTTCCTATGCCCTATTATCGCTTGCAAGTCTGTGTTCTTTTACTGTTTTTCATTGCAAGCCCAGCGCTTTTTAGCGACGTTTACCGTATCAAGAAAGGGGATACCCTTCTAATTGCTGTCGTCGGGCAGCCGGAATATACGCATTCCGTGCAAGTCCGTGAGGATGGTAAATTCAACTACTTTGGTGGCGAATTTGATGCTGCCGGTGTAACAGTAACAACAGTCAATCATCTGATTCGCGAGTTTCTCCTCCGAGATAATCATGTTAATAATCCTATTGTTATGGTGTCGCTGGTGTTGCAGGAAAACGGTGTTTTCGTCGGTGGCGCGGTAAAAACGCCGGGGCGTTACGTCATTTCGCCAGAGACGGATATCGACTTGTACCGCGCGCTTGCACTCGCAGGCGGTATGGCAGAAAACGCGGATCGCCAAGGTGTGCAATTAATCCGCACCGATCCTACCCAAGAGGTTGAAACCTATGACCTCTCGACGAACCGCCCTTACAGTGATATTCGCATCAATATCAACGATTTGGTATACGTTATGCCGCTCAGTGTCGTTGAAGTGCAAGGCCGAGTCCAAACTCCCGGTAAACTTTTTGTCCGGGGTGAGATAGGCATAAAACAGGCACTGGCGCGGGCTGGCGGTCCCACCGAAGAGGCGGATCTGACTGCTGTCGTGAAAGTCGAAAAAAGTGGGAAGCTCTCCGAATTCAATCTCTCCGAACAGTTTTGGAAATCGTCTCCAGATGGCGAATCTACGCCTTTTCTATCAGACGGCGATGTTCTGTTTATTCCCAACGTCTTCAAGGTTGAGCCTATCTACGTGACTGGTTACGTTCGCAACCCCGGTGCGCAGCGCGTTCGCGGACCGTTGAATCTCTCGCAAGCAATTGCGCTCGCAGGTGGGTTTGAAGCCTCAGCGAACCGTGAAGAGGTCCTCATCCATCGTCGGGACGGCACAACTGTCAAGATGCTTTTCACCTCTGGTACCGTTAAAAAAGGTGAAGGACAACAGGTTTTACTCTATCCGGGAGACATTTTAGAAATCAAGAAAAAGTTCCAAATCAATTGGGGCCTTGTGAGTACGCTTTCCTACATCGTTCTGAGTGGGGTAGGCATTATAATCCAGTTGACGAAGTAACCAATATGAACAAAGCGCAGCCCCTGCGGGAGTTTTGTGTATTTCTTGTAAGCAAAACACCAAAAGTTGTTAGTAACCATTTAGGTTGTCTTATCATTACTAAAATCCGCCAAATCCGTGTCATCCGCGACAATTCGCGATTTGCGGCGTACTCGCCCAAATGCGATCTGCATTCAGACAAAAGCCAATTGTCATTCAAGAAGGGAGCCAGAATCCTGCAAATCCTCTAATCCTATAAATCCTGATTCAGACAATAGATGCAATATGCCCAATCTTAATATCAACCCCTCACACAAACCCATCAAACAATACTACGCCGAACTTCAAGAATACGACAGTATCGGCACAGCACACGAAGGTGAAGTCCGAACCGCATTCCAAAACCTACTCCAACACTACTCCCGACAAGCAGACCTCATCCTCGTCTGCGAAAAGACATCTGATTACCGACTCGGCAACCGTTCTGCGTTGGAGTGGATAATAAATCAATATTGTGTTAAAATAGACAAACGCAGCGGTATTGTAAACGACCCGAACCATGCGGATGACCCGCAGTACATCGTCAAACTCATCGGAAAGGTGATTACTGTCAGTTTAGAGACGGTGGAGGTTGTTGAAAGGTTGCCCGGTTTAGATTTAGCGTAGAGAGGCACCGGTTCAAGGAGAAAATTATGGGAATTATAGATTGGTTAAACACAAATAGTGGGGCAGTAATAGCGATTGCCGCTGTTGTATTGGTGGGTATCATTGGCTATTATGCTTATCTGACATGGCGGCTCCTGAAAACCAACAATACGCCTGAAATTGCGATCTCCCTCCGTCCGCACGAGGCACATATCCATTGTGTGATGCTTTGCATAGAGAACATAGGAACGGGAGCGGCTCGTAATGTCCAATTCCAAACAGACTTATCTTTTAAACCTGATGGAGAGAGAGCCCTTGAGGATGTTAACTTTCTCAGGAATGGAATTGATTATCTCGGTCCGGGACAGAAAAAGGAGCATTTTTTAGTGAGTGTTATCGGCAAGTTAAATGAGTTAAAAAAAACACCGCTTGAGATCGGTGTGACCTACACGGATTCAGTGGAAATGGCACATCAACGCGCCTTTCATCTCGATTTTGGTGAGAACGAAGGGTACGCCCGCGTTGGCAAACCGCCGTTGTTTGAGATAGCTGAGGCTACTCAAAAATTACAGGAGGATGTCAACAGCATCGCCACTGGATCTCGAAAACCAGTAATTCTGACTGAACCTCTGTTTGAGCATAGCATACGCAACCATACTAACTTTTTGGAGAAGCGAATAAGTCAATTCCCGCATAATATTCAAAGCAAAATTTTACAGAAAGTAGACTTCCTTATTCAAGATCAAGATCGGGAAATACATCAAAAATCGCAGAATGATGAGACAGAAACGGACGCGAATTCGTCATAAAAAGGAGATGAACAAATGGCAGTTACAATTTATATTTATGCTAATAATGGAATGCCTATGGAAATTCCTGATGATGCGGAGGATCCATCGGCGAGCAATAATTCGCGGTTGTCTTCTGAAGAGTTTAGAGCAATACTGGATCGGTTGGCAGCCAAAGCTATGAAATTTGACGGGCCTGATGCTCAGCCGTTATCTGATTACGCCATGAGCCGCGAAAGCATATATGAAGATCATCCAAAGTTATGATTTATCTGGTTGATACTAATGTTTTATTGCGATTCTCACGCCTCGAGAATCCACGTTACCAAATTTCTCGCGATGCAGTGCATAAATTGGAGGCAGATGGTCATCAACTGCAGACAACATTGCAAAATTTCGCAGAATTCTGGAATGTATCTACTCGACCTACTGAACGAAACGGTTTTGGGCGTACGCCGGTGGAAACAGACGCGCTCTTGCAAGACTTAGAAAAGGCTTTCTTTTTGCTGCCCGATTCAGATGATGTGTATCGCGAATGGGGACGACTTGTCGTGAGGTATAATGTAGCCGGTGTTCAGGTTCACGATGCACGACTGGCTGCGTCAATGATTGCTCATAATGTCGCGCATATCCTGACTTTCAACGTAACAGATTTTGAACGCTATAAATCCGAAGGAATTGTGGCTGTGGATCCAGCAACAGTTTAGCCATCGGTTGGAATCACTTTGGAATTTTTTCAAGAGAAACAACACAATTCGCAACAAACCGAATATGTAAAACAGAGACATCTCAATTGATTGCAATGTACAAAGATGTCTCAAAACACTGAGGAAATGGTTTTCAATTTTGCTAAATTAGGTAGAACACTTTATGAACCGATTTTTTACGTATACCTTTATTGTAGGTCTCATTCTCGCATGTCTGCCCGCAGCCGCGGATAACACGGACATCCACGAAAACGCTGGCACCCGCGCCATGACCTTCCTCAAAATCGGGGTAGGAGCAAAAGCAATAGGCATGGGGGAATCCCAAGTCGCTGTGACCGATGATCTTTACGCGTCGTTTTGGAACCCCGCGGGGCTCGCGAACCTTGAAGACACACAACTCGCACTCATGCATAACGAGTGGTTTGCTGGCATCAATCACGAATTCGTCGGGGTCGCGCTGCCGTTAGGAAATGTTGGCACTATCGGTGTAAGTTCAAGTTTCTTGTCTTTCGGTGAATTGCAGGGACGTGATCGGGAAGGGAACGAGACGACTATTTTTCGTCCCTATGATCTGGCGTTGATTTTCTCGTATGCCCGCAGTTTTGGGAGTTCACTTGCCTTCGGCACGAATGCAAAATTCTTACGCGAGCAGATCGCTGACGAAACGGGAACCGGCATCGCCTTTGATCTCGGCGGGTTATACACCTTTCCAGATATGCCGTTGTCATTGGGTTTCAACGCACAGCACATCGGGCCCCGTGTGAAGTTTATTGAAGAGGCGTTCGGTTTACCTGTCACCATCAGGGTTGGTGCAGCATATAAACTCTGGGATGACGCATTCGTTCTAACAACGGACATCATCCGCCCCGCCGACAACGATATCGCTGTTGGCATCGGGGCTGGTTACACGATAGGCAATATCTTACAGCTCCGCACTGGTTATAAATACCAGATCGGCGGCAACGATTTAGGCGCGGTTTCCGGACTTAGAGGTGGTTTCGGGTTGACCCTTCGGCAGTTTCAAATCGATTACGCACTCGTACCTTTCGGTGTGCTCGGATTAACACACCGTTTCTCGTTAGTTGCCAGTTTTTAGTGAGACGCAGCCGCAATAAATGCTTCAAATAATTTACGTCTATGTTCACGAAAAGCAGCTGTCTGAATCATCCGTTCCGGGTGATATTGCACCCCAAGTACAAACTTCTTTGACGGATTTTCCATCGCTTCAATAACGCCATCTTCTGATCGCGCGGTGATATCAAACCCCTCACCAATTTCATCCACTGCTTGATGATGCGCTGAATTAACTTCATCCGCGCTTTTACCTACAATTTCGCTTAACCGGCTACCGTGTTCAATTTCAATCTCATGTTGAGAATCTTGTTCAGATGCAGGATGCGTCAGAGGGTCTGTAATTTGAGAAGGCACATCTTGGTACAGGCTACCCCCCATTGCGACACTCATCACCTGAATCCCACGGCAAATACCAAAGACCGGGATGTTTGCTTTTATTTTTTCACGACATAACGGTAGCTCCAGTTCATCGCGCGCTTCATCAACATATTTCAAGGATGGATGCCACTCTTGATCAAAATTATCCGGATGAATATCGCCACCACCTGTTAGCAAAAGTCCATCAATATCAGCGAATTCAGAATCTGGTACACCCGGATATAGAATGCGAGGCATACCGCCGAATTCTTCAATGGCTTGAATATAGTTCTTAGAAGTGCCAGTAACACTATTAGATAAAAATGTAATTCCGATAATAGGTTTCATTAATATAATTGTCTCCTTTTAAGTCGTTTTGTTATCCATAAATTATACTTTATTTCAGATGCAAATAGCAACCGAATCTGGGGTGTATGTCAGGGCTATTTAGTTTTAGATAAATTACCGGATTTTCTACATTTTTGAATTTTCTTTTTGAAGTCCGGTGCGGTTCCAAACCGCACCTGCGAGGCCTGGAGTGTCCAAAAAATTGAACAAAAAAACCGAGAACTATGGTGAAACCTACAATTAATTGGACACTCTCAAACAGTCTGAGTGCCTATAACAGGCATTCAGACTGGCACAAACTAACAGTTTTGCGGCGTACTCGCCCAGATGCGACGTGCATCATGCTACAAAGATGTCTATTTATTTTTCAGACTCTCTATAAATAACCCTGCGTATTTCTCCCCTAATTCTTGACAAAATATCTACCTATCCAATCTAAATCGCATTTGCATTACCACAGGATACGTGGTATAATTTACACATAGCATTTATGTTACACGAATTTAACGAAAAAGAATTATCCATCACAGAAAACGATGCTCCGATACTTACCTGTTATCATGGTGGTGATGTGTCGCATCCGCCGTATCTGCATCCACTCTATACACCGAATGGACAGGTAGTAACGGATAACACGAGCATCGGGCATCAGCATCCGCCGGGCATCTGTTTCACTCACGGAACTGTCAACACCGCGCAGCTGAGTCACGATGAAATTGCGCGCGAAACAGAAGCCGCTTCAGCGAAATTTTCTATTCTCACGACGTGGAAGGATTCTAAAGAGCCGTTCCTGATAGAAATCTGTACAGTGGAAGTCCAGCCACCTCAAACCGAAGTACAGATCTTGGACATGGAAATCTCGCTACAGGCACCGAGGAAGCCTCTCGAATTTGCAGGAGATATAGGACTCGGTTACCTCGCTGTTGAGATGGAATACCGCAAAGCCGCGGACGCAGACGGACGGATCGGTGAATCGGAGATGAACGGAAATGTGTCGGCGTGGGGAACACTCTGTGGACTTACAGCTGCCGAGCAAGCAGCGGTCGGGGTCGCTATTTTCCCGCACCCGTCAAACGGCGAAACGACGTTTCACGCCGAAGACGCATCCTTCGGCTACCTCTTCGCAAAGGCAGCACCTTTCACAGTAGAGACTGGCGCGACACATACGTTAAAATACCGAATACTCGCATACACCGGAGATCTCTTCACTGTTGATGTATGGGGATACCATCAAGATTACACGGATATGTAAGCATTTATGAAAGATCAGACGCTTTTCCCACTTTATAATAAAGGTGAGCAGGTAGACACACCCCATCTGCCGCCTCAAAAATCACAAGGTGCTCCGCACGCACACGCGCGTCGTGTTTACATCGAGACTTACGGTTGTCAGATGAACGTGAGTGATAGCGAGTTGATGGCAGGTATCTTAACGCAAAGTGGACATCAGACTGTGACGCATATTGACGACGCAGATGTTGTGCTTGTCAACACTTGCGCGATCCGGGAAAACGCTGAAACGAAGGTCATTAATCGACTCAAACATCTCAACCACCGCAAACGTCGGCAACCAGAACTTATTGTTGGAGTCTGCGGTTGTATGGCACAACACCTCCGGGACAAACTCTTAGACGCAGCACCTTATGTCGATCTCGTGATGGGACCAGATGCCTATCGGAATTTGCCAGTAGCACTCGATTCTTTGACAGGTGGCGTGGAAGCACACGTCTCCTTGAAGGATCGAGACCCGTTTCTTGGATTGCGGTTAGACAAAAGCGAGGATTACGCCGACATCGCGCCTATCCGAAAAGAAGGGATGCGGGCATGGCTCACGATTCAGCGCGGCTGCGATAAGATGTGCACTTTCTGTATTGTTCCCTTCGTTCGTGGTAGAGAACGGAGCTTGCCGTTGAAACTTCTCGTTGAAGATGTCGAAAAATTGGTAGACCAAGGCTTCAAAGAGGTTGTTTTACTGGGTCAGACCGTAAACTCCTATCGCGACAACGGTTCCGATTTTGGTGATCTCCTCTATGCTGTCGGTGAGGTGAACGGGTTAGCGCGGGTGCGATTTACTTCGCCGCATCCCGCGGACGCAACTGAGAGTATGATTGACGCAATGGCAAATTCTCCGACTGTCTGTAAGCAGTTGCATCTTCCACTGCAGTCGGGGTCGACCGCCGTGCTTGAACGGATGCACCGTACTTACACTGCAGAGGAATATCGGGACCTCGTCTCGAAACTTCGCGAACGCGTCCCTGACATCGCCCTTTCCACCGATATTATTGTCGGTTTCTGTGGTGAAACCGACGCAGAGTTTAGGCAGACTTATGAGATGATGGCGGACATCCGATACGATTCGGCGTTTATGTTCAAGTATTCAGAGCGCGACGGAACGCTCGCTCACAAAACCCTGCCGGATGATGTACCAGAAGTTGAAAAAGGGGAACGTCTGAAACAGATTATTGAACTCCAAGAACAGATTTCAGCGGACATTAATGCTGCCGCCGTCGGTGATACCGTTGCTGTACTTGTGGAAGGTGAATCACGTCGGGACGCAGATAAATATCACGGGAAGACGGACGGTTTCAAAACGACTGTATTTCCCAAAGCCGACAGCGAAATCGGCGACGTTGTCAACGTTCATATTCATAGCACCACAGCGCATACCTTGATTGGACAGATCGTCTGATGGACAAAATTAGGATTAAAAACAAGATTGAAATCGAGAAGATGAAACGGAGCGGCAAGGCAGCCGCGACTGTGCTAAAGCGCATCGGAGAGGCGATTGCCCCGGGGGTCTCAACTGCCGACTTGGAACAGATCTCACGGGATGCCATTGCTGAACTCAACGCCACATCTTCTTTCTTAGGCTATCAACTTCCGGAACACGAACCGTATCCCGCTACGATATGTACCTCGATTAACGATGTCGTCATCCACGGGATTCCAGATGAAAGTCACGTTGTAAAAGAAGGCGACATCATTGGGATTGATACGGCTGTCAGTATTGAGGGGTATCACGGTGATAACGCCTATACTTTTCCTGTGGGCGACATCTCACCATTAGCGAAACGACTCCTTGAGGCAACCCGAAGCTCTCTCTACGATGCAATCGCTGAAGCGAAACCTGGAAATCGTATCGGGGACATCTCTTCCAAATTACAGAACGGTGCGGAGTCCGAAGGGTTCTCCGTACTCCAAAGTTTTTCTGGACACGGCATCGGGCGCAATCTCCATGAGGCACCGGAGGTCCCCTGCATTGGCGTCGCTGGACGCGGTTTACGCCTCAGACCGGGAATGGTCCTCGCTATTGAAACCATGGTGAACGTTGGACACTCCGATGTACAGATGCTCGCAGACGGCTGGACGATTGCGACAGCAGATGGTTCGTTGTCTGCACTCTTTGAACATACAGTTGTTATCCTTTCTGACGGTCCCGAAATTCTTACAGGGAGCTCACTGTGGGAAATCTAAGCACTAAAATTATAGGCGTTATCGCTGCACTCCTCATCTTCATCTCACTCTATCTCGTCTTCGGATACGCGCAGATTGAAAGCACAATGCTCGAAGTGCAAAAGATTTTCTACTATCACGTTTCCGCAGCATTGACTGTTTATTTAGCGTTCGGTATTAACTGTCTTTTCAGTATCAAGTACCTCATCCAACGGAAATCCAACGATGATCTCCTCGCGGCTGCCGCTGCAGAAATAGGTCTTATCTTTTGTACAATTGTACTCCTCTCCGGTCCGATTTGGGCACGGTATGCGTGGAATACATGGTGGAATTGGGAGCCACGTCTCACGAGTACACTCGTGCTCTGGCTCATGTACATCGGCTATTTTATTCTCCGATCCGCTTTGGAAGCTGATAAACGAAAACTTTATTCCGCTGTTCTCGGCGTTATTGCCTTCGTTGATGTGCCGATTGTCCATTTCGCGACGAAATTCTGGAAGAGCGAAGCGCATCCAGAACGAGGCGCGAAATTTGATATAGCTCCATCAATGCTATATACATTTCTGGTCGTGTTAGCCGCATGTATTATCCTATTCACACTGCTCCTCATCGTCCGGTATCGCATACAGACAACCCAAACACGTTATGAAATGATACAACAAAAACATTTAGCGGAGGCATCTTAATGAGAATAATCGTCGTAGCAAGTTTTGTGGTGGTTCTGGCGTTATTCATCTTCGCAACTCAAGTGCCGGTTGATATCACGCCTGACAAAGTTTCAGCGGCTGTTTCGGAAGCAGTCTCGAAATCCGAAGCTCCCGTCGATGAAGAAATCGTGGAACAGGTCGTACTAAATTCTATTGCGGTTCTCGAAAAAGGACAAAGCACACGCCTGAAATATCTTGCCTCCGCTTATCTTGTTATTTGGTTGGTTTTTATGCTATATGTGTTGCGCTTAGGACAGCAGCAGCAAGCATTGGATAAACGACTTGCACAGCTGGAACAGACACCTGAAACCCAAGAGGACTGATGCCACTTGTAACACAAACTTTTAGTTTGTGCCTGTAGCATAGGCTGTTAGCCTGTGCCTATGGACAATCGCTCAATGAAAATTTTCCATTTCAAAACACAACAGACACTTGAGCGACCGATCGCGGAAGTCTTTGATTTTTTCTCTGATGCCCATAATCTTTCAATTATCACACCCCCGTGGCTGCACTTTGAAGTGCTAACGCCAGCACCGATTGAAATGGTTCCCGGCACGCGTATTGATTATCGCTTGAAACTCCATGGCATTCCCGTCCGTTGGCAGAGCGAGATTACTGAATGGAATCCACCGCATGCTTTTGCGGATGAACAACGTCGCGGTCCCTACCGACTCTGGCGACACAAACATACATTTGATGAAACAGAAGATGGGGTTGTTGTAGGCGATTCGGTTGAATATGCTGTCTGGGGGAATGCGATCGTGAATAAATTTTTTATACGTCCGGATATAGAAAAAATTTTTGCCTACCGCTCCGAGCAATTAGATGAGATTTTCGATCATAGGAAAAACAGCACGTCCCCATAAAAACAGATCCTGCCATAATAATGCATCACTCTGTCCACATAGTCTAATGTCTCATTAAATCCATCAAAATAACCGTGGGGCGGCATTCCGCCTTCCCACACCTGTTTATGTATATCAGCGTTCTGTTTCGTTAGTTGACGGAGTGCTGCACGCACAGGTTCCCATAAAAGCGGGCTTGCGTGTTGTTGGTGCCTAACAATATCTTGCGCGTCGCGGACGCGCCCGATGCCACCGTTATAACTCGCCAACACCAGTCGATGGCGATGTTCCGACGTGCTTTTGGAAAAAGCGTGATATAATGTGTGTAGGTAACGCGCCGCACCCGCAATATTCTGCTCCGCATCCAGTGGGTCTTTAACGCCGAGTTCCTTTGCTGTTGTCGGCATCAGTTGCGCCAATCCTTGTGCACCCACAGTGCTCTGCGCCTTTTCATCAAACCCGGATTCTTGTACAATTAGTGCACAAACAAGTCGTGAATCCACATTCTCTTTGACTGCGTATTTCTGAATCAAGGGCTTATATTTAAGAATCTTCGGTGTAAGCGCGATGAGCCGCAGATCCAAGTGTAGGTTAATGATACCACCAAACACAAGAATCAAGGCAACTGCTATAATAACAAAGAAGAAAGTGCGTTTCCGAATCATTGGTTTATTGACAACTACAGCAAATAACCCAACTGAAATATAAGTCTATGTCCGCCGCTTGTCTTCCCTTTATGATGCTCACTATTCTGCGTAGAGTGCCATGTGTAAGAAAGCAGGATATTCCACGCATCTAACGGACGATGGGAGAATTGTCCGCCGATCTCTATCGTTCGTGCGACGATACCCGTAGGAAACGGAAGTGCATTAAAATCCTCACCATAAAATCGATCAGCGATTGTCCCCTCACCCTGGCGGGTCAACGCCGCGCAAACCGCCGCTTCAGTAGAAACAGTAAACTGATAGCATGCTGACAGTCGCAGCGTATCCGAATCGGTGCCAATGGGATGTCCAATTGCATAACCAAAATGCGTAAATTGATTATCAGGCACGAGATGTGTATATGCCCATCGGTTGACGCGCGCGTATTCGCTATGGATACCGAGATGGCGACCGAGTTGTTCTGGATACCACGTCAATCCCAAAAGCCATGCGACAGCGTGCGGATCGTTCGCTCCGGGAACGTATTGAATATCATCAATAATCCATTCGCCGTAGAGGCGGATACCGTCGATCGGACGGATCGCTGCGTCAACGGCAAACATGACGTTATCGTCAGCCTTCGCGTTATACTGTAGCGCGTAATAGAAGGTGATCGGGTTCGCATACTTCCATTCCAGCGTCTGCGCATCGCCACCGTAAAGCACCCATTCAGCAATACCGATTTCCACGCGATCGTTGTATTGATAATCAAGCCTGTGTCCACTGATATAGCGTTTCGCCAAGTAACGTTTGCTGCCGTCGTCGTACCAAGTTGAATCCAGTTGTGCCGTAAAAGCCGTCGCCTTGAGGCGTTTTCCGAATGTACTCGTAAGTCGAACTTGGTCAAACGGCGGTGAGTTGTCCGAGAACCCGACCGTTTTGTCTGGACTTGCACCCCAGAAAAGCCAATCCCTACCCACAAGCAGGTTAAAATGTGTAGTGTTTACTCTCAGATAGCCTCTTTTGAAATCGCCGGTGTACCCACCACGCCACCGTTCGAGGCGTTGCTCCGCTGTTGTGCCGTCAAGCGGACGACTCTCGAAGTTATGTGTCTCAAATTCAGAGTAGAACATTAAACGCGGTACAGTCGGCTGTTTGAGTGTTCCCGCTGTCCAATGAAAACCTGCCTCAAGTGCGGGTGCTATTTTTTTTTCTGTCGCGCGGAGTTGTGGAAGAAAGTCTATTGCCTTTCCGTCTTTACCCGCAAGTTCTCGACTGAATTCACGTTTCAATTTTTCGAGAAGTTTCCGGTCTATCTCAGATGGAATGACCGTCCCTGCGCGTATTCGCGATTCAGCTTGCCTGATAACTTTTGCGACCTCTGCCCTCGAAAGCGGGGCAGTCTGTCGATGAAATCCGCCTGTGATACCGCCAGTTTCCAACTTTGCGAGGGCATCAGTAACCCATCCGTCGAAGTTCAGTGGCACATTCGGCGCACCATGCGCAGCCTTGAAAATGAACACGGATGCCAAGAGAAAGATTGGAAGCATGGAAAATTGGAAGATACGGGTTGCCTTTCTTCCAGCCTTCCAGCCTTCCAACTTTCCACACCTGTTTTGTCCAATTGGCTGCATCACCCCTCCGCCTCCAATTTTTTGACACACGCATCAATATGGCGAAACTGCCATGTCCAACGAGTGTTATAGAGGAACTGCCGTAGGTCAAACCGGTTGTCATCCGGCGAATAAGACTCAGCGTGGTAGGAGGGCGTTAACGTCGTCATTTTGTGTCGATTGATAGCGTAATATCGGAAGAAGAGTTTTACCTTTTCGGCGACCTCGCGCGGCGATAAATGGTCCCACTCCTGCACCAACTTTTCAAACATACTGACGGGACCGCACTGCTCCATCTTCCGCAGCTGCCCGAATCGGCTCAATTCGGCGTAGGTCATTCCCATGTCGTCTTCGTCAGTTTGCGTATAGGTTTCGGTTATCGGTTCCAGTTCGGCTGTCGGCGGTGCCTCCACAATCTCGCCGAGCGCGGTATATCCAAGGTTATGTTCAGCCCATTTCAAAAAACGGCGTAGATCGTGTTTGCTAATACCACCGATCGGGTTAATGTCGCCGCTACTACAATCGTATTTTGTAAGGTAACCGCGCAGTGCCTCATCGACGTTACCGGTGCCTAAAACGAGAAGCGTCCCCTCACGATTTCTCACCCAAGGCATCATTTGTGCAAACAGGTAACTCAGCACCATCCGTAAGCGCGCTTGTATGTTCTGCAGTGCCTGATTTTCTTGATATGTTCCACCTTCAACCTTAAATCGTGGCTTTTTCTGTGTAATGCGCGTAAAGAGCGATTGCAGAGCGTTAACAAGTCCGTCCATATTAATGTCGAGATGATATGCCCCAATCTGTTCAGCGAGCTGTTTCGCACGTTTTCGCGTATCACGAGAACTGTTCTCAGTCCCGATATAACAGGTATACAACAGACGATTGGCAAGCACAGATGGGTCCGCCAGAACGTCAAGCACTTCGCCTTCCGCTAACCATTGACGGACATCTTGGCTAACGGCTGGATCTTTTTCTCGGACGGCTTTCGCAACCAACTGGCACATTGAACCGACGAGTGTCGCAACGGCACCACTATCCGCGCCGCCAGAGAGCGGAATGAAGTACCCCGCTGCACCTGATCTGCGCAGGTAATCCCAGAGCCAACA
>JAGFCB010000198.1 GCA_022394775.1 Candidatus Poribacteria bacterium
GGACACGTCCTTCTTCAAGGAGATACCCACTTTGAAACTTCGCAGAACGATACCGGTCTTTGCGTTTGAACTTTGGACGACCGACACGGGGAAAGTCAAAAAAGCGTCCCCAAGCGATACCCAGACGGATAATCGCTGCGTCAAGCGTATCGCGCGGGATCCAAGCCCAATGTTTCTTCGTGCGTTGGAGTAACTTCGTCAAGTGCGGTTGCAGGCAATAGCGTCCAGCAGACTTACCGTAGATATTGTAATAGCGGTTCTCAAGTTTCAGAAAATGGTTGTGAACATCACACAAGTCGTCAAGCAGATTGCCAAGACGCTTATTCTGCGCATGTTCGCGTATCTGGTATTTATACGTTCGGCGTGTAAACTTTCGTTTTTTCATAGAGGTTCACAGTTCACAGTCTTAACCCCTGAACAGTGGGTTGGCAGACACGCAACCTTGCGATTACGCTGTTCATGTCTGCCACTGTGATACTACCATTATACTATATTCCTTGGTGTTTTGTCAAAAAAAACACATAGGGGCGGGCATTCCTCCCCAACCTAAAGGATGGGGTCTCCTGCCCGAAGATTGATGAAAAGGAACTTGGATAATTTTCATCGTAAATGAAAAAAAGGAGGTAACATAATGTTTATTGCCACGAACAACGCCATCTATGCCGTTGAAGACAACGGAAACGGCGAACCCACCCAAATCTACAACGGTACAGATCATCAAGATTCCGGCGGAAACGGAAGCCACGACGCGATGGTTTCATTGGCAAACGGTCAAACCGTGCTGGCCACCCTGTCAGACGGTACGCTACTATTTTTATCAGAAGACCACGAAAAACGAATTCCAACAGGGATAGCGGACCCGATCGCTTCGCTGCTTGTTGTGCGTGAAGATCCGCTGACACTGCTCATCGGGACGGATGAGGGTGCTCACGTCTATCGTCTCGTTGGAGAAGAGGGACCGGCTGAACGGGTTGTCGCCTTTGACGAATTAGAATGTCGGAAAGATTGGTATACACCGTGGGGCGGACCACCCGCCGTGCGGACGCTTGCCAAAACCCAAGACGGTTTTTGTTATGCAGATATCCACGTCGGCAGTATCATGCGTTCACCCGATGAAGGAATTTCTTGGGAACCCGTCACGCCGGAACTTCATAAAGATGTCCATCAGGTCGCTACGTGTCCTGCCGACGATAATCGAGTTTACGCAAACACGCAAAACGGTGTTTATATCAGTACTGACCGTGGACACTCTTGGGAGAATCGGATTGAAGGGTTGCCGCGTCGCTACGGCACCGCTATTGCTGTACATCCAACAGCCCCAGACTTAATGATCGCTACAGTCCAAACTGGACCGAGAGGCGGTGGAGCTTGGCTCTGTCGTTCAGAGAATGGCGGCGCGACGTGGACTGAACTCAACGACCAGCTCATGGAATCCACGGATCGGATTGGTACAGGTTGTATTGCGTTTACATCCGATGGCACAGCGTGGGCAGTTATCGGAAAGACGCTTTACATCGGAAAGGATCGAGCCACAAATTGGCATCCGTTCTGGACAGCATCCGAATACGATGGTGAATATCCCATCCAAACCCTTGCTGCC
Organism: Candidatus Poribacteria bacterium; assembly: GCA_022394775.1. Classification (GTDB taxonomy): domain Bacteria; phylum Poribacteria; class WGA-4E; order WGA-4E; family WGA-3G; genus WGA-3G. Next base: position 1,601 of record JAGFCB010000198.1, read on the forward strand.
TAAAGCAGCCAAGTGTCATCTGCTAAACGGCAATGATCTTTCTGGCACGAAAGCTGCGTTTGGGGGTATACTATATGAAGGCGTTAATTTATGGCTCATATTGATAAAGTTAAGGAAGAAATTGGCTGGCTAAAGGTGGTCTTCGCCATTTTGCTTGCAGCGGACATTTCTCTTGTCGCATGGGGCGTTCAAAATTACGGAAAAGCCAGCCCGCTTCTTCTTACAATCGGTGTAATTGCAGCATTCTTGGTTACATTGACGGTTATTTGGATTAACAGCATTGCCTATCGTAAGATTAACAAATTGGAGGACTTGTAATGGAATGGTTTGCGATTTCTATGTTAGTCATATTTCTGGCAGGACTCGGTATAGTTGCGGGAACTGCTATAAGGAACGCTTATAAAGATTAGTTAAGGAGATTGTAACTGTGAAGGTATTAGGTATCGACTTTACTTTCTTTGCGGTGAGCGATATGCAGAAATCGCTCACCTTTTATCGTGCCCTACTTGGAATTCCGCTGGCGTGTCTGGTGCATGAAGGCACATGGGCAGAATTTGAGATAAACCCCGGCACACTCGTATTAGGGCAGGGTTACGATTTCATACATCCCGGTGGCGGGACGGTCGCGCTTGCTATTGAGGACGCGAAGGCTACTTTAGAAGAATTAGAACAAGCAGGAATTCACGCCCACTCGCCTCTCGGTGAATCCGCTGTATGTTTTTGGGCAATCATCGAAGACCCTGATGGCAATCGTGTGATCCTGCATCAACGAAAGGATGGAACAGTCGGTTGAGATGTCGGTCAGGAACAATATAGGAGAATCTGTTGATACAATACGCGAAGGAATTTCTGATACTACAAGTTAGATTCGCTCAGAAAATCGCTGAAGTCTCCGATCAGACTTTGGAAAATGTGTTAATGGACCACACAATGTTGCGGAACCTGTTCAACTTGCGAGTCTCTCATGACATTCCGAATCCATTGTGGGATGAATTTATCGAAGGACTTTGCGGATCCGATAATCCCGAAGATTGGACATATAACTTCTATCTCCAGCAGATGACAGTGAAGCCAGATCCCTCTGACGAACGGCGATTCTTTGGATGTTTCTCCTATGTCTATCCATGGCGCGGTACGAGAAAACTCCGACTCCATTTTGAAAACCGTGAGACCTCTGCCCATGGTGCATTGAGCAAGGCAAGAATGACCTGCCGAAAGTCGGAGTTGTCGGCAATGTTTGAATACATCCAAGCCAACCACCCTGATGTAGAAACGGTGCGGGGTGGTTCGTGGCTCTACAATATTCACGCCTACCTTAGACTCTTTCCACCGGACTACATCAAGACAGCGGCACCCGTCGGTTATGAAACCCAATTCTGGGCATTGTGGGGACAATTTGTTGCTCGCAGTGGTTTCATTCGCCAACCCGCCGCCACACAATTTTTAGAGTGTCTTGACGAACAGGAAACAGTTGAACACTGTCTCCGATGCTTTCCATACCAAGTCCTGAGACCTGAATGTTCCATTGAGACGTTTTACAACTTCTATAATTTGTGAGTCTCAAACGGTGGATCCCGTTCTTTCCTATGTTCAGCGGTATGTTTAACCCTATTCTTTGCAATTCAGAAAAATTATTAGGTATAATAGCATTAAGCCAATCGCTTCTGAAAAAGGAGCGAAGGGAATCTAATTTTTTCATTTTTTAGTAAGGAATTCAACGTGAACATCAAAAACAGATACATCATAAAACTTGCATTTATACTTATTATTACCACTTTGATTGTTGGACTTTCCGCCTGTGATCAAGTCCACCAACTAATAGAACCAGATGTCTCAATGCCGATGGAAAAACGCGACCACGTGTGGGTCGTCGATCAAAACGGCGTTGAGGTGCCTGTACCGGGAACTTGGGTGCTTGTGTCGCACACGCATCTAAATTCAACCTCCACAATCGGAGAAAGTTTCACCTTACCGCCAGATGATCCGCATAGCACTCAAATATCGGATGGAACATACACAGATGGGGAAGGTATCCTCTGGACAAAGGTAAGCGTAACGACCTCCAGTGGTGACCAATGGCAGTTCCTTGAACGTGTGGACACAAGCGTTTCCCCACATCGGCTCTATGTCGTTGTTACAGTTGATAATAACGGGCAACCTACGCTTGCGTACGGTGAATACCCTTTCGATTTGCCCGGACATAACGTGCAAATCTGGGAAAAACAGTAACTCTGATAAGGAGAACAATGATCCAAAGGATTGAAGAGCGAGACGGACACATGTTCCTCCATTTTGGCGATCCGCCAGAAGATATGGGGAAAATCGAGTTTGTCAATTGTGTGGCGTACCAACAAAACCAGATACTCTTCTGCAAATGGAGGGATAGTAACTTCTGGGTGATACCCGGAGGACGTGTTGACCCAGGAGAAACAGCAAAAGAAACCGCACACCGTGAACTCTTAGAAGAGACAGGCGCGACCGTAAAAAATATCGAAGTGCTGTGTTACATACACTGCTTTATGTACAAGCTCGAATATTGGGGGATTGCCTACTTAGGCGAGATCAAAGAATTAGGGGATCCATTGGACCTTAACGAAGTCAGTGAAGCAAAGTTATTCTCGGAATTCCCAGAAAATCTGTCCAATCCAGGACCGTTCGGAAACCAAGGGAAAGCACTATATCAAGCAGCGATGCGTAAACTGTCTGAGACATAAGATTATAGTAAATCTCATAATTACCTATACACCAACGGGAAAGCGAGGTTTAGGTTGCTGACTGAAACATCAAGCCTTAAATGGAGGTGGACTATGAAAATTCGCTGGATATTAGGTCTATCGGTTCTATGTACATTGTCAGCTATCAGTGTGTCGAATCTCTTTGCTGAAAAGACTTGGACACCGAAAGCAGACATGCCGACAGCAAGGTCTGCTTTTTCAACATGTATCGTGAATGGAAAGGTATTCGCGATAGGCGGCGCGATTGAAAAATTTGGGGACATATCTATATCAATCGTAGAGATGTACGACCCGAAAACCGATACATGGGAACAAAAGGCAGACATGCCAACAGCCCGAGTGGGTCCATCCGCCGCTGTTGTGGATGGGAAGATCTACGCCATTGGTGGCTCAGAAATGAAGAAATTTAGAGTTGGGCCCGGTTGGGGATACAGCGTTAAACTCCTTCCGACTGTAGAGATGTATGATCCAGTCAGCGACACATGGGCACAAAAGGCGGATATGCCTGCGCCAAGAAGTGGTGGCACCTGCGTCGTGGATGGAAAAATCTATCTCATTGGGGGTGCGAATAAAAAACAGTGGCGATTAGAACTTGTAGATGTATATGACCCAGCAGCCGACACATGGGCAAGAGCGAAAAGTATGAATCACGAGCGTTCTGGCGCGGCAATTAGTGTTGTGGATGGAAAGATTTATGTTATGGGTGGGACAGGATGGCCCCAGATCCCAAATCATCCAGGTCCCTTTCTTTCCAGTATTGAAGTGTATGATCCAAAAACCAATCGATGGACTGAAAAAGCCGAGATGCCTGCACCGAAATCGGGACACACAGCAAGCGTAATCAATGGAAAAATCTACGTAATAGGCGGAGGTTTTCGGGGCAATGGTCTGTACATGTACCTCTCAACAGTTGAAGTTTACGACCCTGAAACTGACCGTTGGACACAAAAACCCGACATGCCACTTGCCAAATCGGGGCATGAGGCTGTTGTCATAAAAGGAGAAATCTACATCTTTGGGGGTGATAGTGCCGAAGTTCGCACTCCACTTACGACTGTAGAAGTATACGGCACAGGCGAAGCACCTCAAAGCGTTGACCCGATCGGAAAACTTGTTGAAACTTGGGGGACAATCAAGACGATTAAGTAATTCCCAAGATATTTTATTAAAGTTTAACGCAAGTTGCCACCTGTTTATACACATAGCACTCCGGAATCAACGGTATGAATGCCCTATGGCATTCCCCGGGAGTGCAAGAGTTAAATACGCCGTTTTCTATAGATATATCACCCCTCTGGGGTGAGGAAAAAAACGAAAACTCCTTCGGAAGTGCGCAAAATCTGTTAGTAGCAACTTGGGTTAAAGTTTAGGAGAATTTTTCAGATTTTTTTGACTTTTACGAAAATTATGGATATAATTAACCCAATTCGTGTGATTTTTTGAAAAATTATCGCGATTTTTTTGACATCCTCGTGAATTA
>JAGFCB010000117.1 GCA_022394775.1 Candidatus Poribacteria bacterium
AAAAATTAGGCAACCGTTTTGTCCTTCTCTCGCGTCTTTATATATTGAAACCCGGATTTACGTGAACGCGAACAGAATCCCCTAAAGAACCGCACGTTTTAATTGTAAGGAGATAAAAGATGAAAAGAAGAAATTGGCTAATTACCACAGTTTTGGGAGTTTTGATGGCTTCAATTTTCGGCTTATGCATCAGCCTTCTAAGTTGTGCCGGAAATAAAGTAAATCTACGAAAAACACTGGATACGAAGGAAACCCTACAGGTGCAGGCATATTGGGATCCAATTGCGGACGCCTCACTCGGTTTACCCGATCATACGCCGAAGCATGCCGCGCTATTTAAAAACCTTTCACCCGCGCACCCCAGTCAAGAATATGACGTAGACGCTTTCAAAGCCTTTTTTCCAAAAAGATCTGTTCCTGTCGGACACGTGTGGGAACTGGATATGAACGAAGTCCTCCCGTTTCTTCGCCAGTTCCATCCAGGGGCAACCGCGGAGATGCATATCAACCCAGGCGGAGAAGGGAACATAGAGATATTTGGTCGGCGTATAACTCTGATAAAGGTAGGTCTGGAGTCAGAGGGTGCCTTCGCATGTCTTCGCGCACTTTCGCCGACGCATGCCGAAATCGTCTTCAGAATCCATGCCGAATTCCTATTGAATGAGGAAGCGCGCGCCTACTTTACACCTGCACAATTCACCGGACAGTTGACACTCAATTGGAACAATGGAACGATTCGCGATTTTTGGCTCCATCTCCCCCCGCGTAAGACCAATGTTGACATTAACGCCTTTGGGGGTGCGGATATGGTTTACGTGCCGCGCATGGAGCTGATCGCACAAAACACGCATGACCAGAGTGATATTGTCTGGGAGACTGCTATTACCGAAAACGAGGCGAAAGACCACTTAGAGGCTTCCTTCTATAAGTTTTCCGAAATTGAGAGATTCTCTGTTGCGGAGGCTGTTGCACAAGCACAGGCGGAGAACCGCCCTATTCATGTGGTTCTCACATGGGGTGTGTTTGACGACGAATCGTGCTGAGCGAGCGGTAAAACCTTGAGGGCAGGTGTCCTCTCCGATTCAAAAATCGTAAAATTGCTCAATAAGCACTACGTCAATGTATTCCTTCTGATTCGGGATATGCGTGAACTTCAAGCGGAAACGAAGGACGCGTCCATAAGTAAATTCGCAAGGACGGTTTCCACAACGTTTGAAGCGGCTGTCGCGGAGGGAGTAGATGGTTCGGTAAACAGTTTTGTACTATCGCCTCAATTGGAGTTGATAAGTCATTTACCTTTTCAGGATTTAACGCAGAATGATGCGATTAACGAGGCATACCTGACATTTCTAAAGGATTCTCTGACGAAAAACAGGTAGGGGCAGAAAACTGAGAACTAACAAAATTAGGCAACCGTTTTCTCAATCCAGCGCGTCACTATATATTGAGCGGGTAAATTGTGTTCCCATTAACCATTTCTCCCTCCGGTGAATATATCGCAACCGGGAGTTCCAACTGGACAGCACCTTCATACCTTCTCGAACCACACAAGCAAAATCAGTGCTGTGGCATTCGTGAGAGACGATATGCTTGCCAGTGGGAGTTTAGATGGCACCGTTTTCATTTGGGATATGAATAAAATCGTCTCAACGGATTAGCGTTTATGTTATAATCTACATACGCAGACGTGCAAGATAACAGACCTACAGAGTTTTTCACAAACACGACTTTTGTTAGTTAATCTCGCGTGAATCTCTACAATTTTTTCAACGTGTGCTAACTGTAAGGAGATTAAAAATGAAAACCTTAACCATTATCTCACTCGTTCTAATAGTGACGAGTGGACAACTCTACGCCGATAAGCATTCGGCAGCGAACAATAAAATTACACTTAAACTTACGGATACTTCAGAAGTTTCAGTAAAAGGTTACATCGCCCCAATTGAAAACACTGGTTCCAATTTCCATGTCGAGTGGGACGCATTGGCAAATCTGCGGGTTGCTGAACCCGAAAAACAGCACCCGACATCGGTTTTCCAATCTTTTCTCCCGACTAAACCGGTATCGGTGGGTGAACTCTGGGCATTAGATGCAACGGGTGTCCTCGTTTTGCTCAGGCAACTGCATCCGAAACCTAATTTGTTCATGCACATCAATGCTGGGGATTCGTATGGTTTGTGGGCATGCCTGCGCGCTTACAACGCTCAATACGCCGACATTGTGTTTAGGATTCATGCGGAGTTCAGACTCGAAGATGGGTGGTTTACGCCGTCGCAGTTTACCGGACATCTGGTGATTGACCGAATCGAGGAGAAAGTCGCTTTCTTCGAGATGTACGTCCCTGAAGGTGTCATAAACTTTGATGTTAACTGGAAGCAAGATAAAAACGATTCCCATTTTCATACGACTACCGGTTTTTGCTCGAAAATTGAACTCCGCGCTGGGAATCAAGATCTACTCGGAAGCATCAAGTTCACGAAGACTATTACCCAAGAAACAGCAAAACGCGCCTTGATAGATAAATTCTATAGATCGGAACGAATTAACTGGGTGCCGCCAGAACAGGTATTGGAGATGGCAGAAGCAGAACAGAAACCGATTCATGCGGTCTCCATAGATGGACCGTTAGTTGATGAGTCGTGCTGAGCGAGCGGCAAAAGCCTGAGGGCAGGTGTCCTCTCCGACGACCGTATCATCAAATTCTTGAACGAAAATTTTATCAATGTTTGGGTGTCGAATGTAGAATTAGGACGTACCCGAAATAAGCGAGCCTTCATTGCAGCGAGAATCCAGCAAGGCTTTAAACCATTTGACAAAACACATCCATTGGCAGACGCAATCATCACGGGATGGAAACCGAGATCCCCTGCCGACTCTTTAGTAATCTCGACGGGGCTTGATGTGATGGGCAGGTTACCGGTCAATGAACGAACTTCGCCATACAACGGCGCGAAAGGTTATCTTTTATTTCTTCAAGAATCCTTGGATGCGAAACGTCCCGGATTGCCTGAGGTTGCCCGGCAACCGCCATCAACGGATTGGAATACTTTCCTCGAAACTGCAGTCGAAGCCGATGCTATTGCAAATGACGGTTTGAGCGTGGTGCTTACCCGTGAGCATCCTGTACAAGAGGTTCTCAGTATTTTTCGGGCACCGGGGCAAGGCTTTCAAGACTATACTGTCGTGGAAATCGATACGACCGCCTTTAAAGATGGGGGTGTGCTGACGATTACGATCTCAGTCGGCGACGCTGAATCTGCTGGCTCGTTTGATCTTTATGATGGTGCGACTGAACTTCCCACAGAAGGACCACCTCGTGACGCGCTTACCTCGGCATGGGATGTTCCTGCTAACACGCAGGGTAAAATTGAGTATTCTTTTGAGCAGGGAAAAGTTTTTAAGTTGGGGGCTACCGGTAGTTGGCTCAGTGACAAAGGCAAAGTCAACGGTTTCCTCGCTGAATTTTCGGTGGAACCCACACCAGAAACGAGCGACGAAAATTAACCATAGGTCGGGTAGGTATAGTTTCCAACCTGACCAAAGCAGAAACACAGACATCTCCGGGCAGGTTTAACCCCCTAAATCCCCCTTATCAGGGGGACTTTAAGAAGCAGTACGTAAGTCGTAAATATTTTAGATAATTGTGAGGAGATACAGTATGAAAACTTTAAGCATTGCGCTACTCATTCTCATAGCGATGAGTGGACACCTTAATGCCGACAACCTCTCGGCAGTGAATAACAAAATTACACTTAACCTTGATGACACCTCAGAAGTTTTCGTGAAAGGCTCCATCGTTCTGCTTGAGGAGAGTTTGCCCGATACTTTTAGGCAGTGGGATGCATTGGTGAATCTACAGGTTGCTGAACCCGAAAAACAGCACCCGACATCGGTTTTCCAGGCATTTCTGCCAAAAAAGCCGGTTTCGGTGGGTGAACTCTGGGTGCCAGATATGATGGGAGTTGTCCCCTTGCTCAAGCAACTGCACCCGAATCCGAATTTCTTTCTTCATATCAATTTCGGGGATTCGTTCGGTTTGTGGGCATGCCTGCGTGCTTACAACGCGCAATATGCCGACATCGTGTTCCGGATTCACGCGGAATTTAGACTCGAAGATGGATGGTTTACACCTTCACAGTTTACCGGACATCTGGTGATTGACCGAATTGAGGAGAAAGTCGCTTTCTTTGAGATGTACGTCCCTAAAGGTGTGATAAACTTTGATGTTAACTGGAAGCGGGACAAGAATGCCTCCCATCATATTACAAGTACCGGTTTTTGCCCGAAAATGGAACTCCATGCGGGGGCAGAAGACCTTTTGGAACGTATTGAATTCACAGCATCCATTACCCAAGCGGAAGCAGAACGCGCCCTGAGACTCAACTTCTACAAATCGCAACAAATTAATTGGGTACCGTTAGCGCAGGTCCTGGAAAGGGCACAGGCAGAACAGAAGCCGATTCATGTGATCTCTATAGACGGGCCTTTGACAGATGAATCGTGCTGAGGGAGCGGCAAAAGCCTGAGGGCAGGTGTCCTCTCCGACGACAAAAATATTGAATTCATGAACGAAAGTTTTATCAATGCTTGGGTGTTGAACGGCGAATTAGAACCCTCGCCTCGTAAGAAAGCCTCTATGGCACTGCTACGCGAGCACGACTTCAAACCGCTTGACAAAACGATTCCATTAGCGCAAGCAATCAAGAATGGATGGAAGGAGCACTCGCCTGCGGATTCTTTGGTGTTCTCGCCGGACCTTGAACTGATGGGTAGACTCCCCGTCAATGACCGCCATGCACCATACAACGGTGCAAAGGGTTATCTTTTATTTCTCCAAGAATCTTTGGACGGAAAACACCCTGGGTTACGTGAGGATGCTCCGATACATTGGGATACACTCCTTGAAACGGCTGTCGAATCCGGTGCGATGGTAGATGACGGTTTGCGGGTTACGCTTACGGATGAACATTCCGAGCAAGAGGTCCTCAGCGTCTTTCGGACATCAGAGACCGACGCGCACAATTATACCGTTGTTGAGATTGATGCGACAGCCTTTAAAGAGGGTGGCGTGCTTATGATTGATGTTTGGGTCGGGGAATCCGAAGTGTCTGGTTCGTTCGACCTGTTTTCTGGTGACGCTACAGAATTCGCGCCTGCGAACGCGCTCGTTTCCGCAAGGAATATTCCAACGAACCAGCGGGAAGTCATCAAGCATTCTTTTGACGGCAGTCAATTCTTTAAGTTAGGGGTTATCGGTAATTCCAGTGAAAATGGAAAAATCAACGGTTTTCTTGCAACAATCTCCGTCGAACCGGTGCCAAGTAAAGCACCACCAACACACTTGGGTCAATCTGCGGAAGATGTAATGAATACTTTCGTAGAAGCCTTTAGGAGCCTTGACGCAGAAACAATGCTTTCGATACTTACGGGGGATGCCAGAGAAACATTCGGAGATGATTTTGAAGATGTGCCAGCGCATCTGCGTACGCAAATAAGTCAAATATTGAGCCATACGGAGATTTTGAGCAGCGAATATGTCGGTGATGAATTCCACTTCCGATTAAAAGTACCGACGGGGCAGCCGCCGGAGACATCTGTTAAAATGCGAAAAGTGGAAGACATCTGGCTCATTTATGATATAATGCCAAATGATTCAAATTGAGGGCAAAAGTGCAAAAGCACGAATAGACCCACTGTCATTCTTAAGATTCTCCAGGCTTCGTTCTTTGGAGGTAACGGATGAAAAATGATGATGTCCAACTGATTCAGCGAGTTCTTGCAGGGGAGCAAGATGCTTTCGCGAAATTAGTAAAAAAATACCAGAAGTCTGTCCACGCGCTTGCCTGGCGGAAAGTAGGCGATTTTCACATCGCTGAAGAGATTACGCAGGACACTTTCTTGCAGGTCTATAAAAAACTGGGGACTCTGAAGGATCCACACCGGTTTGAGGGGTGGCTGTATAGAATCGCCTCGCGCCAATGCCAAGCATGGTTGAGAAAAAAACGGATGCAAACGCAATCGTTGGATGAAACCGACATCGACCTGATAGACAACACGACCTATTCTCAATACATCGCTGAAGAACAGGCAAAAGCCGCAACAGAAGCGCAGCGCAGTGTCGTCCATAAATTACTCGCACGGCTGCGGGAAAGCGAACGGACCGTTGTTACACTCCACTATTTCGGAGAGATGACCTGTGAAGAGATTAGTCGGTTTTTAGGCGTATCGGCAAGCACAGTTAAGAGTCGGCTCCGTCGCGCGCGGTTCCGCCTGAAGAAAGCCGAACCGATGATCCGAGAAGCACTCGAAGGGTTCCAAATTAGGGCAAGTCTCACCGAGAATATCATGCGAGAAATCTCACGTATTGAACCGGTAATCCCGTCTGGCGGTAAACCGTTCGTGCCGTGGGCAATTGCGGCTTCAACCCTTGTACTTGTGGTGATGGTGCTTGGTGCCAGTAATCAGTACTTAACACGTTTCCAACAGCCCTACAACTTGGATGCTACATCAGAAATGACGGTAGAACTCGTTGATACACCGATTGTTCTGAATCTCGCATCTAAACCGGATGTGCGAACCCAACTTGGCAAGTCTACTACACCTAACAGAGGCAGCGGGTTCACTACAAGCCCAAATCAGTCCGAATATGTGCCAAGATTTCTTACCGCACAGACAAAGAAGATAACACTCAACGATGAGAAGCCGTCGCAACAGGTTTTGAGTATCTTCCGAACCCCAGAAGCTACCTACCAAGATTACACCGTTGTTGAGATTGACACGACAGCGTTTAAAGACGGTGGCATACTCACTATTGATCTCAGGATCGGTCGTGCGGAGGCAGCAGCGGCTTTCATCCTTTTTGCAAGCGACACTGAACTCAACTCGGACGGGATGCCTGAAGTTATTCTTACCTCAGCATCGGGTATTTCTCCGGGTAAAGTTGGAAAACTTACGCATAGTTTTGATAGCGGTGCACACTTTAAGGTAGCGGCTACCGGTAATGCATTCAGTGGGAAGGGGAAGGTCAACTCTTTTCTCGCGACGATCTCTATAGATACTAAGATTGATAATTGATAAGGACAGGACTTACGCAAATTGGACAAATATAGAACATTTAGACGCAAAGAGCGGTAATTCCTTTAAACCCCCTAAAGAATCAGAATCAACGGTATGAATGCCTTATGGGCATTCCCCGCCCCTTATCAGGGGGACTTTAAGAGCAAATGCGTAATCCTCAAGGATATAAAAATGAAGATAACGAAATTAGGAAGTTTTATCCTATTTCTAACTGTTGCTGTTTTTCTCACAAATGGGTTTACTCAGGATTTACCTATGGGTGCCATTGCCCGGATTGATGTCGGTGAGGGATCTGTTAACGCTATCGCATATTCTCGATCCGCAAACCGACTCGCGATAGCAGCCGCAAACAGTATCCATATCTATGATGCAAATACCCACAAAGCACTGATAGTACTTGCCGGACATACAGATTCGGTGTTAGCAGTCGCCTTTTCTCCGGACGGTAAACGGCTCATCAGTGGTGGATTGGACAAAACGGTACGGTTGTGGGACACGGAGACTGGGAGGCTCAGACGGATTCGAGAGGAACACACGGCACCTGTGAACACTGTTGCGTTTTCTGCTAATGGTAAAAGGTTTTGGAGTGCGAGTCGCGAAAACGATGCAATTCGGTCTTGGCATACACGTGATGCAGGTCGTCGGAGTTCGCAATCGTCTTCAAGAGAGGTGGATCTCATAGCAATCGCGTGTTCCTACAGAGGCGAAGTCAAGGCAAGGGTACTCAGTGGGACACCACAGCAGTGCCTTGTTCAAGTTCCAAGGCTTGGTGAATGGCGTATTACAACTGGACATAAAGATTCAATTAATGTCTTAACGCTCTATCCAGATGGGAAAATTCTCGCGACCGGAAGTGCCGACAAAACGATCCAATTATGGAATAAGGCGGACACCGACAAGCCGCTTTATACGCTTACAGGGCATACGGAAGGTATTACTGCTATAGACTTCGCAGTGGACGCTAAACTTCTTGTCAGCGGGAGCTCCGATAAAACGGTTCGGCTGTGGGATCTCACAACTGGGCAGTCCATCCAGACATTCACAGGACACGCAGGTGAAATCGGTGCGGTGACATTTTTGGAAGATAAGGCACTTGCTGGAATGACACTCGCTAAAGGCAAGGCAGTTGCGAGTGGCGATTCAGATGGCACAGTTCTCATCTGGGATCTGAATAAAATCGCCGTATTAGACGGTATTCGTGAAAATGGAAAATAGATGTATGTATACAGCCTTAGTCGTGCTAATATTATTGAGTAGCATCCTACTGACAAGAAATGTCATAGCATAAGATATCTGTAAGAACGCTATTCTTTTTTTCACAATGCACGTTTTTTAGCCCGAAATCGCGTCTTTAATAATATAACGCAAGTTGCCACCTATTTCACACATAGCACTCCGCTGGAGTGCAAGAGGTTGAATAAACGATTTTCTATAGATATATCACCCCTCTGGGGTGGGGAAACGGGTTAAAAACCTCATTGAAATCCCCAAGAATATCCAAGCAAGACACCAAAATCCGTTAGTGGCAACTTGGGTTAATATAATAATGTAGGAGTCGTTCAGTTAAGCGTTTTATAGAAACAACATCAAAGAGGCACATATCTGCAATATATTTTTGGAGAAACATGTAATGAAACGGACACTCGTTTTATGTGGACTCAGCTTAATAGTGTTGTTATCTGTGGGCATTTGTGCTGTTTCGGCAAAAGCACCGACAATGCCGAAAATCCTGTTTACCTCCGCGCGCGATGGGAACTACGAAATCTACATGATGAACCCAGACGGCACTGAACAGGTGAACCTAACGCAAGATCGCGACGCGGATGTTGGAGCCGTTTGGTCACCCACAGGTGAGCAGATTCTTTTCACCTCTGACCGTGATGGTGTCCGAGATCTATATTTGATGGACCCGGATGGAGACAATGTCCGACGCGTCTTTAAGAAGGAGGCTTATAGAAGCGACCCGGCGTGGTCGCCCGATGGTAAACAGATTACTTACGCGTACGCGGAAGGGTTGGGTAGCCCAGATTTTATTCACATTGCGACCTTAGGTGACCAGAAAGAGCAACTTGTTGCGACAGGCTTTTATCCAGCGTGGTCGCCCGACGGAACAGAGATCGCTTATATCTCCTACGTCCCAATTGGACATGCCCGCCGCGTTAGGTTTGTTGACATCCGCACCCGAAAATTGACGCGCCTGCTGCCGAAAGAAGCAATGGATTGGCAAAACTCTCCATCTTGGTTAGGGACAAGTGACAAACTTGTCTTTTCTTGGAATAAGCATCCGCTACCACCAGATTTCAATCCGTTGAAAGATCGTTTCCCGCCTGCATGGAGAAATAAGGAGACGATCTACATTGTGAATCGTGACGGCACCGATCTGCAACAACTCGTCGATGAAGCCGGTTCCTATGCCCAGTATCCTGCGTCATCGCCGAATGGAGAGGATGTCCTTTATACACAAGCAATTGATGGTCATTTCCAAATTTTCAAAATCGATGTGAACAGTGGCATTCGCACCCAGTTGACCCATATTGTAGGAAGGAATCTCGGCGGGAATTGGTTTGATCCAGCGTATGCGTTGCCAGTATCACCAAAACCACACTTGCTCACGACGACATGGGCAGACGTGAAAACCCACAAACTTCATTGAAAAATGCAGAAAATAAAATCAGGTTTCTGTAGTTTCTGGGCACCGACAAGGGTGCCCCTACAATTTTATCCATTTAGAACTTACGCAGTCCTCCCAATATTGCCCCCCAAGGTCCTATGCCTCGCTTTCCTCTGCCAACCCTGTTCACCGAGGTCCTGTGCTTCGGCGAAATGCTAACAACATACCCCGTGGAACCATAAGAGTTGTGACACCAACAAGGGATGCGCTACAATTTTGTCCATTTAGAACTGACACAGTCTCTCGGTGTGTGATATGATGTGAAATCATGCGAACTCACACTGATCCTAAAACTCAGACATTATGTTACCTTGAAATTCATTTTATTGGAATTATGCACCCATTTCACATCTAACAAGCGTCATTATAGGACAATCGGTGAAAATGATGCAGCGCTTACTGATTTACGAAGGCTGGTCAGTCTCAGGTACAACATTATAATCGGAATTATGCACCCATTTCGTACCTAACAAGCGTCATTATAGAGCAATCGGAGGTAATACATGAAAAATATTGATGTTGAACTCATCCATCGTGTTCTTGATGGTGATGATAACGCCTTTGAAACACTTGTGAAAAAATACCGGAAGCCGGTTCACGCGCTTGTGTGGCGTAAAATTGGAGATTTCCACATCGCCGAGGAAATCACACAGGATACGTTCCTAAAAGCATATCAGGAATTGGCAAAGCTGAAGAAGCCACAGAGTTTTGCAAGTTGGCTTTATGTGATTGCTGCGAATCAATGCAGCTCGTGGCTGCGTAAAAAGCGTTTGCGGACGCAGCCGATTGAGGAAACGAGCAGTGTGCAGTTAGAAAAAGCGACGTATTCGGGATATATTATTGAAGAGAATGAACGAACAGCGGTAGAAACACAACGCGAAGTCGTGAAAAATCTGCTTGCGAAACTCCAAGAGAGCGATCGGACGGTCATCACGCTGCATTACTTTGGCGATATGTCGGCAGCAGAGATTGGTTCGTTTTTAGGTGTCTCCGTGAATACGATTAAGAGTCGGCTTCGCCGTGCACAACAGCGATTAAAAAGAGAGGAACCGATGGTAAGAGAGGCTTTGGAACATTTCCAAATCACGCCAAATCTCACGGAGAACATCATGCGCGAGGTTTCACGTATGCGACCTGTTACACCATCTGGCAGCAAACCGTTGATCCCGGTGTCACTTTCTGCCGCAACAGCAGTTCTTATATTTTTACTAATGGGAATGGGATCTCAATACCTTGCCCGTTTCCAGAAGCCTTACAACATAGACGCGCAATCTGAAATGACCGTTGAGATCATTGATGCTTCCGTTGTCCTTGATACACAAGCAAAACCCGATTTACGGAACCAAGCAGGACGTTTTGAGAGTACCGGTCAGAACAACGGTGCTGGTCCCCAACTTTCGGAACCTGTTACGCTTGGTGCAGCGCAGATAGAAAAGAAGGTGCTTCCGTCAACACAACAGCAGTGGATACAAGCGATCGGTCCTGAAGAAGGAGCGACAACATCAGGTTTAATGGCAAGTGCTAAAGGAGACATCTACGCCGCTTCGCCAGTCGGTATTTATAGATTGGCACCAGACGCACCTACATGGACGCTCATCAACACTTCTGTGGCAATTGGGGGCAACACGACACCGATGGCAGAACGGGGTGATACCCTCTACCTCGTCGCTACCCGTGAGGTGTTGGCTTCCGTTGATAGCGGTGAAACGTGGAAATCGCTTGGTGAACGCCCGAAAGGGAGACCTACTGGACTCGTAACAACGGACGAAGGGTTATACCTTGCCCTCGACAATCAGGTTTTTCGCTCCGAAGATGCGGGTCAGCAGTGGACACCCCTCATTGATAAGGACGCTGCAGGCATCGTCCTCGCGATTGCTGCTATTGAAAACACTGTGTTCGTTGGTACAAATCAAGGGCTTTACCGTGTGCATTCAGGTGCGTGGGAAAAACTGACGATCGAAACATCCAGAGCGATCCACTCTTTGACAGTTTCTGAGAATAACCTCTATGTCGGGACCGGGCTTGATTTTACTGAGTTGGAAACTCCTGATGGTAGAACCGAGTACGCGGGACAACTTGTAGCGCAACTTATGGGGGGTGAAGGTTCAAGTGCCTGGGAAATTTTCCACTCAACTGATTTAGGAAATTCATGGACTGAAATAACACCCACAAGCCTTACGCATATAGAAAAAGTATCACCCAGCGTTAAGATCTTCGCAACCGGTGAGACGCTTTTGGTACTGGGGTTGATGACGACCCTCCGCTCAATTGATGGTGGAAAGACATGGGTGAGTTCCGGTTTTAATACGGACACGTTCGACGTAAAATCGATGATGGATTCAATGATGCCCACCAGTCTGTTCCCTGCGATAGCTGTGGACGAGAATACGCTTCTCAAATCTGGATTTTTCGGGGTTACCCGATCAACGGATGGTGGAAAATCGTGGCACCCCTTCATGAAGGGGATCGTTGGCACCAACGTATCCAACTTAGTAGCATTCAAGAACGCGCTCTACGCGAATACTATCATGTCTATTGCCAAATCTACTGATGGCGGACAGTCTTGGGAAGCACTTCGTCTCAATTCCGGCGAAAGCGAAGCGCTGTCGTTTAAATCTACGCCAAAATCGGTCGATTTTTTTGTTGCTTCTCAGTTAACAATTTCTGACGATATATTTTATGGTATCGCCCTGAGAGCAGAAGAGGAATTGATCATTTTTCGTCTTTCAACGGATGGCAGCGTCTTAATCCCTATCCAAGGCGTTCCGTCTTTCAGCAGCGGTCCCTCCATAGAGAAAACAGAAGATGCTTCGAAAAAAGATAGCGTAGATAACACGCTCGACGATGATGAAGAAGCCGATAGGGTAACCGAAATAGCACAGCGGATGGACCCAGCTCAACAGATGCAAAAATACCCAAGTGCATTGGCAGTCAGCGGTGAGACATTCTACGTGGAATATGCGGGAAGGCTTTTCAGATGGAAACGCGGTGAACCTGAATGGTTCAATACTGGACTTGTGGATACAGCAGCGACGACTCTGGAAGATAATGCGGAAAACCTTGCGCTTGCTGTTTCAGGTGAAACCGTCTACGTCGGGAAACGGGATGGGCATCTATTTCGATCGCTTGATGGTGGCAATACATGGAAAGATTTGACTTCAAATCTACCGCTTCGCTTCGAGCATTTCAACGAGATCGTCTTCGCAGATGCAACTGTATTTGTCGCGACAGATTCAGGTGTCTTGATGTCAGCAGACGGTGAGCATTGGCGCGGAATAACCGACAAGACAGGCGTACACACCGTCATAGACCGAATGACTGTGGCTGGCAGAACGGTTTACGGTGTTGGCAAGAGTGGCGCGCATCTATTGAATAGCCATGGCGAATGGGAAAAAATCTCGCCAGAGGTGCCAGGCAGTATCATCTCTGCGACTATTAATGCTGATAGACTTTATGTTGCTACTGAAAAGCGCGGGATGTTCCACGTCTCGCTTGAAAACGAAAACAATTGATGTTACATAACATTGAAAACACTGGAGGTCTCTCATGAAAAATCGTCTGTTTCCGATTATTATAAGCTTATGCTTTGTCACTCTCGTTGGATTGGCGTTTTTGCAATTACCGCGTCCACAAACTGAAGCACCCATCGAAACGGAATCGGTGCAGGAAAGTGTCAAACCGACCGACATGTCCCGAACCGAGGACGCAACCCCTTCAGAAAAAACCGATGCTACGCCTCAAGCATCCTTGCCAAGCATAGATGGCATAGATATGGACGCATACAAAGCGGCACTGCGCTCAAAAGACCCTGAACGCATTAAAGAGGTTTTGGGGCCAGAGTTATCAGCCCGGGTTGATGCTGGTATGCAGTTCATGGAGGAAAAAATGGAAGGTTTGGAGGAAGGTGAATTTCCGGATCTCAATCTCCAAGAATACATGAACATTTTTATGGGTGAAGACGGTCCCAAGATTAATTTTGCGGAAATTGCACAAAACGGTTTTCGCAGACATTTTCCTGAAGGTGAGCCTGAAGATTACGCAGCCGAAATGGCGGAGCGAATCCATGAAATAGTTGCTGACACACCCGGCGACTTTCAAAAGGTAATGATGGCTGTTACGATGGATCTCGCCAGAGAGCAAGATTTCCAATTTTGGGCACTTGCAAATTTTAAAGGTGAGATCGGGCAACAGATGAAATGGATGACGGAACAAATCTTGGTAGCAGGCGAATTGGAAAATATCCAGTATACTGTTCCAGAAGATATGTCTACATTGCAACCGACGCTTACCGGAAGCGAAACGCAAGACACGGTAACGTTAACCTCAAAACTGCAAGCCACGACATCCGCGACGGCATCAACTGAGTCGCCATCCACCCGTTCAAATGAAAAGAGCACGGTTGCAACAGAGAACTCTCAAACGGAGCTACCGTCATCGATGTCGGTAAAGCGAATCAATTCTATCAGAGAACTCTTATCTCAAAACGGGACGGATGCGGGGCTTTTGAAGCTGCTGGAAACCGATAAGGAAGCAGCAAACTATCT
>JAGFCB010000091.1 GCA_022394775.1 Candidatus Poribacteria bacterium
GGGTATCAGACAAGTTACATCGGGAAATGGCACTTGTGGGCAAATCAATTGGGAAGACACAACGATCCTAAGAACTCCTATATTCCACCCGGAGAGCATCGACTCGGTTTCGATGGAGAGTGGTCGGCGTACAACTTTCATCATCTCTATTCCGACGCGTATTACCACAAGGACTCGCCTGAAAAAATTGTACTGCCCGGCTATGAACCGGATGGACAAACCGATTTAGCAATCGACTATCTACAAAGGGCATCAACAGCAGACGACCCGTTCGCGCTTTTCCTCTCAATCGGGACACCCCACGATCCGTGGACGCAAGACAACGTCCCTGCTGCCGATTATGAGATGTTCCGAGACGTTGACTTTCCGCTACCACCCAACTATCGTGATGAAAATGACCCTTACGGCGATACGTGGGCAATTATGTCCCCTGAACAGAGGGCTCAGGTACCTGAATGGATGCGCGTCTATTATGCGATGACTACGAATCTGGATAGAAATATCGGGCGGTTACGCCAAGCCGTTGATGACCTCGGTTTAGGGGATAATACTATTTTCGTCTTTACCTCTGACCACGGTGAGATGTTTGGCGCACAAGGTCGCCGCGCGAAGAATATCTTTTATGAAGAGGCTGTCCGTGTTCCGTTTCTGGTGAGATGGCAGGGACAAATCCGCGAAGGGCGCGTCTCAGACGTATGTCTGAACACGCCAGACATTATGCCGACGCTGTTATCCATGCTGAATCTACCGATTCCAGACGACGTTGAAGGCACTGATTTAAGCAACGCTGCATTCAACCAACCCACCGATGATCCAGGGGCAGCTTTCATGCAAGGCATGGGATGTACCGCGAAATGGGAAGACGGTTACGAGTGGCGAGCCCTCCGCACAAAGCGATACACCTATGCTATCCATCGTTCTGATCGAAGTGAGAAACTTTTCGATAATATCGCTGACCCGTTCCAAACCCGTAATCTAAGTGATGCACCCGAATCGACTGAACTCCGAAACCAGTTCCGAATACTATTGCAGCAGCGCATGAATGCACTTAACGACACTTTTGAGGTGTGTACGTGGTATCGGAATAATTGGACTGAGGATCGGATTATCCTCCGTACGGCAACGTTAAATAGTAGTTTTTAGCAATAAACCGAAGTTTTAACACGGAAAGAGGTAAGGTCATGGATAAGAGATACCGGATTCATAACGTTGAGACGATACCGAGTCCATCCCTTGTTGTCTATCTTGCGCAGGTTCAGCAGAACATTGAACATGCGATTGCTACCGTTAATGGGGATGTCTCGAAACTGAGACCACATGCTAAGACGCATAAAACCGCAGAGATTATCGCGATGGAGCGAAACGCGGGTATCCTTAAGCACAAATGCGCCACATTACGGGAAGCCGAAATGTTGGCACAGAACGGTATAGAGGATATCGTAATTGCCTATCAGATGGTAGGACCGAATATCAACCGTTTTGTTTCGCTACAGCGGCAGTATCCGAATGCTGATTTTAAGGTCATCGTTGATCATACAGAAGCAGTGTCGGCACTCTCGGCAGAAGCGGCGAAGTTCGGTTTGACCGTCAAAGTCATGCTCGATCTGGATGTAGGAATGAACCGAACAGGGATACCTGTCGGCGATGCTGCTGTAGATGTCTACGCGCAGATTGAAGCGGCAGATGGATTACAACCGTGGGGGTTGCACGTCTACGATGGACATATCCACGATGAAGATATAACCGATCGGAAAGCGTCCTGCGACGAAAGTCTCGCACAAGTAGCGGAGATGCAGGATAGGCTCGCTGCCAAAGGGCTTGAGGTGCCGTTGGTCGTGATGGGCGGTACACCGACATTCCCCATCTACGCGGAGACACCCGGTGTAGAAGCATCGCCCGGGACGTTCGTTTTCCACGATTACGGTTATACCACTCTCTTTCCGGACCTCGGTTTTACCCCGGCAGCCCTACTCCTGAGCCGTATAATTAGTATTCCGACGCCGCATAGAATGACCCTTGACTTGGGACACAAAGCCATCGCCGCGGACCCTGATGGCGTGCGCGGGATCGTTTTGAATGTTGAGGGTGCTGAGGTGGATAAGCAACACGAAGAGCATTGGGCGATTAACGTCCCTGACAGCACACCGATGCACATCGGGCAAGAGATTTATGTCTGCCCGACGCATATCTGCCCGTGTGTCGCCCTACATCCCTTTTACTATGTCATAGATACTGATGGGTATTGTCGCGGAACATGGGAAGTCATAGCACGTAATCGGACGGCGGCGTGAGTTGATGTTGGAGAGACACTCAGGGCCATGGGAAAAACGGTGCTGGCACGTTTGCTGCCCAACTGATGAGCGTCCACACAACCGCCATGCTGAACTCCCCGAAAACCATACCCAAGAAGAATGGACGCAGTCGCTGATACTGTCGGATACCGCTGTAACGTAAAATCGGTGTCTTGATACCCCACGCAATTAGAACCGGAAACCAGAACACGATCAGCGTCCACGAAGCCGATAGCGCATATCCGAGTGGATGCAGGGGCCACCACCAATATAGCATTCTCAAGATCACTAACCCAGTTGTCACGAGCACACCGATGCCAAAGAAGAGTCCTCCTGTTGTGCGGAGGTCTGTACCTAATCCCTCTATCGCTGCGACATTGTCCTGAAATGCCCAGAGTGGGTTGCCGCGATAGGTGTAGCTATACATATAGTTTGCACCGTGGGTATACGGAAGCCATAGATGGATCGCTGCGGCACATAAGAATGCCAGTATACTGCCTAACACTAACACACCTAACAGTGAACGATAAGACATTCCCACCCGATCCCTAATTTTTAACCCGTCTAAGAAACCTGTCAGGATTAATCCACGCTGATCGCGCGTGAAGATCGCATCAAGGAAGGATAGCACGGTAAGGCTCTGTGCCCCCAATGCCGCTTTGCTTGAAATAAGTTGATAGAGATCCAAAGGACGGAACGATGTTTCCGTCATTAACAAGCCGCCTTCGGCAGTGCTACGCGCCATCACCACAGCAACAATACAGATATAAACCACTATCTCAAACGCGGCAAATCCTAAATTCAGTCCGGCTGTGTAACACCATCCTATTGCGAGAACCAAACTGACGATGAGTCCCCAAACTGCTGTGCGGTAAGGCAAAAGTTCCGCCGTGTCATCCACTTTCGTTGCAGTAAAGGCGCGACGGAACACCTGCCGAAAGTGTGGCAGCCCCATGTATATAAACGAAACTACGAGTACCATATAAGCCCCAGCAACTTGGTAGCCGATATGGAGTCGAGTTGGATAGAGGGGCATCGTACTTACCCGCCAACCAAACATTGCAGCAACAACATCTTGAAATCGTGTCAGAAGAAAAAAGAACCATAGACTGAAAAGCAGTTGGGTAGGGAGAAGATAAAAGAATCCTACTGCCGCGAAGGACAGAAAAATCGGTGTGTAGACCATAGCGTTAAATGGCCTTTCTGTGAAGTATTGATTAAGTACGTATCTCAAGGATAGATTCGGGATTTGGGGCGCGATTTCATGAAGTCCGTTCAACGTAAAGATGAGAGCGGGTACCGCAAATCCTAACCACATCAAACGATTCTGAAAAAAGCCGCGCCCTTCGTGGACGAACTCAAGCGGTAGCGAGACCAACGGAAATGTAAGTTTCTCGTTTTCCACCCACTGTTTGCGCAAAATTGCTGCCAAACAGAGAAACGCAGTGAATACTAAAAAGACGAGTACGCCCCAGGCGCACAACGGTTCTAACCATGCTCGCCACGGAATAGAATCACCCGTTTGCGCGCCTTCGTAGAAACTGATGGCGATAGCGGCCTGTCCTTTTTGTTCAGGGGAAAAAGGGATCAGCCACGGTTTGATATGTGGAAAGAAGAGGGTATCCCAACTGTTGGTCTCATTGGTAAAATAGTTGACAGCGATAAGCGCAGGGATGAGTTTTTCCATGACCCCGCGCGACGAGATCATCGAGGCAACAAGCATCATACAGTAGATACACATCAATTCGCGCGGTGACAGAACGAACCGATCGTTTAGTTTCGCAAGTAACCGATTCGCTAATACAAGAAAAAAGAACAACCCGATTACTGCAGGGGGTAATTGTAAAAACCCGATTTGGATGTAGGTGATTACTAATTCCGCATAAGAGACGATGCAACAGATCAGAATAACGAAGCAGATACCGAGCAGGAGGGAACGTACGGATAGGCGATTTTCGTTTGAGGAAGGCAATAGTACACCGTCCTGGTGAAATTTGGTAGAGTTTACCACAGCCTGAAAAAATTGTCAAAGACAGCGGGAGATATGTATCATGAGACGCTACAATATTGATATGCTGTAAAAGTCCTGAAACGTCGTTTATTACTTTTTGTAACCCATTTCCAAATGTATACGTTATACAAAGTATGAATAATCCCGCTAACCTATGGACTGAAGCAATGCCGAACGAATCGCTCCAATCCTTTGCTGAGATTAACCCACTTGTTGGATTGCCTCCAAGGACGCTGCGTTTGTACAATGCTTTGGAGGTCTTTAAAAAAAGATATCGTTCTTCCGACAATCCCGAGTGGTTTCGCATGCCACGTCGTGACCCGCTTCTTCAAAAGATCGGATTTTCTAAAGCAGATATTGAAAACGGTCTTCAAGAATTGGTTCAGGCGAATCTGTTGCAAATCCACGAGGGACAAGATACACAATGGTATTG
>JAGFCB010000111.1 GCA_022394775.1 Candidatus Poribacteria bacterium
GCAAAGAAATGGTTACTTGAAACTTTTATGGAGGAAGAAGGGGTCACTTGGGATGATATATGGCTCCAGAGTTTGGATTTAGAGTATCATAACATTGATCTGGACGAAGGGCTATATTACGGGATCCCGATGCGGCGTGTTGTCACAGACGATCAAATTGAAGCAGCGCTCCATAACCCACCTATTGGTACACGCGCATATTTCCGCGGGCGCGCTGTTGATCGGTTCGGGGACGCTATAAAAGCGATCCAATGGGATAGTATTACTTTTATCGTGAACGGGCGCACCCGAGAAATTAACCTCAACGCTCTCGCAGAAGCAGAGGTCGCACATCAATATAACCAGGCGCTTGACGAATCGCCGACGGTTGAAACTTTGATTAAAAAATTGCGCTTATAGAAAATTTGTGTTGTTGGTTGTTAGTTAATAGATTATTTATTTACTGAATGGAACTAACAATTTTGATATACACGAAACTTGTTGTAACTGACAACCGATAGCCATTAAAAAGGAGAAATGAAATGGAAGCCAATATGATTACTCAGCTTGAACGCAAGCAGAGAGACACAAAACCTATCGGACCCGGTGATGGCGATGGGGATAATGAGGGACCAAAGCGTCAGAAAGTCAGTCGCCCGGATACGCAAGAGCTGCTCAAACGAATGCGGCGTGTTGACAAAGATCAGTCCCGGCGTTACCGCCAAAGAACGGGGGAATGATGAACGGTACGGGCAATTTTCTGAATCGAACGAGTACACGGGACAGAGAACTGGTGCTGCAAGAAGTCATAAACCATAAAGGCGACTTCCTCGACCTTTTGAGGCACGCAAACTATCCCTTGAAGATAGACTTACCATCCAAAACCACACAGCATGGTGCTGATATTGAGATAGCACACAGCACTACGGTTGTAGCTGTCCGTTATCAGGATGGGGTTATCATCGCAGGAGATCGGCGCGCGACTGCTGGAACTGCTGTTATCTATGACCGAGCAGAAAAGGTTTTGCAGATTGATAAACATTCTGTACTTGCTATTTCAGGATCGCCTGCAATCGCTTATGAGATTGCCAGAATATTAGAGCATTCCTTTCAATACTTTCGGCGCAGCCAACTTCAAGAGTTAAGCCTTGAAGGTAAGCTCCGAATGCTGTCACGGCTCATTCGAGACAATCTGGCGATGGCACTTCAAGGCATCGGGGGGGTTATCCCGATCTTCGCGTTGTACGATTTGAGTGCCGCTGATGATGAGAATGGTGGGAAAATTTTCTTTTATGACGCCCTCGGTGCACACTTTGAGAACGTCAATTTTGCGACAACTGGATCTGGATCTATCTGGATTCGCGGTGTCTTACGCTATCTCTCACGGTTCGGTGATACGCCATTGCACAAAATGGACAAACAGCAGGCGGCTATCACTATTTTGAGGCTTTTGGATATCGCAAGTGAATACGATGCCGCAACAAGTGGATACAATGCGAAAGTACAAATTTTTCCTACTCTTAAGACCGTAACGCGCACCGGTGTTGATACTATCTCTGATGACGATTTAATGGAATGGTACGCTGGCGCACAACCAGAGGCAGATTCCGCCTGAAACATACAACCTGAATTAATAGTTAAAGTCATCGGGTTTAGTCTCTCATCTATACCGAGTAATAGAAGCCGCGTAGTCCGTAACGTAGTGGAGGACGGATATACGAAAGTGCACGTCATCGTCTAAACGTACCTAAC
This sequence comes from Candidatus Poribacteria bacterium, assembly GCA_022394775.1. GTDB lineage: Bacteria > Poribacteria > WGA-4E > WGA-4E > WGA-3G > WGA-3G. The sequence goes on from JAGFCB010000111.1 coordinate 1,732, forward strand.
CGAACCGCAAGGAAAGTTAAAAGAATGCGAGATGAACCGTATCGCTGGATAGAAGCGATTCAGGACCGACAAGATTACATTGAAGACCAACTCCGACCGGGTAGCCCCGTCGTAGGTCTTACCTACAACGAAGGCATGATGCTCTTGACTCTTAGCAGGGGACAACGTAAAATATTTGAGGTACATGACCGGATCGCACTCTCTGCAATCGGGCACCCGGCTGATATTGAACGTTTACGGATGCTTGTTACCGACACTGCCAGTGTCCAGGGCTTTCAAAGTGCTACGGAAGATATAAATCTACATCGGTTGACTAACTATACTTTGGCACCTGCTTTTAAGCAGGCATTTGAGTCGATTGTTGGTGAAGCGTATATTATCAAAATGTTACTCGCCGAACTCGGCAGCTCTTCTAAAAAAAATCAATTTACCGGAATCAACTTTGACGGCATTGTCCGAACGAACGCCTCTTTTGCTGTTATCGGTGGAACAGAGTCAATTGAGACAAGAATGCAAAATTATCTCACTGCTGCGCAAACTGATGCGGACAGAGATTTGACTACAGCACTCCGATTGGGCTTAGAAGCTTGGGCTGTCGGCAAAGAATTAAGTTCACGGGAACCCGATGAAACTGAGACTGAGGACATCGAGTTAGATACAACACAGATGTACGAAATTATTGATGCTGCCCGTGAAGAAGGTGAAATTGAAGCGGGTGTTTTGGAAACGGCACAACAAGGGGCAAACAAGTTTCGATTGCTGACCTCTCAGGAGATTGAAACTGCATTGAAGTAGTTGTCAGTTTTCAGTCCGGCTCTTGATGCAATCGAAATTTCTTGAAAGTTTGGATATTAGATTAGGGCGAACGTATTTTTAGTGGTGATGTCTCGGATCCTTTTTAACTGATAACTGATAACTGATAACTGACAACTATTAAAATGAACAAACGCATTTTTGGAATCGAAACTGAATTTGGATGCATGACAGATACTGAGCGGATTCGTGGCACCTCTGAAGGTGTCGCTGCGCGGGTTCGGGACTATGTTTTTGATGTGCTGGAGCTCGGTCTTCGCGACATCCACTACCGAGATTGGGGAGAACCACCCGGTAACGGTGGATTCCTGTTCAACGGTGGGCGACTTTACATTGACATGGGGCATCTTGAATATGCGACGCCTGAATGCGGAACACTCTTTGATCTTGTTGCTTACGATAAAGCCATTGAACGTATCATTAATAGTATTCTCGCAGATACAGGGCTACCGACTGCTTTTTTCAAAAACAATATCGATCATTTCACCGGGGCAACCTTCGGATGCCATGAGAACTTTCAAGTCAGCCGAGATGTTCCATTTTACCGGGTTGTCATTCCAACGCTCCTGCCGTTCTTCGTTACCCGGCAAATTTATGCCGGTGCCGGCAGAGTTGGGGTTTATGATGAGATGATTGAGTTTGGTGCCCAAGATGTATTGGAAGGGCAGCAGGGGTTAACTGAACAACAAAATTATCAAATTTCGCAACGTGCTGATCATATTGTCACTGAAATTTATGAATGGATTCAGTTTAGCCGCGCCATCATCAATACGCGAGATGAACCGCTCAGCGATTACACAAAATACCGACGACTTCATCTCCTCGTCGGTGATTCTAATATGTCAGAGTACGCAACCGCACTCAAGATAGGCACCACGTCACTCTTACTCACGGCGATTGAAGCTTTCCACGAGATGCATGGCGAAAAACTACCGCTCCCCGGCTTTGAACTCGCGGATCCGGTGTACGCGATTCGGCACATCTCTCGTGATAATACCTTCACATGGCGAATTGAACTTAAATCTGGGAAAACAATTGCCGCTGTCGATTTACAAAGAGAATATCTCAACTTCGTTCAGACTTTCATCACTGAACACGATGAAGAAAGTCAGTGGATCCTTGCCGCATGGGAATCTATACTTGATGACCTTGACAAAGATTGGGAACGTGTTATCCCGCGTGTCGATTGGGCCGCCAAAAAATGGTTGCTTGAAACTTTCATCGCCGAAGAGAAACTTGATTGGGATGACCCATGGATTAAAAGCCAAGATTTAGAGTATCATAATATTCATACAGACAGCGGGCTCTATTACGCACTGGAAGCCCAGGGACAGATGGAGCGCGTTATCACTGATAAACACATTCGGTATGCGATCAACAACGCACCACAGGATACCCGGGCAAAAGTTCGGTCTTTCCTGATGAGAACCCTTACCCAAAAACAGATGCCATGTATCGTTGATTGGCATCAGATATACGCAGGACATACAGAATATTTTGAGATGAAAGAACCGTTTGACACTAACATCGCGAAAGCGCAAAGGTGGATAAATAGACTACGTAAGCGATCTTCGCGCAATTGATGTGTAGCTACCGTGTAGCAAGGAGAGAAACCATGGCTAAAGACAGATGCATACACACAGATTGTGAAGGATTTTACCGTCGGGACTTTCTCAAAGCAGGCGCCCTCGGCTTGTTCGGATTAAGTCTCACCGACTTTTTCCGGCTCAAAGCACAAGCCGCAACCTCAGAAGCAAGCGTTAGTGGGGCGAAAACCGCTGTCAGTACTGCCTCTTCCGTTATTCTCGTCTGGTTAGGGGGTGGACCCAGCCATCTCGACATGTGGGATCTTAAGCCGGATGCACCTGAAGAAATTCGCGGGCTTTTCAAGCCGATCGCGACAAATGTCAGCGGCATCCAGATTAGTGAACATCTCCCCAAACTCGCACAACAGACTGATAAGCTCTGCATCATCCGTTCGATGACCTCCCCGGAGGCAGCGCATGAGCGTGGAACACACTATATGATGACAGGCTATCAACCCTTACCCGGTTTTGCTGTGCCAGGGTACGGTGCTGTTATTTCCGAACTCAAAGAACAGCGGAGTGCTTTACCGCCTTATATCTCTGTACCAGCACCTGTCGCTTATGGCGGTGGTGGATTCTTGGGCGCATCACTCGCACCTTTCTCACCGGGTGGAAATCCCGCAAGTAAGAACTTCAAGGTCCGCGATCTTGAACCCCCCAAAGGGGTCTCTTTTGAACGCGTTGAGCGGCGACGCTCTTTACGTCAAGCCGTTGATTCTGCCTTCAAAAAATACGAGTCAGCCAATCCTGCTGCCGAAGCAGTTGACAGTTTTTATACTTCCGCTTACAACCTCATGAGTTCTAATGATGCGCGTGCTGCATTTGACCTCAATGCCGAACCCGGTAAAACGCGCAACGCATATCGGCGCGACACATTCGGGCAAAGCTGCCTCCTCGCGCGGAGACTCGTCGAAGCAGGTGTTAACTTCGTCACAGTTAGTAACGGTGGATGGGATAATCACAACAACATCTTCTCATCTTTGCCAGGGAAACTTAACGCTTTCGATCAGACAATGGCCACTTTAATCACAGATTTGAGCGATCGAGGATTATTGGAGTCTACGCTCGTCATCGCGATGGGTGAGTTTGGTAGAACGCCGGTCATCAACAGAAACGCCGGGCGTGACCATCATTCCCGCGTCTTCTCGATTATGCTGGCGGGTGGCGGTGTCCAAGGTGGACAAGTCATCGGTGCTTCGGATCCGCTCGGAACAGAGCCCGCCGAAACACCGGTGCGTCCGGAAGATTTGTCAGCAACACTCTATAAATCCCTTGGTATTGATTACAATCAACACCTTGAGTCCCCAGATGGAGTTCGCATTGTGCTCTCACGTGGCGGTAGACCGATTCGTGGAGTTCTCGCTTAGATGACAACTCATAAGTAGGCACCTATGCTTCGTGTCTTTTTCATTACCCTCCGTAACATAGGAAACCTGATAGCAGCGTCCTGCATTATCTTCGGAACACCGATCAGTTTTGCGGAGCAACCGTTGTCGCCGATCTGGTCACTTGAATTTAGCCCTGATGGAAAAACGCTTGCTGTCGGAAAGTACCAGTGGATTGAACTCTGGGACCTGGAGACACAGCAGATCATTCACACGTATGAGCCACACGCCGGCGAGGTCCGAAGTCTTAAGTTTGCAGCTGCGGACAATCAACAGGCGGCATCCTTGAGGCTCTATGCAGGCGGCGGCATTGCCGCTGAAAGCGGCGAAATACGGATTTGGGATGTCGCTTCCGAAGCGTTGATAAAAAGTTTGGAAATTCATGGTGATACCATTGAATCTATCGCACTCAGTCCAAGTAACACGACACTGCTCACTGCCAGTATGGATGAATATAGTGCTGTCATTGATATAGCAATGCTTGAGGATGCCGAAGATTCGATAGACGAACAAGCCAAGTGGCTTACGCAACACGTCGGGAGGGTTCTATGTACCTTGTATCACCCACAAGGCGCGTATTTTGTTACCGGTAGTGAAGATAAAACTATAAAAGTATGGAACCCGAACACTTTCAACGTTTTAGTGAACTTTGATGCTAATGATGACGCTGTCTATAGTCTTGCGTACTCAGTCGAGGAAGGTGTGATAGTCTCTGGATCCGCTGATAATACTGTCCGAACTTGGCGCGTCACACCCGCAGAAGGTGATGGCGAGGAGATTGCAGTCGGACGAGATTCACTGGAGATGACGGGGGCACTTGTGCGTGAATATAATGGACATCAAGGGGCCGTTTATAGTGTTGATGCAGGGCTCGTATTACCAAGACGTGCTGGCAACCCGGCGGCAATGATTGCCTCCGGTAGCGCAGACAATTCCGTGATTATCTGGAATATTCGGTCAGGAAACCGCTATAGAACTTTCGATGAATCGACCGACGCTGTTTACGCAGTGAAATTCAGTCCGGATGGTGAATTTGCGGCAGCTGGTGGTCGAGATGGAAAAGTACGACTCTGGAATCTCCGCAGACGAGCATTAACCCATGAGTTCTAAATAGTTAGCAGTTTTCAGTAACCAGTAACCAGTTAAGAGGGTCTCTTACTGGAAACTGGTAACTGGAAAAACTGGTAACTAATTTGGGGGGCTTTCACGATGTACACCAATACTATATCCGTTGTGTAGAACCTATCAAAACCTCAAGAACCTATAAAAACCTACATTTTCTTGAGTTTGTGTCTACTTCCTGCTTCAACGTCCACTGTCTCTTTTATGAGGTCTTACACGGACTCCACAGGCGTTTTACGTCTCCTCGCAACTCGTGGCGACGGTAAAACATAGCAAACAGATAAGTCAGTCTGTATCTTGTTGGATAGATTATATCCGATCAGTTTAGTTAATGATACTTCTTGAGTTTATCCGTTATCCGTATAATCCAAGCATAAGGACGGACAGGACACCAGTAAAGATACTGGCGTTTGCTTTCCTGTCCAACGGATACTAATATTGTACAACATTTTTCACCGAAAGTCAATATCATTTTTAGAAGTTAACAGTTAGAGGACTAGAAGAATGGAAGAATGAAGGACTGGAAGATTGGGCACCCATCCTTGCATCCATTCTTGCATCCTTCCAACCTTGTAACTGATAACTGACAACTAATTTGGGGGTCTTTCACGATGTCCCTTTTGACTAAGCAATATAGCCTTCCGAGTATAGTCCGAACCCTTTTTACACTATTCTTTATTTCAATCAGTCTCCACGCATTTGCACAAGGGACCCCGCGACTCAATTCCCTGTTTCCGGCAGGAGGGCAACCTGGAATGACTGTCGAGGTTGCTATTCAGGGTTCCGATTTAGAAGCTGCACATGAGGTCATTATCGAAGGAGAACCCGGGATTACTGCTAAACTTCACCACGCTGGTGGTGAGATTGATGATACCCATAAGCCTGTCTTTGAAGCGAATTGCGGACAGTGCCATGAACTCCGATCTCCAAGCAATCGATCGATGACACCCGCGCAGTGGAAAGCCACAGTGCAACGGATGGTTACAGAGAAAGGCGCGGAAATCGACGCAGAGACACAAACGCAAATCGTAGCCTATCTCACATCAGCGGCAAGAGCCAGTGCTGGGCTAACTGCTGAATTATCTATTGCACCAGATGCCCCTATCGGGCTTCGCGAAATTCGGATTGTTGGTAAGCACGGTACATCGACCGCATGGCCCTTTGAGGTTAGCCAAACCCCGGATGTCATTGAGACTGAATCAAATAACGACCCTGAATCCGCTACTACGATTGAATTACCAAGTCTCATCAACGGGGTTATTAATCCAGGTGGAGACGAAGATTATTACGTGTTTGAAGGGATTAAGGGACAACGATATGTGTTTAGCGTCAAAGCATATCGCCTTAACAACATTAGCCAGCAATTCTTCAATCCAACGATCTCTATTTTTGATGCCAAAGGCGTTGAACTTGCACGCAGTAATGGGTTTTACAGTCTCGATCCGCTCATTGATATGACCCTTCCGGACGATGGTCCCTACCTCCTACGGATTCGAGATCTGTTGCATCGTGGCAATCCTGATTCCGTTTATCGATTAACAGGCGGTGTTCTCCCTTACAATACCTATCTGTTTCCAGCGGGTGGAACGCTTCCTACTGAAGATATGGATCAGACACATCCACCAGCAGAGACCAATCAAGCGTTATATGGTCCCTCTTCCCCTCCGAAAGCCAATATTGTTCAGTGCGTTATTGGTGGCGAAAATCTACCCGAAACCCAATGGCAGGTCAAGTTGACAGCGGATGATCAGCCCGGGCTCAAACAAATTCGTACACCGTACGGTATTTTCCCATTCGTCATCAACGCGCATCCTGAAGCTGTAGAAGAAGTGGTCGAACTTCAGCCCGCGTCAGACGAGGTCGCTACACAAGATGTCACTACATATTTAAACGACAGCACTTCGTTTTCCTCTGAATCCGAGATCCTTTTTGAAACGAAGTGTAGTGCCTGTCATGAACTCCGTTCACCGAGCAACCGCGCCCTCTCTGCTGAAGAATGGACAAGCACCATTACGCGTATGGCGGGGAAAGAGAACGCGGATATTACACCGACTGAACGCGATCGTATTATCGCATTCGTTGCCCAAGAAGCACAACGGTTGGGTGAACTCGTCGCACGCCAGTTTGAACACACGCAACACATCACAACACCCGGTGCAATCAGTGGACGTATCTCTGAACCCGGTGAGGTAGATTATTACCGCTTTACGATCTCAGAAGGCACAACTCTCGGTCCGTGGTGGGTGATCTTTCCCTTTGATAATGTTGATGAAAAGGGCTTTGATACCGTCTATCCCCCTGAAACTGAGATTGATCTCGAGAAAGAGTATATCGGTAAAGACGGTCGGAAAATTGGGTGGTTTAAAACCAATCGCAGAGGTGAGAACGTCTTTTCAAATGTCCCCGAAGACGATGTTACAGGATACGCCTTAACTTACCTTGAATCTGATCGAGATCAGAACTATCTCTTATCTCTCGGTTCTGACGATACCATCAAGATATGGGTGAACGACAAACTTGTTTTTACGAAATACGTTCACCGTCCGCTGCGCCGTGCCGATGATGTCATCCAACTGCCTGTCTCTAAAGGCAGAAACAAGATTCTCGTCAAGATTACCAATGGCTATGGACCGTGGGGGTTCTTCGCAGACATAGGTGGGTATTCGCTTACCGCCTCTTCAGAACGTCTGAATTCGCCGCTAAGCCCATCTCTTACATTACTGGATGCAAACGGACAGGTGTTAGCAAATAATGCCGGTATTGGCGGCAGACGCAACGCTATTATTGATTACAGCTTCAATGAACCCGGTGAGTATGCTGTTCGAGTTGAAGACATTGCTGGCAACGGCGGTGCTGGATACGTTTACCATTTAGATGTCCGCCCAACAAAACCCGATTTTGCCATTTCTGTAACACCCGATAACCCCAATATTGGACGGGGCGGGACTGTTTTATTAAATGTGACACTGCAACGTCGCGTCGGATTTACAGAACCGATACAACTCTCGGTTGAAAATTTACCGCCCGGTGTCACCGCGAGCGAGAGCGCAATTCTTTCCGGAGCAGGCACGACGCAGGGATACATTACGCTCACTGCTGCGCTCGATGCTGAGCTCGTCCCGCGTGTCGTTCAAGTCGTCGGTTCCGTCACGACTGCTACTGGTAATGAATACCGTCGCGCCGCAACACCGATCGAAATCTATCGGATTCAGAATAACGATCAGACTGTCCAGCGGAAAAATGTTGTCGTTAGTGTCACCCAGACTTCACCTGTTGTGCTATCAACAGAATTAGAAGAAATTGTCGTGTCCCCGGAGGCACCGATTGACATCGTCGTCAAAGTTGATCGACAAAATGGTAATCGACAAAACCTGAACCTTACCGCTGTCGGTTTACCCTTCGGCGTACGTCTCCAGCGACAGAATACCTTGCTCCGAAGGAATCAGACGGAGGCAACCCTAACGCTTGTACCAAATATTATTACAACGGGTAGTAACCAGTTACGTCGTAACCCTTTCATCGGTACACAGCAGACGCGTCCATACACCATTGTGATCAATGCATCGGTCGGACAGCGAATCGTGGCAAGCAGTCCTGCCATTAAACTTTGGCTCGGAAGCCGCTCAGATACGGACCAAGAGGCACTGATCGGCGGGAATTAACCAGTGCAGATGAGGACACTATTGGAGTAATGTAAAGGAGCCAGTTATGAGGCAGCCTATCAAAATCCTGACGACATTGGTATTTCTCGTGATGCTGTTTGCTGTCATTCCGTCTTTCGCACTCTTTTTTGACTTTGATGAGAACAAAAAACCACAGGAATGGAAAGAAGAGGGTGGAAAATGGAAGGTCGAAAATGGCGTGTATGTTGGAGAGCAACTCAACGCCGTAGAAGGCGTTACCTTGATTGGCGAAGCAAACTGGACTGACCTTACCCTTGAAGCGACCGTCCAGAACGCCCAGGGGAACTGGATGGCATTAGTAGTGCGATGGATTGATGTTAACAATCACTATGGTTGGTGGGTGAATTTGGGGAATAGCACTGCTGAATGGTGGGTCAAAACTGGAGCGTATGCGCAACAAGATTCTGGCGCGATTAGATTAAATAAGAAGGCGTATAAACTTAAAATCGTTGTCAAGGGCGATACCTTTAAAGGGTACTACAACAATCAGTTGATCGCAACTATGGAGCATAAGAACCACAAACAAGGTAGAGCTGGACTTCTGGTATGGGAGGGAAGTTCCAGTTTTGATGATATACACATCATCGGACCAGGGATTCCTGGGTTGGCAGTAAACCCCAAACGGAAATTAGCCACAACATGGGCGAGCATTAAAGCATCGTATTAAGTCGTACAGTCTGCCTTTAGTGTGCTATGCTTGCGGTTGTCTATAGTGAGGTAGGTGGCTCGTCATTCCATTACAAAGCCTATCTTTAAAAATATGCCGCAGCGAGCGAACGAAAAATTTTATAGTAAAATCGAAAAATAGGTTTACATTTCATCAGGGAATAAACACCCTCCCCCGCTGGCGGAGTCTATAACCTCGCCTTCTCGTTGGTGTATAGGTAATTATGGGATTTACTATAACTTCTATTGACAAACGTTATTTTTTATAATATTTCATGTGCCATTGCAAAATAAATTTGACATTTTTGGGGTTTTGTAGTATACTTAACTTTGGCGTGAGTTGAGGTTCGGCAAAATCCATATTTTCGTAAAATAAATTTGACATTCTCGGATTTTTGTAGTATACTTAATCTTGCTTTGCGTACCAATTGCTCAAATAGGAGCATCGGTTTTAGAAACCGAAGGTGAGGTGCAATTCCTTCCTTGGTAAATTTTGAAAATAAATTTGACATTTGTATGACGGTTGTGGTATACTTAAAGGGTACCACGTGGGGGTGTAGCTCAGTTGGGAGAGCATCTGGTTTGCAACCAGAAGGTCAGCGGTTCAACTCCGCTCATCTCCATCGTCTAAGAAGAGATGTGAGTCTTTCTTAGACTTGTTCTTTGACAATTGTATAGAGAGGGTAAATCGGTAGAATGATATTACTTATCAAGCTACTAAGGGCTTACGGTGGATGCCTTGGTGCCAGGAGTCGACGAAGGGCGTGACAGGCTGCGATAAGCTTCGGGGAGTCGCTTAATAGACTTTGATCCGGAGATTCCCGAATCGGGCAACCGAGCAGGTTAATCCCTGCTACTCGTGTTTACACGAGGGACAACCAGGAGAAGTGAAACATCTCAGTAACCTGAGGAACAGAAAGAAAACCTCGATTCCCCCAGTAGCGGCGAGCGAAAAGGGAACAGCCCAAACCCGGTATATGTTCAAGCCTGAACGCGTTGTATGCCGGGGGTTGCGGGGTCCATTGGGTGTGGGTTCAGACACACCAGAAGTGACCGTGTCGCTAGCTTAATGTCTCTGGAAAGAGCAACCGGAGCGGGTAAAAGTCCCGTGAGCGAAAGCGATGGCGAACGTCAGGATGGATACCCCAAGTACCACGGGATAGGTCAAACCTGTGGGAATCTAGGAGGACCACCTCCTAAGGCTAAATACTCCCTGGCGACCGATAGTGAACGAAGTACTGTGAAGGAAGTGGTGAAAAGCTCCCCCATTAGGGAAGTGAAAAGTCCCTGAAACCGTATAGCCTACAAGCTGTGGAAGTGCTAGGTCACGTAAGTGACACGCATGACCGCGTGCCTTTTGCATAATGAGCCGGCGACTTACTCTGTGTAGCAAGATTAAGCATCTTTGATGCGGAGTCGTAGCGAAAGCGAGTCTGAATAGGGCGTATAGTTGCATGGAGTAGACCCGAAACCAAGTGATCTATCCATAGGCAAGGTGAAGCATGTGTAAAAATATGTGGAGGCCTGAACCCACCAAGGCTGAAAACTTGGGGGATGACCCGTGGATCGGAGTGAAAGGCTAATCAAACTTGGTGATAGCTGGTTCTCCCCGAAATAGCTTTAGGGCTAGCCTTATGTGTTCGGCAGTGGCGGTAGAGCTCTAATTGGACTCGCGGCCCTACCAGGTTAGCAACTCCAGTTAAACTGCAAATGCCATTGTCCTAAGCATGGGAGTCAGTCAGTAGGGGATAAGCTCTATTGACGAAAGGGAAACAGCCCAGATCACCAGCTAAGGTCCCTAAATACGCGCTAAGTGGTAAAGGATGTTTTGTTGCTGAGACAGCCAGGATGTTGGCGTAGAAGTGGCAACCATTTAAAGAGTGTGTAATAACTCACTGGTTGAGCGACTTTGCACCGAAGATTTCCGGGGCTAAGCGTGTTACCGAAGCTGTGGATGTCCCGTAACAGGGGCGTGGTAGGGGAGCGTTCTATAGTAGGACTGAAGGAGAATCGTGAGACGCTCTGGACGAATTAGAAGTGATTATGCCGGCATGAGTAGCGATAAAACAAGTGAGAAGCTTGTTCGCCGAAAGCCTAAGGATTCCTGAG
>JAGFCB010000017.1 GCA_022394775.1 Candidatus Poribacteria bacterium
GGGCAAATCATTGTCAATCCTGATAGATACCACTATCCGCGTAAGTGGGAAACTCCGCTTGTTATCCTTCAGGGACAACGTGGTGGTGTTTTCGTCCGTTCTGAGGATACGCAATACCGATTCAAAACACTTGAATATGAATCCGAAGGCGGTAATGATTTCGCACTCAACTTTTGGGAGGTGCCCCACGCACCTTTTGAGCCGGTGAAACAGATCACAACCGCGACATGGCGATTGAACGCCTATCAAGGCGATTGGCAAGTGCCAGCACTTGAATATCAAAAATGGATGCATGAGACATTGCAGCCCGCTGATCGTACAAAGATACCCGCATGGGTCAAGGATATTAATTTGGTCATCTTCCACTCGAATGTAGAGCGTGACATTTTACCACCGCTTAGCCAACTCGTGGATCCTGAACAAACGTTGATATTCCTGCATCAATGGCGGCATAGGGGACATGATGGAGATTTACCGAATTATGCACCCGATGCGGTAAAACCGGAGTTCGCTAATTTTGTGAAAGAGGCACACCGCTACGGATTCAAGATCATGGCACACGTAAATATGATCGGGGTTTCAGAGTATCATCCACTTTACGCGGAATTTGAGAAATATCAAGTCCGCTATCCAGGGACAAATGAGAAATCAGGTTGGTATTGGGAAGACCGACACACAAATTCAGACAGTCACGCTTTCATTAATCCCGCTTCATCTGAATACAGAAAAATGTTTGTAAGCACATTAAAGGATTTATGGGAGCACTATCAAGTAGATGCCTTCCATCTTGATATTAGCTCCTACATCGAAAACGATAACAATGGACTTATTGAGAGTTTGACGATGGCAAAGGGCAATATCCGACTCCATCAAGAACTTAGAGAAGCGATCCCTGGTATCGTTCTCGGTGGTGAAGGTCTCAATGATGTCACTTTTCTACACGAAAGTTTCGCTCAACGTTTCCGGATTCCATCCACAGAGATCCCCCATCCGATCGGTTCTTTTCTGTTTTCGCCCTATACAAAATCCTATGGACGTTTTATATCCAACCCGGATCATGCAGCTGACGAATACCAAGAATTTCTCCATGAATATGAAGTCTGGGATATTTTACTTACTATTCGGATTTTTGAGGTAGGCGATTTGGAAGCGCAAAACCGACCTGAAACTTTTAAGTTATTTGAACTCGCAAGAGAGCGACAAAACTGGACATTCGGAGACGTTAACAGTGATGGTGTGGTGAATATCCAAGACTTAGTGATAATCGCCAATGCCTTTGGTGAAGCGGAACCCGACCTCAACCGTGATGGTGTTGTGAATATTCAGGATTTAGTACTTGTCGCAAATGCGTTTTGAAGGAGTTTACCATGCCCGCCAATGAAAACAAACTCACAGCTATATGGAAAGAAGGGGCAAAAACCCGACATACTGTTACTGGCATTCGGACGTGGCACGTCAATCTGAACCCTCGCGCAATGCCAACTTTGGGATTCACTAAGGGACAACAATGGCAGAAACCTACTACCCAAACCGTACACGTTGATTGGCGAGGGCCCTTCGCAACGCAAGCGGGGGCGTTAATCGTAGAAATAACGACTGATAAGGGTTTGAAAGGTTACGGTCTCGGCGGTGGAGGACTTGCAGGCGCGCTGATTATTGAGAAACATCTCCAACACTTCGTCATCGGACGCGATCCGCTTGATGTTGAGGAGATTTGGGAGCGTTTGTATCATATCACTTCAATCTATGGACGGCGAGGCTTGGTTATTTATGCTTTGAGCGGTATAGAGCTCGCGCTTGTTGATTTGTGTGGGAAGATTGTAGACGCACCTGTCTATAGTCTCGTTACAGATACACCGCGCCTTAAAATTCCTGCCTATGCGACGGGTGCTGATGTCGGTTATTATGCGGAAAATGGGTTCAGGGCTTGCAAGCTGCCACTTCGGAACGGAATCACTGAGGGTGAAAGTGGATTCGCAGAAAACGTTGAGATGATACACGCCGCGCGGGATGCTATCGGGACAGAGGTGGAACTGATGGCAGACATCTATCTCCGCTGGGATGTAGACTACACGCGCCGTTTCGCTGAGGCAGCTGCTGATGTAAATCTCAAATGGATTGAGGAACCTATCCCGCTTGACGATTATGCTGGTATGGCGCAACTCGTCCGCGATGTCCAACCGACGTGGATTGTCTCTGGCGAACATGAGTTCACGCGATATGGCTTTCGTGAGTTGCTCCGTTGGAAGGCAGCAGATATGATACAACCGGATGTGAGTTGGGCAGGCGGCTTTACAGAATGCCTCCGCATTGCTCAGGAAGCGGCGGCACTTGACATCCCAACGTGGCTCCATCAGGCAGGGACACCGTGGGGCTTACATCTCACTGCGTGTCTTCCGATGCAGTGTATGGCAGAGACCTTCGGGCCTTCCCGTGATGGCGTTGAAAATGAGTTATATCGCCGCTTGCGCCCCACACCTCAGGACGGGTTTTTCTCTCTCAACGATGCTCCCGGTTTCGGTGTGGATATGGACGCAGCATTGTTGGAAGCATATACAGTTGATCGATTGTAACTCGTAGGGGTTGGGTAACCCAACCCCTACGGTCCGAACGGATGTCGAATATAACCCCCTAAATCCCCCTTATCAGGGGGACTTTAAGAGCAAATGCGTCGGTTTCCCTAAGTATTTATCAAACTCACGTTAATTAGTAAGACAACTCTATGGATAACGTCGCTAAGAACTCGTCCGTTATGTGCTGATTGTAAACGCGGGCGGAAATTACAGAGCCGTAGATATTACCCACATAGAAGATGCCACAGAGTGTGCCGAGTGTCCAGCCTTTTGCCGATGAAATCCCATCTCTACGGAAGCCATCATAAGCCTGCCAACCTGTTATGCCGACTGTGAAAAGCGTGGTCAGCGCATCTCCAAAGCGACCGGTATAGAGCCGTCCAGCCCCGGGAACAATCGTAGAAAGAGTTCCTGCTAAAAATGGACTTCGGGTAGGTAGGTGTTCCCCTTTTTCTGCATATTTGTGGTACACAATCGATTTTTCTCTAATCTGCATCACATCTGATTTTTGCAATACCTTAAAAACCTCACTTGCTTTAGACCACTGTTTTTGCTTTAGATAAGAGAGTCCGATAAGCTGCTCAGCTTCGGTGTGTTGACGTGCGTCCGTTATGCGTGGCAGTGCGTCATTCAAAAATTGTATAGACCGTTCAAATTGACCCTGAAGGAAATAGGTGGCACCGATCTGGTAGTAGGCGCGACTGGCAAATTGACTTTCGGGATCCCTTCTCAAAAGTGCTTCAAAACCTCGAATCGCTTGTTCGGTTTTACCACCGAATTGATAACAGACAGCAATTTTATAATGGATCTGCGCGCTTTCTTGTGGCTGATAAAAGAGGTAACGTTGGTATTCATCCACTGCCCGGAGATAGTCACCCTGTGTATATAGAAAATCGGCAAATTTGAGAACGTTTTCCGGGCTATAATAGGCGAACGGTTCCTCGGCATTTACTACGGGTAGGAACATAGTTTTGAGAAGTATTACGAGCAAAAATCCCCATATCTGTTTATTTGGCATAATCTGAAATCGGATCTACATACTTTCCTGTTATTGCGTCTTTATGGTAGTGTCTCGATTGTGAACCGTTGCATCGGATGAGTCTGTCAGCGGTGAGGAACACACCACGCAGGACACCATATTCTTGTATACACGCCATACCGAAACGCGAACAAGAGGGTGTAAAGGCACATGTCGGTCCGTCTTGACTTGAGATGAATTTTTGATAAAGTCGAATCAGTCCTGTCGCTGCGAGTTTTAGTTCCGAGGTCGTTTGAGAGTTGAAACGGACAACTTCTTTCGGTTTTGGTGTTGTTATTGGATTGACCTTTCGGATAAATGCCAGATCAGATGCTTCACCGGCAAACGTAGACGAAACAAAGGTAATAATGGATACACAGAACACACAGAAGAGGACTAATAGACGAGAAACAACGTAATTTACCATTTAGTCTCTTTAACCTCTACAGATTCAGGAATCGTAAAGTTTAAGATCGGGTTTGGTGTCTCAACATTTACCTGTGGATTGCTATAGACGATCTGCTCACGTTGGAGGACTTCAGATTTCACACCGTACGCGCTGGAAATAACTGTCATAGGAATGTAGTTAACGCCGATTCTGGTGTGGTTCTCATAGCGCGATCTACCGATAATATATCCTTCCGGATTTTTAATTTCCGCTAAGATAAGTCTATCATCCTGCATGCCCAAAATGACAGTACCAAGTTTATCTTTCGCTTTCTCAGGTGGTGACCAATAGGTGTAAAGTACTTTGTCCAGAACATCGTGTTTATTTAGCGTATATCCGATAGCGGTTAATCCGTATTCGGCTTGGGTGGACTGGATAATGGATTCAATAAACGGGAGCGGCACACGTCCTTCGGAGATAAACCGGAATGCCTGTTTCTCTGCGGGGTAATAGATTTCAAGAACTTTATCCTTCACAATCATTATCTGTTTGACGGGTTCAGTGACTTCAACAACAACTCGCGCCGTTTTCACATCGTAGTGGAGCGTGCCAGCGATGCGTTCTGTTTTGTTGCTTTCGGTTAATTCACGCGTAAAATCTAAGGAGAGTGTCTTTAACGGCGCGGCGTAGAGGGCATTGGCGAAGAAAAGTGTGATTAAAAGGATTGTGAGAAATGGAAGATTTTTGGGTGTTCTCATAAATCACTGGGCTACAAACAGATTATCTTAGAAGTGCGTGTGTTTTTCAAGAGCAGCCGGGTTCGTAGTAGCGCAACTTATTGCGCTTTGCGTAAATCCTGATCAATTTACTTTTAGTTGTGCACGAACTGCTTGACGCACTTCGGCACAGATGGAACTGGCGTGTTGGGTATTTTCGACTGTCACCGGATCGCCAGGGTAACGAGGCTCGACAGCGTACTTTGTTATTATTTTAAAGTCAGATTGCCAATCGGACCAATCCGGTAGTGTAGGTACAATTAACGCCAGTAACTCTTCGAGGTTATGTGTTCTTAGAACAGGCATGTTTGCCTCTTGCAACCACGCCTTGAGATATTTTTCGATATATTGTTGGGCATGGAAACAGATAATATTATGTAGTAGTGGATCCTCTGCGAGTAACAGTTGCTGTACCGTGATATAATCAGCTTCAGCCCGCTGTATCCACTCCAGCGTCAATGGATTCATGCGGTCCTTCCCCTTTTCAGCAAGATTTATTCCGTAATGTGTGAATTGTAGATTTTTAACATTACAGGCTGCATCGGCTCCATGGAGCAATTCGCCTTTTTCGGTGATCTCGCGAAGAAACCAGTCATTATATGAGACACGATACGCGATCTCTTCCGGAGAACGCACCCACAGGTCCAAAGCGAACCGGTATGAAATGCGTTGCCGAATCTCTATAGCCTTACGAGTAAACTCCGACTTCGGAATATCCATGACCACGAGCAGATCGACATCGGAATCTTCTGTAGGCGTGCCGTAAGCATAGGAGCCGAAGAGAATCACTTGGAGTGGCGCGAATTCGCGCACGATGTCATCACATGTGGCTTGAATATCTTCTCGGGTAACCATGCGAAATCTCCTTTTACTTGAAGTATAACATATTTAGCGATGGCTATCAAGTAGAATTTTGGAAGCATCAGAGCTATTTAGTTTAAGATAAATTACCGGATTTTCTACATTTTTGAATTTTCTTTTCAAGTCCGGTGCGGTTCCAAACCGCACCTGCGGGGCCTGGGGCATCCAAAATTGAAGAAAAAAACCGAGAACTAAATCGTCCTGATAGGTGTGCCAAGACGATTTAGTTTTCGGTTTTGATTTTGGTTTTCGTTTACGGATGTTAATGTTTTTTCGCAAGATCGCGAGCGTAGCTCGCTCCTACAAACGAAAAAAGAAAAATGACTATAATGATGCTTGTTGTACGAGATTTTGATCGGCAAAGGCTGTATCAGGATCGCCATCATAAATCACTGTACCATTGTGGAGTAAGAGGATACGGTCAGCGTATTTTAAGGTGAGGTCTGTGTCGTGCGTCGCGAAGATAAGGGTCTTGTTTTCTTCTTGGATTTCATCGCGGAGTTCGTCCATCAACTGATAGAGGTGTTGTGCATCTTGACCCGTCGTAGGTTCGTCGAGAAGAAATAGGGCGGGATGTAGTGAAAAGGTCGCTGCAACAGCGGTGCGTTGGCGTTGCCCACGAGATAATGCATAGGGTGCCTCTGAACCGAGATTTTGTAAGTCAAATCGTGTAAGTGTCTTGTCAACTCGGTTTTCAAGCGTTTTGGTAGGGAATTTAAGATTCTTAGGACCGAATGCCACTTCATCACGAACGGTTTCTGCCTGTAACAATAGGTCTGGGTTCTGGAAAACGATACCGACCTTACCCGCTAACTGGTGAAGTTTCGCGCGACTGCACGGCTTTCCGTCAATATTCAATTCACCTGTGGATGGACGCAGCAAACCTGCAATGAGATGTATCAGTGTTGTTTTGCCGGACCCGTTTGCCCCCATGATAGCGAGGATTTCTCGACGTGGCACTTCACAAGAGATGTTGCAAACAGCATCTTTATCGGTGTTCGGATAACGGAAATGGAGATTTTGGATTTTGAGAAATGGATCCTGCTGTGTTGCCTTAGACGCCCGCTTAAGAGAGGAGGTCGTAGACTTTACTACAGTGCTTTCCGCCCGTGGTATTTGCACACCTAAACGTTGATACGGGGTCGCATCTTGAAAGGCATCTGTCTTCGGTAAATCCAGACGAAGTTGACCTGCGTCCATCAACCAGACCTGACTGCACAACGGCGCAACCTCTTTGGTTCGATGGGTTGCCAGAACGACTGTTATGCCCATCTCACTATTTAGATGCTTGACAACACTAAGGATGTCCCGCGTTCCTTGTGGATCGAGATGGCTGGTGGGTTCGTCAAGAAGTAGTACCTGTGGTTGCATCGCGCAGATAGCAGCAAGGGCAACGCGTTGTTTTTCGCCACCAGAAAGGGATGAAATCTGCCGAGATTCAAATCCGGACAATCCTACCTGTTCCAAGGCGCGAGTGATCCGTTCTTTAATTTCTTTTGGGAGAAAACCGAGATTTTCGAGTCCAAAGGCGACTTCATCTTCTACAAGGGTGCAAAAAAGTTGATCGTCGGGGTTTTGGAACAGGAGTGAGACTTGTTGGCAGGTAGCAGCGAGGGGTTGTTCGGCAATATTTTTCCCATTGAGGCGCACAATACCCGTAAGTTTTCCTGCCGAGGCGTGCGGAATCAAGCCATTTAGCGTACGCAGTAATGTGGATTTACCACACCCTGTTGGTCCCGTCAGCAATACGAATGCTCCACGCGGCACACGAGTCGTGATACCGAGAAGTGTCGGTATCTTCCGACTCGGATAAGTAAAACGGAGATTTTCGATTTCAATAGATGCCATGGTCCCGCTAACTCAGTCTCTCAATTTGGACGGGGACCGAGCCGAAGAGTTGCTCTAAATGTCGCGTGACAGATTCATGGAAAGCATCAAAAGTTTCTTGGACGCTCTGCTTGAAATCGTCTGTATGATGCTTGAAACCGTTGTGGAGTTGTGCGTGCTGCGCGTGAACACGGGTAAAGAGATTGTGGACGTACGCTTGGAGTTCACCGAGACGTTCGGTTTGCGCTTTTGCGAAGTTGCCAACAGCTGCTTTGAAGGCAGTGAATTCAGCTTCCAAATACTCTTTGAACATCGATTGCTGGAAACCGGTGAGTGCATTGTGTGCAGCGTACTGGAAATCTTTATGAATTGCGTTGTATTCTGTCTTAACACGAGCGAAAAGCTGCTGTGAATAGTTCTGTACCTCATTCATCCGATCGCCTTGGGAATCCACAAATTGCGAGATTTTATCTTTAAATATGTCCATCTCGTGAGCCAAGAAGTTCCTGAAATCCTCAACAGCAACGGTATGTCGTGTTATTTTTTCAAGATGGTAGCCCATCACCGCTAATCGCACCGCTTCAGGGAACATCGATCGGTAATCTTTCAAGACTTTCGCCAAGAACCGAGCATACTCCCAACCTTGCTTTGAGAAAAGCTGCTTCTGGATGGATTGGGCAAATGCGAAGACCTCCTCCTTACAAATCGACCTGACATTATTATGAGTTTGCGGCATGTGCTCAAGTAATGTCAAGCATCGGGCAAAATAGTTCTTCAGCGTTGGATCATAGAGCGTTGAAATAACGCGCCGATACTCAGCGATAAGTTCCTCACGCGGCATTTCAGGTACGAAATTGAGACTCATGTCGGTGTTATTTCCGCTGGACTCTACAAGCAACCGGTCTTCTTGTTTCAATCGGTGCCAGAGATCCGTCTCCTTCAAAGCAGTGAGCAGTCCCGCCATTGCCATTGGGATACCGGCATCTTGAATAAAATTGATGTGTGAATCAAATTCGGTATCGCCATCAAGCCCGATGATAAAACCGCCCGTTACTTCCATCCCTTTATTCTGTATTTTTCTGATGGCGCGCATTAGGTAGCTGCCAGCCTCTTCTTCTTTGCTGGTGTTCTGCCCCTTAGAAGTGCTGAGGAGTGCCTCATCGTTGGGACTCTCAATTCCGAGAAATACCATGTTAAACCCTGCTTCGGTCATTGCATCAAGCATTTCAGGAATTTCGACGAGGTTTACGCTGGCTTCGGTATAAAGAGAGTAGGGGAATTGCCGTTCTTCCTGCCATTGCTTCACAGCAGGCAATAAACGCATTGCGTCTCGTTTGTTGCCGATGAAGTTGTCATCAACGACAAACATCGCGCCCTTCCAACCGAGCTTATAGAGCATCTCAAACTCGGCGAGCATCTGTTCATTGCTTTTGGTACGTGGGACACGTCCGAACAATTTTGTAATATCGCAAAATTCACAGTTAAAGGGGCATCCGCGCGAAAACTGGAGTGCCATCGACCCGTAATCGTTAACATTAATAAGATCGTAACGAGGCGGCGGTGTTTTCGTGATATCGGGTTTCCGAGTCTCTCGATAAACCTCCTTAGCGGCACCACTCTCAAAATCGGTCAGGAAATCTTCAAAGATCTCCTCCACTTCACCAAAAAGAAAATGGTTAATCGTAGCATCCGTTTCTGCCTTAATATTATCATAGTAGGAGGTAGGGTGCGGTCCGCCAGCGATAATCGGTACGCCGGCTCGATTACACCGTTCGGCAACTTCATAGAGCGACGCCTTCTGAACAATCATGGTTGAAGTCAGAACAACATCTGCCCACTGAAGATGTTCATCTGTGAGCGACTCTATATTTATATCAACGACTTTCATGGCGTAATTGTCAGGGAACATTCCAGCAATCGTCAAGAGTCCAAGGGGGGGCATTGATGATTTTTTTCCAAGAAATTCTAAAGCGTACTTAAAGCCCCAATAAGATGGCGGAAATTTTGGATAAACAAAGAGTGCATTTGGCATAATATATATCTAACTCCTTAAAAGACGTAGCTTTCAAATCCTATTGCCAAAATTTTTTGAATAAACTGTAAATATAGAGACTCCTATTTTAACGGTTAATATGATACCACATATTCAAATTTTTATCAAATTTTTTCTTCTGCGTTAGAAATACGCAATTTCGGCGGATCTTTGAAGACTATTTTTCTAAAGAGGCAAAACTTGGATATTATTCCTACACAGAAAGTGCGTTTGCGTCTAATACAGCGGGCATGCTAAAATATTACAGTGGTTTGATTTCCGTGTTTTCCATATCTCGGATGGAGATGATAGATGTATAGATACCGACTTTCGCAGGTGCTCCTCTTCAGCGGTTTGCTGTTCTGTTTTACGATTATCCCCGAAATTGGGTATAGTGCTGATATAATCGCAGAAAAGTCAACTCCTGAAAAAAAAATAGCGGAGGCACCACAAGCACACTACCGTATCCGCCAACTGCTTTTTTCTGGAAATAAGTATTTGAACGAAAAAAGATTGACGGAATTATTCGAGTGGGAGCAGGCCCAAGCATATACTCGTGACGAGATTATAGAAAGGT
Organism: Candidatus Poribacteria bacterium; assembly: GCA_022394775.1. Lineage (GTDB taxonomy): Bacteria > Poribacteria > WGA-4E > WGA-4E > WGA-3G > WGA-3G. The sequence continues at coordinate 10,053 of JAGFCB010000017.1, forward strand.
TTGAACGCATTCTTGATGCCTATCGGGAAGCCGGTTTCGCATTTGCTGAAATGGTTCTTGATATTGAACGGATGTCAGAGCAAACAGATGCTGGCAACGAAGCACAGATAGTTATCTCAATAACAATTGTTGAGGGCAAACAGGCGCGTATCGGTAGAATTTCACTCGTAGGCAATGAACACTTTTCTGAAACTGAAATCAGGGATCAACTCGATTTACAACAGGGTAAACTCTTTACACCCGCGGGGTTCGAGCAAGGTATAGAACGCGTCCAGAAGCTGTACAGCGAGAAAGGATATCCAAAAATGGAAATCGCTCCGAATAATTTCCAACTTTTGGCAGAGACAGGGACGATTGATTTTCAGTTGGATATTAGCGAAGGGGCACAGGTTCAGATTGGTGAAGTCAAGGTAAGCGGACTGCAGAAGACCAAAACCGAGGTTGTCCTTCGTGAAATCCCAATAAAACCGCATCAACGTTTCGATCAACGCAATATTGATGCGAGTTATCGCCGCCTGCGAAATTTAGGATATTTTTACCAAGTTAATCCAAATGTCTTGGAAATTGGAGAAGCAGAGGACAAGATTAACTTTCACGCCCGCGTGACGGAAGCAAAAACGGGACGCTTGAGTGGTGTCATCGGATATGCCCCTCCCGACTCCGACGTAGACACAGCACCACAACTTACGGGTGTCCTTGAAGCCCGTGAAAGCAACTTATTAGGCACAGGTAGACAGGCTAACTTTTATTGGAAATCGGGTTTGCTCAAAATTTTTCGGCTCGGTTATTCAGAACCGTGGATATTCGGAAAACCGATAACCATCGGTATAGAATACGGACAATTCAAACAGCGAAGTCCAAATAGGGAACAACTGACGGGCGTTTCATATAACGACACCGAAACAGTTTCTGAAGAACGATCGGGGAGTGTAAGTGCTACGACTCTTTTTGGTAGCGTCTTTGAAGGTATCATGACACTCGGTTATAAACAGATTGATATACCAGACACAGGAGTACCTTCAACACTCACGCCCCCGTTCAATACGGAAAGGTCAGGTTTTTCCAATCCAGGTTCTATTACATCAACAGAACCTACGCCGTATAGTGGAACGAAGTACAGTGTCGCATTCAGGTTGACACGGGATACACGGGATTATTTTCTGAACCCAACGCGCGGGCGGCGCGATAGCGTTGCTGTTGAGGTATCACGCAGCGATTTCCGATTGCGAAAAGTATGGCTATCTTTACAACAATACTTTCCTACATGGCGGAAACAGACGATTGCTGTTGAACTCCACGGTGCTGCTGCGTGGGGTGTTAACATCCCACCCACTGAACTTTTTTATCTTGGTGGTGCGACAACGCTGCGAGGGTATGATGAAGATTGGTTTTCGGGACCACGGCGTGTATATGCTAACTTGGAATATCGCTTTCTTGTCGGTCCCGATTCGCAATTGTTTGTTTTTACGGATTTGGGGGCGGTAACCCTGATTGAAAAGCCGTCTGTCTTTGACAGGCTCCGCGTCGGTTACGGATTTGGTGCGCGACTGGAATCTGAGGGTGGCATCTTGCGAGTCAACTATGGACTTGCCGCTGGAGATTCCCTATTGCGTGGCAAAATCCACGTTAACTTAGGTGCGTCGTTTTAGTTCCAGCATTTAATTTGCCAAGTGGCATATTTTGTTATAAAATATATACAAGAAATGATATGCATTTTTGAGAAAGAGTATTCAGTAACAGGAGATTTAGATGACCAAAAACAAGAAGTTACAGAATTGGGTCGAAGAAGCGGCTGCGCTTTGTGAACCTGATTCTATCTATTGGTGTAACGGTTCTCAAGAAGAAAATGATCGGTTATGTGAGGAATTAGTCCAGCAAGGTACTTTCTTCCGATTGGATCCAGAAAAACGTCCAGGTAGTTACGTCGCACGTTCCGATCCGGCCGATGTTGCACGTGTTGAAGATAGAACGTTTATTTGTTCAAAAACGCCCCTTGAAGCAGGACCGACGAACAATTGGCACGACCCCGAGGACATGAAAAAGACCCTTAAAGGACTTTTCAAAGGTTGTATGAAAGGCAGGACGATGTACGTTGTCCCGTTCAGCATGGGTCCGCTCGGTTCACCGATCTCACATATCGGTGTTGAAATCAGCGATTCACCGTACGTTGTTGTCAATATGCGAATTATGACACGCATGGGGAGTGCGGTTTTGGACATCTTAGGTGAAGATGGGGATTTTGTACCGTGTCTACACTCCGTCGGTATGCCACTTGAATCCGGACAGGAAGATGTTTCATGGCCCTGCAATCCTGATAATAAATACATCGTACACTTCCCCGAAGAACGTTCTATCTGGTCATTCGGTAGTGGTTATGGTGGTAATGCCCTGCTCGGCAAAAAATGTTATGCCCTCCGTATTGCGTCTATCATGGCGAAAAATGACGGATGGATGGCAGAACACATGCTCATTTTGGGATTAACAAGCCCTGAAGGCGAAAAAACGTATATCGCTGCAGCGTTTCCGAGTGCTTGTGGTAAGACGAACCTCGCTATGCTGACTCCAACGTTACCCGGTTGGAAGGCAGAGACGATCGGCGACGACATCGCATGGATGAAATTCGGTGAAGATGGACGGCTCTATGCGATTAACCCAGAAGCGGGTTTCTTCGGTGTGGCTCCGGGCACGTCAATGGACACTAACCCGAATGCGATGTACACGCTTGCATCTAACTCTATTTTCACAAACGCTGCCCTGACGGAAGATGGTGATGTCTGGTGGGAAGAGAAGAGCGAAGAGACTCCTGAAACACTTACGAGTTGGCTCGGCGAAGAGTGGCATCCGGGTGATGAAAAGACCGCTGCACATCCAAACTCACGCTATACGACCCCTGCCTCGCAATGTCCGATCATTGACCCGAACTGGGAAAATCCGAACGGTGTTCCGATCTCAGCAATTCTTTTCGGTGGACGACGTGCCTCGACGGTACCCCTCGTGTTTGAAGCGTTTGATTGGCAACACGGCACCTTTATCGGTTCCATTGCTTCTTCTGAACGCACTGCAGCTGCTGCTGGCACTGTCGGTGAACTCCGACGCGACCCGATGGCGATGCTCCCGTTCTGTGGCTATAATATGGGGGACTACTTTGCACACTGGTTGGAAATGGGTAAAAACACAGATGCCAGTAAACTCCCGAAAATTTTCTATGTCAATTGGTTCCGCAAAGATGCGGATGGCGGATGGCTCTGGCCCGGCTTTGGGGATAACAGTCGCGTACTCAAGTGGATCGTAGACCGTGTCTCTGGCAAGGGAGAAGCGGTTGAAACGCCGATCGGTTATCTACCTGCCTCCGGTGCGGTCGATACCAGCGGCTTGGATGTAACGGACGCGCAGATGGAAGAACTTCTGCATGTTGATACCGAAGAGTGGCTCAACGAGATTGCATTGATTCGCGAGCATTACGAACGTTTTGGTGATAAATTGCCAGAAGCGTTATCCGATGAATTGGCGGCATTAGAAGCGCGTTTGCGTGAGAAGGAATAAAGTTGAATTAATATGCATTATAGGGTGAGATCCCATATCTCGCCCTATAGTTTGAGGGCGGTTTATAAATACGATGAGAAACAAGAACCGTTGACTTCTCTTGTAAAATGTAGTATACTTAATACTATATCGACGACCGTGGAGTGTGTCTTGAAGTTTCATTGATGTGCTCTTGGAATAACATGATTAGACGCCCCTAACTGCTATGCATAGCAAGGAGAATATAATTGTCAACAGAACCATGCTCTTCAAGTCCAGCCGATGCGGCGGACATTATCCACCCTCGTGTTCTACCGTTTATAACCGTTCACCTCGCATGTCTCGCAATTTTCTGGGTAGATGTTCAACCCATCGACTGGATGATATGTGGCGCGCTGTACGTTATCCGGATGTTCGGAATCACAGCAGGATTCCATCGATATTTTTCCCATCGCTCATTTAAAACGAGTCGTGTATTTCAATTTGTTTTAGCATTTCTGGGTCAGAGTTCAGCCCAACGCGGTGTATTGTGGTGGGCAGCGAAACACCGTTATCACCATAAACACTCCGACACAGAACAAGATGTGCATTCGCCAGTTCAACATGGGGTCTGGTATGCCCATGTGCTTTGGATTTTCTCTCCCCAAGGACGATCCGTAAATCACAGTTTAATTAAGGATTTCCAAAAATATCCTGAACTCGTTTGGCTGGAAAAATGGGAAAGACTCCCGCCCTTCCTATTAGGATTTTCTGTTTGGCTGATTGCGGGTTGGTCAGGGCTTATCGTTGGATTCTTCGTAAGTACAGTTCTACTTTTCCACGGCACATTCACGATTAATTCGCTTTCACATGTGTTTGGCAAACAGTCGTATGTCACGGGTGATAGTTCTCGGAACAACCTGTTTCTGGCTATCATTACGTTAGGAGAAGGATGGCATAACAATCACCACCACTTTCCAAGTGCTGCACCACAAGGTTTTCATTGGTGGCAAATTGATATCACATACTACATCTTGAAATTTTTGTCGATTTTTAGAGTCGTTTGGGATCTTCGCTTACCGCCTGCGCATGTGGTTAAAGGGAAAGGTAAACTCTCCTTCACTGTTGTTGAAAAAGCCGCCCAGCAGCTGGCGACCAGTTTCCCGATTGAACAAATAGGCAGCTCACTTCTGAAAGCATGGTCACAGACACCAAAGTTAGAAGAGCTTCGCAAACGTGCGCGCATTGGTCATGCAGAAGTCGAAAAATTTCTTAAAGAACTGAAAATCCCCGAGCTACCCGCACAGGTAGATATTAAACATAAAGCACAAGAAATGTTTAAGCATATACCGTCGTTAAATCCGATTGTCGAACGTGCGAATCAAATTATTGTTCAATCTGTTTCAATCTGGTTAGCGCAGGAAGCTTGTGCGAATTCATAATTCAAAATAGTCGTAAGCCCCAACTTAGCTAACTAAAACACCATTGCCTCGAATCCAATGTTTACACTTTGGGTTTGGGGCATTTTGTTTAATATTTGACTGTATCAGCAAAATATGGTATTCTTAACTCCTAATGGGAGTTGGTCTTAAAACACTTCAGCAGAGCTTACAACAGTTGATCGTGTCTGCCCTATTTCGTGCTATTGAATACAGCATTTGCCCTATTTTGTGCAGTTATCCGTTAACATCTCACAGAGAACAGGACAGCGTGGTATTATCCAAACTGGCACGTAATTTGCTACAAAATTAGACGCACCAAAGGAGTCGTCCAATGGAAACGAAAGAAAAATATCGTGTCGCGCCGCCTGGATTTACACCAGACCAGTGGGAAACCTTTAACGAAGAGGGTATCATTTTCATTGAGGATGCCATCTCCGATAAAGATGTCCAGACCTATATTGACGCAATAGATCGTGTTGCAGCGACTAAGCCGAAATATACACCCGGCGGCTACGCCGGTATGCAGAACATCGTCGAACGCGACCCTGTATTCACAGGACTCATCGACCATGAACGGCACGTCGGTTATGCTTATGACCTGTTTGGAGAACTCCTCAAGCTCCATATAAGCCAATTTTTTCTGCGTCCGCCCGGTGGCAAACAGTACAATCAGTGGCATCCAGACGGAGCACGCGTACTCCCTTACGGTGTTTTTTCACCGAAATTGCCGTTGCAAATCAAAATCGGGTATTGGCTGACGGATCTACCGAGAAAGAAGATGGGTAATCTTGTCGTGTTACCCGGTAGCCATCGGCAGCAATACATGGACGGTTACGATACACACGAGAGTGTTCCCGGAGAGATGGTTATCTGTCCGCGTAAAGGGACAATGACGGTGATGCATTCGAGTATCTGGCATCGCGTAGAACCGAATGAGAGTGATGTGGTGCGTTATAATATCTTTGTTGCCTATTGCCCGTCATGGGTTACGCCTGCCGATCGTTTTCACTCCTCACCAGAGTGGTTGGAGACACTTAACCGCGAACAGCGCATTATCATGCGGAGCTATAAGAACGCGTATCACAATGCCAAACCGCCTGCGTCGGATTTTCCGCTCTTCCTTGAGCGCGACACCGGTATTGAGGCGGATGAAGGCACGTATCTGGAACACGTCGAATTGCATCGTCGCAAACGACAGACAATGCATGAAAGGCTCTCCGAAAACTTTTAGAAGCCAACAACATTGATTAAGATTTCCAAAGTTTGTAGCCTGAAACGATGTGGAAGGGTTTTTGATAGGACCACAAGGAAAAGTAGAAAAATGAAAACGTTATTCCTTAAAGACATGCGTTACCGCCGGGCGAGGGTTGTGTTAACAGCACTCGGCATCACCGTGCTGATTTCATTGATCCTGCTGTTAGGTGGTATAATGAACGGCATGCGGATCCAAGCGCGTCAATACGTGGAGTCCACTGGTGCCGATGTCTGGATCTCTGCGGAAGGGTCTGGTGGCGCATTTATTGGGTTTTCCATGGTCGTTGAGGAATACATGGCATTTCTGAATTCGGGACCGGGCTTAGCCCCCGACTCTGCCTCACCTCTGGTTTTTGCGCAAGCGCGTCCGAGTGTGCGAGGGAAATCCACCAAAGCGATCGTTGTTGGTTACAAATTGGGGCAACTCGGCGGACCTAATCATGCTATTGAGGGAAAGATGTTCACACCGAGCAATTTTGAAGACTACCGCCCTGAGGATCCTGTCCCTTATGAGGTAGTCATCGATGAGAAAATGGGATTGGAAATTGGAGAACAGATTACCCTTAGCAATGAAAAGGTACGCGTTGTTGGCAAAGCGAAGAGCCTCATGTTCGTTTTGGATACGCCTCTGCTTTTTATGGATGTTCGCATTGCCCAGAAGTTACTCCTTGGCAACACACCCCACGTTAATATGATGATCGCGAAAACGGACACAAATGAACAACCGCAACAGATCGCCGCGGGTTTAGATGCCTTAGAAACAATTGAAGCGCGTACCTTAAAACAGACCCTCACGGACATTATAGCTTACTATGTTGATGAACCGATGAAAGCGGTGCAATTCTTACGGGTGATGTTGTGGTTGGCAGCGGGTATTCTCATCGGGATGATTACTTATGTGACGATGTTAGAAAAGACCCAAGAGATCGGGGTGCTGAAGGCGATCGGCGGCTCAAATGGCTATGTGATGGGTCTACTGTTGAAACAGGTTGTTTTGATCTCTGTTGTCGGTGTGGTCCTGGGACTCATCCTGTCTTACGTATTTGCGGCGGCAGCACCGATCTTTGTCGCTATTAATTTTGTTGAATCGATTATCGTCGTGTGTATCAGTTTTGTTGTGTGTTGTGGCAGCGGTTATCTGGCAGCGCGGAAAGCCATCGCGGTGGATCCGATGATCGCTTTCCGAGGAGAGATATAGATGACAGCAGTAGTAGAGGGAACTGGTTTAACGAAACGATTTGGCACAGGCGATGCAACGGTGGTTGCGGTCGATTCAGTCGATATCCGAATCGAAGAGAGTGAACTGGTGATGATTATGGGAGATAGTGGCTGCGGAAAAACAACGCTGATTAGTCTCCTCGGTTGCATTTTAACGCCGGACGCTGGTGAACTCCGAATTGATGGTGCCCTGATTGATCCTGTGAATGAAGATTTAAGTGTGATTCGTCACGGAAAGATCGGGTTTGTTTTCCAGTTGTTTCACCTGTTACCCTATCTCACAGCCGTTGAAAATGTGATGGTTGCCATGGACATCGCGAGCACAAAGACCGATGCAGCCGAGAAGCGTGCGACAGAACTTTTGACGCAAGTAGGTTTAAGTGAACGCGTCCATCATCGCCCTGCGCAACTCTCTGGCGGCGAAAAACAGCGTGTTTCATTTGCCCGTGCGCTTGCCAATCGCCCAAAGATTATTTTCGCTGATGAACCGACCGCTAACTTAGATAGTCGCCAAAGCGACAATCTAATGAACTTGATTCAAGAACTACGCCGGGAACACCAAACAACTATTGCGATTGTAACGCACCATGAAGGCTTAAAGGAAAACGCCGATCGCATTATCGAAATGAAAGATGGAAGGATCGTTACTACATGAACAGAGATAGGGTTCTTACACTTTATAGGAGAAGCACCCTCGTTTCAACAATTGGGATATTATTTTTTTTCCTTACCCTACCAACTTCTACTGGTGCCGAAGAAGATCCCGGTTTAGCTACATTAGAACGACCAGAATTCTTGACGAGCGGGTTATACGGAGGCGGTTTGACCTTCATTGGTAGAGATCCGTACATTCAGCTTCAAGCACAACCGGATATTCCACTCGGAAAAGTTAATATCGGATTAGACTTAGTTGTGCTTTATAACCCTTATGCCTCGGATGCTGGCTCTCAATTCCTCGCCGAAGACGGTGAATCATGGGATAGTCCAAGCACATGGCTAAGACTCATCCGGTACGTGAGTTACGCACACCCCTATGACCCGTTTTACTTCCGTTTAGGAGAATTGGATTATCTCACAATTGGGCACGGCTCAATTATGTCAGGTTATTCTAACTACGACCGGCGCGGTTTACGCGTGAACCTCAGGGAATCCAATAACCGATACGGCGTTGAAACGATGCTCAATGACCTTGGTAACCCCTTAATTTTCGGAGGACGGCTGTTTTATCGTCCGTTTCTACGTCAAGAAAATAATAACTTCTTCACACGGCTTGAACTCGGAACCACCTATCTCACCGATATTGATCCAAGTCCACAAGAAGATGGAGAAGAGCCGTTGATTGCCTTAGGTGTAGACGCAGGATTTCCAATTATTGAGAGAAGTACCTTTCGGCTTGATCTCTATAACGATCTCGCTGTGCTTAACACAGCATCCGAGGCACCGGGAGTAGTGCCTGAAGAACTATTAGAAACTGAACCAGTCGAGCAGAAGCCGACGAGGCGGTTAGAGAGTGATCCGATAGGCGGCGAGGCGACACCAGCAACAGAGTTCGCATGGGGTAACGCTGTCGGCATCGGATTTGCCTTCCCTAAAGTCAGTTTCAAATTTGAGTACCGCATCCTTGAGGCAGGATATATCCCCTCTGTCTTTGATTATACATACGAATCTGCGAAGTCGCTATCCCGTGAACCCGATATGTCCGATTTCTTAGATATCGAAACGAACAGTCAACAAAGACGAGGCTTCTTTTCACAAATCTTCTGGAAACCGGGAGAACAGCTCCAATTATTTGGGACCTTTGAAGACTATGACAATAGTTCTCCCAAACTCTATATGGCAGCGGTAGCATCTGAGTTGATCCCGCGTTTCAGGGTTCAGGGGTTCTATACAAAACGTGACATCGGCGAAGGAGCGGAGGCGAATTTCTTTGGCGATCTGTTTAATCTGAATGAAAAGTCTGCATTCGGTTTACAGATTGGCTATGCAATCTATCCGCCGGTTGAAACGATTATTACCCGTGAGTACCGGTTCCGCCGTGTTGGCACAGCAGAAGAAGGTGGCTCCCAATTTGAAGCGATTCATAAAACCTCGTTTATGGTAGGCATTAGGACGGATTTTTAGAACTATCTCTAAGAAATAAGAGGCACCTCACTCTGTGTTGTCTCCGATTTCTGCTTCAACGAGATCCTTTAGACGTTTTCCTCTCGCTTTAACCGAAATGACTTTGCCTTCCCGATCCATCAGAAATTGGGCAGGAATGCTACGGACACGATACTGTTGCGCTAAGGGAGTCTCCCGCCCCGCCCCGTCAAACACTTGTCGCCACGGCAACCGATTCTCTTTGATAAATGTGTGCAATGCTGCTTCGTCAGTGTCGAGGCTTATCCCGATGATCTCAAAACCTTTGTCGTGGTATTTTTCGTATACTTCCTTGATATTTGGTAGCTCCGTTATACATGGACCGCACCACGTTGCCCAGAAGTCAAGCAAAACAAGTTTACCACGGTAATCCGCAAGCGAAACGGGTTTGCCATCCAAGTCAACAACCGGCGAGAACTCAGGTAGTACCTGTCCTTCCCAAGCAAGTGTGGGGTCTGCTTTCACTTGATATTGACGGGCTAAATCAGAGTCCCCCAATTTGGCATGAATATTAGCCAATGAACTTAAAGCAGTTCTATCGTTTGGATTTTCCTTCAACCGTTCCTCATAATATGGCTGTACTTTCTTGAAAACCGCTTGCGCCGCCTCAAGATCTCCCATCGCTTCATGGATATGGGCAATTATGTTAAAGACGCCTGAGTCGGGTTCTATGATTAATTGGTTATTAAACACAGCAAGCATCTCGTTGAGTACGACTTCCCATCGGTCAATCACGGGATGTTTCTTATGAATCTTGAAATAAACCTGGACAGGTGTAGCGGCGACCTCAGAGGTATAAAGCCTTACCGTCCATAGGTAAGAGACTCTATGATCACCACCCCTTAACCGCCCAAATAGCCTTTCAAGGGCAGCCAGTGCTTCTGCTGTCATCTGATCTCCGAAGCGGGTGTATGTGGCATACGCGAAAAAGCAAATTTCAAAATCCTTAGGTACCAACGTCATTGCTTTCTCTAAAATGGGAGTCTTTTCAGGAGGTATTTGCGTATCTACCTCAGAGAACGCCTCAATTGCCAAAAACTTCGCCGCTGCGCCGTTGTTAGGAGCTGTCTCTAAAGCACGCTCGGCATGTGATTTAAGTTTCTGCAGCATCTCTTCAGGGAAACGGTGAATATAACTCGGTAGACGTTCTGGCAGCGATGTTAGACCTTCAGAAACATTCGCATCAATTTTCGCTTTGAAATAAGTGATTAACTTTTCCTGAACCTCCGGTTCAATCTGCCAATGTGGGTCTGACAACCCGCGTCTGTCAAGCGTATTGAGAAAATCCTCCCAAACATCTACAGCATCCTGTTTCAAGGATTTGCCCAACCTCTCTTCCAATTGGGAAAATGCGCGATTTTGGACAATTGCTATTAAACAGAATACAAGCACTAAAAGCACCTGATACATACGAGTTCTTTTCACGACTGCACCTCAACTTTAATCTCCTCGTCCTCAACGATCAACGGATAAGTTCTGATGCGGAGGCGCGGATCGGTTTGGCATTCTCCAGTTTCTGTATCGTATGCATAACCGTGGACGGGACACACAACAATACCGTTTCGGATTCTTCCCCTACCGAGTGAACCCATAGCGTGGGGACAGGTGTTATCAACAGCACAAAATGTGCCATTTTCATTGAGGATAGCGATTCGCTTTCCATTGACGGTAAACGTCTTTCCGCGCCCTTCTCGTATCGCTGACGTTTTCGTGACCGCTGTATAATTTGACATTTTTACTCCTTGACACCTCCTAAAGTGATCCCTTGCACAAATTCACGTTGCATCGCGAGAAATAAAATAATAATCGGCATTAGCGACAGCAGAGTTCCTGCCATCAGCATGCCGTAATCTTGACGATAAATACCGACGAGGTTCGCTAAGCCGATCGGCAGGGTATATTTCGCCTCATCGCGTAAGATGATGAGGGGCCAGAGATAGCCGTTCCATGAGCCTAAAAACGAATAAATGGTCAAAGCACCGAGTGCCGGTTTGATAATAGGTAACACAATCCGATAATAGATGCCGAATTCGGAACAACCGTCGATACGTGCAGCATCTATCAGTTCCGATGGAATCGTGACGATAAATTGGCGCATCAGAAATACACCGAACGCTCCGACTGAAAATGGAATGATAATCGCTTTATAACTATTGAGCCAGCCCATATCATACATCAGCCCAAATAAGGGCACAAGCAGGACCTGAAAGGGAACCATCATAGAGGCAAGGAGAATACCGAACAGGATTTTCTGACCGCGGAATTGATACTTGGCAAACGCATAACCGCCAAGGGAGCAGAAAAACAGTGTAAGAAGTGTTGACGCAGTGGCGATGAAAACACTATTAATAAAGTAGCGATTATAGGGGACTGTCTTCCACAGGTTCCGATAGTTTGAAGTTAATTTATCCCACACAATAGATAGGTATGGCGGTTGATGAATTGTTAATTGTAAGAACAATTGACTTCCGGGCCCCACTCCGATTGTAGACAGAGCTGTGTTGTCTGTTTCGGTTCGCAGCATCGTAATATGAGATGACTCTAACTCACCGGGGATGCCGTGGAGTCGCCATACAGTGTCTTTCCATAACGCACTCTCCAAGACAAAAGGGCGTGTCGGTTGATACGTAACACCGTTGGAGGCAATGTTCAGCGTCTCTGCGGGCTGCAGGACAGATACGGTTAAAGAGAGACGATGGTATGAGGCATCTCCACGGATAGGTAGCGTGATACGCCGAATCTGATCAATCGGGACGGGAGTGGGGATAGTGGTTGCTATATGAAGGGTGTCCGTGTCTTGAAAATCGTAAGATAGACTTGCAACGGTCTGCGTATCCACAGATGGACGAATGCGAGCGTCTGTTTCTTGCAGAGTTTCCCATTCTACACCTTCAATAGGTGTGCGATTGAAACCAAGGTCCTCTATCTGGAGTGTCCCAAAAGCGACTTCACGATACACTGAACTCCAGATTGAATCGACTGTCTCTGGAATAATGGTGTCCTGTATTGCAGCAATGATAGATGTTTCTGTTCCACGCCATATCTCATCAGGCAAGGCTGTCACGAATTGTTGCCATAAGCCCTCTATCATTTCCGTCTGTAATTGCTGGGAAGGAATGTAATTGGAGAGTTGTGTGTTTGCTGCAATATGCGCCTCTGCTTTTGTCCAGATCGCCTGCGTGAGTTCGGGTTGTAATGCTGTCCATAGGGTCTCATCTACCCTCTCTGGTTTCTCAATCTTCGGATAGGCATCTTCAACAATATAAGGAGATGCCGCGACGCGCGGTGGGAAGCTGGGGAGCCATTGAATCGGAACCGCAAAAATCTCATTTGCGGTTTTAAAAGAGGAGGTCAACAACCACAACAGCGGGACCATCGTGCAGAAGGCTGCAGTTACTAACAAAAGGTAACCGACACCTCTAAATATCTTTGTTTCAGGACGTTGCGCTTTGTTGCTGTGTTGCATTCTACAACCCCAATTCAGATAGTTCTACAGTGCGTGCGCGTTGGATATCATCCTGATATTTGAAAACACAGCCGAGAGTTTCAGCGACGACATCTGCGTCGAGTTGTCCCTTACCGAGTGCGATGAGTGCCAATGCCCAGTCGAGTGTTTCAGCGACCCCCGGCTTTTTATAGTAGTCCCCCTGCCGCCAGAGTTGCATGATTTGGCATAACTGCTGCGCGAGGTGTTCGTCAATCTGCGGCAGTTTCGTCTGCACAATCGCTAGTTCCTTTTCGATAGTCGGGTAATCAATCCATTGATAGAGACAACGGCGTTTGAGTGCTTCGTGGACCTCTCGTGTGCGGTTTGAAGTGAGGACTACGTAGGGAATATGTTTCGCTTGGATGGTGCCGATTTCGGGGATGGTAATCTGGAAATCGGATAGGATTTCGAGGAGAAATGCCTCAAATTCGCTATCGCTGCGGTCAACCTCATCGATAAGCAAAACAGGCGGCACATCGCCATCACTCTGGATAGCCTCCAATAACGGGCGTTTCAGCAAAAATATCTCGCTAAAGAGGTCTGTGCCGATCTGTTCTTTATCGCGTCCCTGTGCTTCGTCAATTCGGAGTTGTAAAATTTGGCGTGTATAGTTCCACTCGTACAGTGCACTGTTTGCATCCAAACCTTCATAGCACTGCAATCGAATGAGTTTCGTACCTGTAGAATCTGCGAGTACTTTAGCAACCTCTGTTTTACCGACTCCCGGTTCACCTTCTAAAAAAATAGGCTTTTTCAGGTGGTGTGCGAGATAGAGTGTTGTCGCTAAACCTTTATCTGCGATATACGCGTGTTTCTCGCAGGCATTTTGAACATTTTCTATAGATTTAAACATTTTTTTAAACAATTGGCCTCCGCGCTGCCCTCCACTTCGTTTCGGGCAGGTTTCCGATCTGTTCCAACACACTCGGAACCTGTGAGGTTAGAAACCCCTCGTTCTTCCTGTTCACACATTAAATTGGCAATATTATACCATTTCTGAAAATAAAAATCGCATAACGGTGGTTGGTATTGATTCGGGAATTTCTGGTGCGTCTTTGCGAGGCTCTTTCATATTCATTCCTCCTTTAGGGCACGTTCATAATCTTCGCGGTAATCGATATCCCGCAGCACAGCGTCTGTATCTACAGTAACATAGTGAATATCATCGCCATACGCTTTAAAAAGCATTCGGACACCGTCGCTTTCTGGAGTTAGTGCGAGAATATCGCTGGCATATTTCTCGTCAAAGATAGCAGGATGGCCACGCTTATAATTATAACTCGGTAAGGCAATTCCCTTTTCCGTTTGCTGGTATGCATCAATAACTTGATCAATCAGCACAGATGTAACGAAGGGTTGATCGACAAGCATGAGCGCGAAGGCATCGCTTGCTTCACGTACCCGAATACCTGTCTGCGCTGAGGTTAACATACCGTCTCGGTAACCAGGGTTAAAAACAGTTTTGATAGGACGCGTCCCTAATTGCGTTTGAATCGCCTCGGCGCGGTGTCCAAGGACGACGATAACCTCGTCGAATTTGGCACTGAGCATATTGTCCACCACGGTTTCAACGATAGTGCTTTCTCCAAAAGGGAGTAGCTGCTTCGGTTCACCCATCCGAGTGGAGAGTCCGGCGGCAAGAAGAATCCCTGATATATTTTTTTGATACGTGCTTGTAAGCGATGTACTACAGGATGACGGATGCATCATCGTTTAATACCGAATACCGAAAGTTTTATATTCGCCTGTGAAAGGACGCTCGTCAATATCAAGCGCATCAACCCTCGCAAAGCGTGGTCCTTTCTGTAATAAAGCAACTAAGGCATCTAACTGCGATTTATCACCCTCTGCGATGACTTCGACCTTACCGTTTGGTAAATTCTTAGCGTAGCCATTGATACCGAGCTGCTTGGCGTTGATTTGCGTGAAATTGCGGAATCCTACGCCTTGGACCTTTCCACTGATTAGGACAAACAGTTGCATTTTTCGGTTAACCTCGATCGTGAGTGTAACGGGTGTCCCAAGTTTTGGCAGCAAAGTCTCATTCTTTTTATAGAGGTTTTCCTGCTCGGATTCAGGAAGCGGATTTTGGAAGAGGGCACTTGCATCAAACCGTCTTAAAGCGACAAGGTCATTACTCATAAACGCTTGCGGTATCATCGCATCTTCATCGTCACTATCCAAATCTGCCACTACCCGTGACCCCGAATAGATCCAAGCAACCTGTTGCATCGGTTTTTGGGTTTTCACATTGAAAACGAGTTCTTCAGCACGGACTTTTTTCGTTTTATCGCCATCCTTCCATTCGGCATAGATAAGAAACTCGGTTCCGGTTGGTGGTGTGGGTTCATCTTTTTCTTCGTCATAACCGGGGGGTGTGCCAACCGCAACATCGAGTTTTCCAAGTGCCTCGTAAAGTTCTTGTGCAGTCGCATCAACGACGATAATGCTCTCATATTCCTTGCCATTGCGTCCACAAATAAGGTATTCAACGGCTCCTTTTAAATGTGAATCATACTCACCGAGCGCTTCAGAAATCTTACCTTTTAGAACGAGTTTTTTATCTTTTTCCATGACTTGGAGGTGTTCATCTGCCCACGCAATATTCGACAGTGCGATCAAGGGTATACCGATATAGATTATTATTTTTACCTGCCACGTACAGGTTTCCACTTCTTTCATGAGACAACTCCTTTTTTTCATATCTATCAGCTGCTGAGGCTTTATTCTCTATACGCTGTTATGACTGACTGCCGATGGCTGACGGCTAATGACTACTAAAAAGTATACCGTAATCCATTAAAAATTTCCACATCATGTTTGCGGATGCCGGTTGGTGGTTCACTATCGTATCGGAAATTTATCCGAAGTGGGAACGCTACTTTCGTTGTTAGGTGGAATGTAAGGCTTCCCTGAAAAAAGATGCGATAGTCTTCAAAACGTCGCAGATAGACCTGATAGTACCCGGTCGCGCTCGTTGTAATTCGTTCATCTAACTGTCCGGTCCAATTGATATAGTTAGTTGACCGAATGACATGGGTTGTGATTTCGCCAATGTCTGTGTCATTAATGCGTTCGTGTTCCCACATCACGCCGATACCGAGATAGAGATTAAATTTGGAACTCTGTGGATGTGCGGCGAAACGGATCCCGCCACCTGCTAAATTCCGATCACTCAGGAGAATGGATTCGTTGAATTGTTTTTGGATGAAGGACTCGTAAAGGACGTGCTGCGTCAGGCTTCGGATGATTCGTGCGTGTGCCATCCCCTTATTGATAAAGAATTCACCACTTTTCCGACCCTGTTGGAGGCTGCCGAAAACGAAACCGTGATAGGTTTTCGACAGATAATCTGAACGGAACCGTGTACGCGCAGTAAACAGATCTGTATTGCCAGCACGATAACTCAAATCCAAGTTAATGCTGTTATACCAACCCGGATCTAATCGCATCTGCTGCATCGTCTCACCTGTAAAAATATTCACTTGAGCAGTGAGTGGAGGACAACAGAAAAGAAATAAGCCAAAACAGATACCGATGGCTCGTCTGTATCTGCTCGGACTGGAAGTATCGCTAACCATTGACATTGAGGTTTCCATCTTTTAATGCGATTTTTGCAGCTTAGCCGCGAAAGGAACGGTTTCAAATCCTTCTATTGGCTGCATCATGGATTGCGCTGATCGTATAGAGGACACGGATTTATCTAAAGTGATAAGTTAGATTGGACAGACTACTAATGTCGGAATAGTGTTTTGCTGATGAGGCATCTTAACAAGATTGGATACTTAACAGCATAACACATAAAAACTGAGATTGCAAAACATACCGTCAGAGCCATTTAATGGTGTAAAATTTCATAGTTTTCATAGCAAACCCGGAAAACTGTGAATTTTATGAAATGCCGTGAATTCAATCCTTGACTGGGTTTTAGGCGGTTTTGGTAGCAGGCTCTTTAAAAGCTGCTATGAAATTTGCTATGAAATTTTGCTATGATTGTCAGAATCAGATAATTGGACAAAATCGTTTTGTAGTGCTAAAATCGCTATAGGAAATATAAGACACAAGAACCCACCCTATTAGGAAGGTAGAAATGCAACGAATTCTTATAGATACGGACCCCGGAGTAGACGATGCTTTTGCAATCCTTCTCGCGATGCGGTCACCCGAATTGCAGATAGAGGCAATAACGACCGTCTGTGGAAATGTACCTGTCGCGCAAGCCACACAAAATCTGTTAACAACCTTAGGCGTGCTTGATCTGGATGAATTTCCAGTAATTGCGGAAGGTGAAGCAGAACCGCTTGTCAAGCCGCTCGTGCTGGCGACCCATGTTCATGGGGACGATGGATTAGGTAACACCAATCAATTGCAAAATACCGATAATAGCCCACTTTATCCTCCGGCAAACACTTCTATTGTATCGGCATCCGGGGTTGACCTTATTCTTGAGATGGTAACGCGCTACCCAGATGAACTCACAATCATCGCTCTCGGTCCACTAACAAATATCGCGACAGCAATCCGTAAAGATGCTAAGAAGATGCAGCGGGTTCAGAAGATTGTTTTGATGGGTGGTGCGTTTGAGACATACGGTAATGTCACAACGACTGCGGAATTTAACATCTTCGTCGATCCACATGCAGCCCACGAAGTTTTCCAATTCGATGTGCCTATCCACATCGTGCCGCTTGATGCGACACACCAAGTTATCTTAACTGGCGAACGACTGCGCGCCGAAATTGACAAACGAGAAGGTAAAGTCTCGCAGTTTCTTAGGGACGCGACACAAGCCTGTATGGAATTTTACCGTGAAGAGGTCGGGTTCTGGGGATTTCATATCCACGACGCGCTTCCGATTGGTACGCTTACGCGTCCAGATTACTTTGAAAGCGTACGCGCCCATGTTCAGGTTGAAACCGAAGGCACTTTAACAAGCGGTATGACAGTCGCCGATCTGCGTCCTGAACGCCAACATCCAAATCCAAATGCATACGTCTGTATTAAGGTGGCGGTGGAGGTGTTTCTGGACTACTTTTTCGACCGGCTTCAGTGAAACAGAGCTACTTTCTGGGGCTGGTAGAAAGTCTTGGCGACTTGTAGTTTGTGCTGAAGGTGTTGCTTTTAAACACTGCTTCTCGATTCGTCTAACCGCGGACTAAGGCTGCCGCTCCATCCGTTTGAAAGCAGTTATTGTAGAAACGGATGCCCCGAATCCTATCGCTTGTACAATCAACGGCAGCAGGAGTTCCATCGGCGGATTGTGTTGTGCAAATTGTATTTGCGTAAATAGTTGTGTCCGTGATGCCGCCATTCGCACCCGTAGACCAGAGATGAA
>JAGFCB010000146.1 GCA_022394775.1 Candidatus Poribacteria bacterium
ATATCTATGGCGAAAAATTAAAGGAAAAACCTCTAAATTGACACCTATGGCGCGGTCACTTCAAAATCAAATCCCCCAAGCACATCGCCATTCACCTCCAACTCGAAACGGTGCCACCCAAGACACGCTTTCCCATCATCGTACGGCTTCAGCGACGGCAACGGAAAGAGCGATTTTTCGTAATCGACGCGCTGATTCGGCTTCAACTTCCGTTGACTGAGGCGATAGCGTTTGCGCGTGATATGACCCGTCGGACGTTTGTAAGCAACTGCGTAGTACGTGAGGATTGTCTGCGCTGCATCGGATTCACTCTGCAAACCGAACGAAAAATCGAAAACCTCGTTGATGGGCAACACCCGATATTTTTCGGCCCCTAATTCCCGTGCATAAGAAAATGATAACATATCCAAAGGAGGGATGTCAATTATTATACCATTTCTGACAGAGGCATTCAATTTTCAAATTGTCTGAATGCAGGTCGCATTTGGGCGAGTACGCCACAAATCACGGATTATCGCGGAGGACGCGAAGGACGCGGCTTTCCGTGTTTGGATACGCCAAAATCATAAGGTAATTTAACTGTTTTCCAGAGAAGTGGATGGCTCTGCATTTCTGAAAATAAATATTGCATTGCCAAGCATTGGTCTCTATCTGTCATTGAAAGTTTCTTTTGTGGGTTACCACTCCTGTGGCGTATACGCGGCGTGTAGGCTTGAAACACTTGCGAGTCTTGCCTCCAGTGTCTTGAGGGAGAGAAATAATTGCATCAAGTGCTGTTCTTCCTTCAGCCGGACGTTATACCATTTCACCAGCGACTGATCTGTGG
Organism: Candidatus Poribacteria bacterium; assembly: GCA_022394775.1. GTDB lineage: Bacteria > Poribacteria > WGA-4E > WGA-4E > WGA-3G > WGA-3G. Next base: position 827 of record JAGFCB010000146.1, read on the forward strand.
CGTGGAGATTTTGGAAAGCGTCCTCACGTAGTTCTCGCATTCTGGCTTCTGCGTGTGCTTTCTGATAGCGGTTATAGAGTTCGTGTAAATGTTCAATCCTTGCATCAATCTTTTCTAACCGCGCTATCTGTGCTTCGACCCGTTTGCGGAGTGTCTCTTTCAAGAGGCTATCTATCCGGGCGTAGGTGTTCCCGAGGGTCTCACGGACGTGTTCTTGATGCAGATCGTAAAGGGTTTTGAACCGATTTTTTGCAAAGACGGCACTCGTTGGGTCGCACATCCGAAGTCTATCGGAGAGTCTTTTCCTGAATGTGCCATCTGCGCGGGCTTGTGCCTCCCATTCGGGGAATTCCTCTATAAGTATGGTGACGACATCACCACGTGCGAACCCTCTGGCGAAAAGTGAGATAGCATATTCTATCTCGTCGAGTGAGAGTTGGATCGGTGGCAAGGTTGCGACTTCTCGGACCTCTTCAAGGCGTTCATAGTCATAAACGATGGGTTTCTCCTCAATTGTGCGTGGTAACTGTGTTTTTGGGTTCTCGTGTTCTGTGTTCATGGTTTGATCTCCTTGGGATCAGCGAAATTTGTATCATTCGCAAAAACCCGTGACTCAGACCACAATCGACAAAACATTTACACATCCGTAGTTAAGGGTGGACTTTACTGTAATTGGTTGTACGGGGAAGGATTTTCAGTTATCGGCAGATGCAATAACACGTGTAGGAGAGATTTCTAATGGTACACTTTCTGATATAAAGTTCCCAACCGAATAGATTTTGAGCAGTTCTGCCGTAACAATTTACCATAAGCGTCAATTTAGAAAATAACAGTCTCGGCCCCAGATCCGGTAGGTTTGATTTCCTAATCGAACCGGATATATCCAGAAACCTTAAAGATTTCAAAACCTCTTGAATCCCATAGGGATGGTATTTTTGTAGAAAAAATGTCCTTCACAGACCCAAGCCCCGTGGGGGCGGCATCTATGGGAAATTGCTTTCATTCCTGCGTTGGAATCTGTCCGGACAGGTCTGACTGCGTAAATCCTATATAAAAAATACCACCATGGTTAAGTTGGGGACGGCGGGACTTTTTATGCGGAATATCGAATAATTACGTGGTTAACTCAACGTAGAGTCCTATGCAGTTTTGCCTCAGCGGCTTCAGCGGGTAACATCTGAATCATTTCCGCTGCCATAATCTTCCCACCCGCTTCTCCAGTTCTGCCTGCATACTCTCCATCCTTACGCCAATCTATTCCTGACGCAGCCTCCACAAGATAACTGACTTGGTCCCAGTCCATATCCTGAGCCTCTTCTTTATAACTGCGCGCAAAGATGCGTGCACCTGTATATGCCCAAGCTATGAGACCTGTAAGTTCAAGAAGTTTATATTCAAAGTCTCTCCGACCTTTTGTGTCAGAATCATCAAGTTTCTCAATGTCTGACCATTCCGTTGTAAGTTGATTTGAAATTATTTCCCAGAACTGTGACACAATTTCGATCTTTTGACTGATATTTAAATATGAATCTAACTCAATACCATCAAGTGAAAACATACGCTTAACCTGCCTTGCCACACTATGGAGAGCAAAAAGGTGCACGCGCTGCATTCTTGTTCGGGTAATTCTCCCTTTAAACGGGCTGTCTGGTAGTAGGTTGAGGCTCCATCCAATCTTTGCATCGTCATCATCACCGTCTAAATATGCTGTGAGTGCTCTTGGAACTCCCTGTTGGGTGTTGTTAACAACAACAAATTCCTCTTTTTCTTCTTTAGCGCAAAGGTTTGGAAGGAGAATGAAGGATACGTCGCGGATATCACCTTCTTGTTCGTATAGATGGACAAAACCACCGAGACGATGCTGACCGTCAACGATTACGGCTTTTCCTTGAATTATAAGTTTACCTGAGTCTTGTTCGTGACCTCCAGATTTAAATTCCCAATTTCCACGTCCTGACAGTAAAACTGGTGGAACGACACTATTCGGGTTTTCCTTAAGAAACCTTGAAAATTTTCTCATCCGAGAATCCGAACCAGGTCTCTGATAACCATTTTCTTCAATTTCGTTGAGATAAGTTTTACGACTACGCTCAATGACCGGCACGAAGGTTACATCCTTAATTTTGTCAGAACTTATAGTTCCAAATAAATACTTCCGACTCCCTTGGGTCTTCTCAATGACCCCAAGAATCTCGCCAAGTTTAGGTGTTTTGTTATTCGCCATCTAATTCCTCTACCTCATATTTAGCCATTGGGGCGTTGCTCTCTTTACGGACCTGGAATTTGATTCCCTTAAAGAGGTATGCATTGTTTTCTCTAAGTTCTTCGAGCGGTTCCGCTAACGATTTTGCTGAGATATAGAGTATAAACTCAACATTTGTCCTAAGTTTTCTGACTCGAAGGGTGGGAGCATACCCTTTATATGTTAAGGTTACATCCGGTTCGGAGATGATTTCCAATTCTATCCATCCAGTACTGACTTTTAAAGACGGTGGTAATTCTTTCGGCATAGTTCATACTCCTCTAAAGTATACTATAGTTTGGGCAATTTCTGTAAGGTTATAGAATCATAGTAAAGCTTTAGTGAGCCGATCATGATCTGATGGTTTCTCAGCAATATTATCAGATTGTAGCAGTTTTCCAAAGGCATCGGAGAGATTCCATATCGGTTCTTGAGGTCCGTCACTTAGCATTTTTATAATATGGTCGACACCAGCAGCTGCCAGACCGTTTGCGATATCCATCATCCGACGTGGTTTCAGAACAACCTCTAAATCGCAATCAATTGTTATCGCAATCAACATTATCGCTTGTGCCTGCCAACCGTCAGTGTTAAAAATATCACCACTGATAATGCTAACAGTTTTCTCTTTCGTTAAATCAATGGGGTTGAGATTCTTAAGTACTGCCAACGAGAGGCCCGCAAACCAGAAGTCAACCTTCCTCGGAAACGGACTCCTCTCGACGCTTACGCGCGGTTTTCCTGATTGGCAGTACTCATCGTAATCCTCCTGCTGTGTCTTAAGTGAAATTATCTGCATATTCTGGAACGGGTTATTATACTGTTGGTTCATACCGACCTCCTAAGATTCCGACTGGATTTCTACTTCAACATCTATTCGACGCTCACAAAGTTCACATTCTCCGAGATCCTTGCATTTACATCGTAGAGCTTGCGGTTCTTTTATATGTGGGTCGTTTGCTAATATAGTGGGATAGTGTGCTGAATTTGTGATAGTTATCACACATCCTGCCTCGTCTTTTATAACATCCTCACAGTCTTTAATTTCCGAACGCGTCAAAAAGAGGATAAGTTGTGAACTTTCTTGAATAGCGGTTTTGAGGACAGAACGTTTGACAAATCCGTCCATCATTCCGAGTGGTGTGTCAATTATATTCGGTGCCGCGACTTGACTGACTTTGGTAAGCGCGAGAATAAACGCTATGGTTAATGCGCGTCGAGAAGCACCATTTAAATCTCTACTGGGATTCAAAACGCGTTTATTCGGACCGTAGACGCGAATATCAAATTCTTCACTGATTTCTGATTTCTGAATGAGTCTACCTTGTTCAGGATCTGTCCCAATCATTTTTAGGAAGAGGGTGTTCATCAATCGACTCACTTTTTGCAATTCTTCGTTTGTGATTCGATTGTAGGAGTTTTTAAGGATTTGCTCGATGTCGCGTGTGGCATCTAATCTGGCTGATATTCCTTTCTCTCTCCTATTTTGGGTTTGAAGATTGTTATGTGTTGCTCTCAAGGATCTATGCCTTTCCCGTAAACGTTCAAGTTCTCTTTCATGATCCAAATAGGTGTCGTTCAAAGAATTACGTTTATTAGTACAGTCTTGCTTGTGGCTACGAAGTTGTTGAATATCCGTGTTCCCTATACTTTCCAGCTGGACTTCAAGGGCTGCTTGCTCCTTTTCCAATACCACGCGTGGGTTTTCAAGTTTATCGAGTCCCTCTAAGGTTTTATTGTATGCCGCGGTCCAATGTTGCTCAGCATCAAGGGCTACTGGTTTGAGTACCAACGAACCGTAGTAGAGATCGTTTAGAGATTTTTGGAGCTCGTCTGCGGTCCGACTCTCGCTAATCAATTGTTCAATATGCCCTCTGCGACGTTTTCCATCTTCAGAGTGCTCGTCCAGTACTTCTCCACAAATACAAGTAGTGCCTGTTAGCCGTTCTTCAAGCACCGGAATCGTTGTTCTCGGAAGTTTACCTTCGTCGCGGAGTTCATCCAATTTCTCGAAACTTTGTTCTAAAACTGGTGCAAGTAGGTCTCGGAATAGCGGTGGTTTTCTGAACAATTGTGAATGCTCAGAGACCAAATTTTCTTCTTCTCCCCTGATCCTTTTTAGTTCTGCTTCTGTCCTTTTTAGTTTATGATTAAGCCCTTCTTGATCTCCATTAACCAATGCTGCCTCAACGTCCGCTTCAATGTCCAATAAACTTTGGTTGACTGCATCAAGTTGGCGTTTCACATCGTCTCTTTCATTTTCAAGACTTTCAATATTTTTCTCTATCTCCCCCAATGCTGTCTCTATCTCCGTAAGTTCTGTGCCACTTCCGAGATTCCTCAGGTCTTTCCTGAATCCAGCGATAGTCTTTTTCAAGTGATCGAGTGCAGACTCAATCACGTCAAGTCCTAACAACGATCGAATAGCATCTTGCACCCGTCTACGTTTGTCTGATGTCGAGACTGCTTCAATGAAACTCAGTGCTCGGTCTCCATCGGTGAAAAATACCTCACGCAAATTAGGAGGCAACAATAATCGCGCAACCTGTGCTTCCGGAGGGTTAATCGGAACGGCTCCAGTCTCTGTCAGTTCAAACAGCTCTATTTTAGAGTTTTGTTTGCGGCCATCCGTTGTTTCCTCTACAGAGCGAATCAGACGGTAGCGACTTGTCTTATTTCGATTTGACTTTGATGGAGGCGTTTCAAAATCGACTTGCACCGATATCGGGATAGCCTGTCCATCTGGAACATCCCAATCGATTGGAAATAATCTGTGTCCTTTACCTTTGTTCGGTAATGTGCTATTGCCATAGAGGGCCCACTGCAGCGCGTTTAAGATAGTCGTTTTCCCACTTTCATTTGACGCGCGAATGACTGTGAGTTTTTTGGTATCGCTTGTCGAAAAATCTAATCTTAGGTCTCTCAGCAGGCGAAAGTTCTGAAATTTTGCACTGACTATTTTCATTGAGCAACCTCCGTTGGGACGTTATCTCTATCGCGATTCTCGTAAAGAAACTTGCCGACTGCATCGCAGTCTTGATCTACCTGTTTTTGAATATTTGTTCCTTGTGCTTTGTGTTCTCTCTCGGCATTAAGGATCTCAACTATCGCATTAAGAATTTCTTGCCTGTATCCTGCACATCTCTCTTCAATAGATTCACATTCATTGAGAATCATAGCCACCATCTTTTCGGCGTTAAATGACATAGTATCCTCCGTTATGTGTAAAGGGTTTTAACAAGTTGGTCGATGTGAGTCAAAGGACCGTCAGGTCTTCCGAAGTTTTTCGCAAGATAAGCAAATGCTTGAATCCGTTTGAGTTCGGACTCGATTAAAGCACGGGCGCGAGGGTCAATATTATCTAAATCCGTAGGTAATGCGACAAAGTCGTGAATTTCGCTGTGCGTTTTGCTGGTTTCGCTACATTTACGGAGAAGTCGTCCACGACGTTGCACCCATTGGCGTTCGACTGTTGTACTCGCGAGAATGAATGCCTTTTCAATCTGGGGGATATTTACACCTTCATCTAACACGCGTTTGGCACTTAGAACCTGCAGGGTACCTTCTTGAAATGACTGGATAATCTGTGCAGTTTTTCTTCGGTCAGGAGTTTCTTTATGTGTTAGTTGATGAAAGAGAACCCCATGTTTGTTTAATAAGGCATTGACATCTTTAAGTTGCTGGGGTGCCTTATCAGAGGCGTAAATCAAAGTATGTCGAAGCTGATTAAAATCTTCGCGTTGTGTCAAGACTTCTTCCAATGCAGCGATCTTATTTTTAGCATTTTCCAAGAGAGCACGTCTGTCTCGAAGCAACTTCATCAGATATTCATCGTCCGCATTTGGATCTTCCTGTCGCCATGCATTTTTCCCGATCTTTTCTGTAAGCTCATACCATTCGTCCATCTCATCCTCTGTAAGTTCGACCGGATGGACGTAATATTCGTATTCAACAAGACAGCGCCCAATCGCTTCCTCAAGCGTAAACTGAAAAACGATGGGACCAAAGAATGAAAATAATTGCTCGGTCCCCTCTTCGTCGTACTGGCGGACCGGTGTTGCCGATAGCCCCAGTCTGTAATCAAAGAAATCAGGCGGATCGGTTATGAATCCTTCACTTCCGAGATTATGAACCTCATCTGCTATGAGCAACGTTTTACAGCCAAATGTTTCGAGTTCGGTTTTAAAATCACTGTTGCAAAGTGTTCGATGCGTGACGACGACTATCTCGACATTACTGCTGCCGAATCGGAGTTTCCGCTTGAGTTTACTGAGTTCAGCGGCTCGTCCCTTTGCTCCCTGTACCTCAGTCAAATTAACTGCCTTAAGTCCAAAGGGTAAAATCTCATCACACCACTGTTGAATAAGCGGAATGTACGGCGCAGCAACAACAATAAGAAGTGGTTTCTCTGCCCCATAGAGTCTATGCGCGCAGATCATGGCAGTGATGGTTTTCCCAGAACCGGTCGCCATCTCTAAAATACCGTGATAACCGGCTTCACACCACGCCTTAATTGCCCTACCTTGATGCTCAAAATCACCGTCCTCATACCGAAGATACGAAGGAATCGCAAATGATGGACGAGACAACCTATCAAGGTCATACGGTTCTGAAGATTCATCTATAGAACCAGTTTTCGCTTCGTAGAGCTTGTGAAATTCAGTCTCGGTTGGTGGGACATCCGCTTTATAAGTTTTCAACAGGTTTTCCTCAATCGCTTGTGGTATCGGAATGACAGTACAAAAGTCATCTCGGTTTTCCCAGAGCTGCCCGAATTGGTCACAGAACCTTTCAGCAATGTAAGACTGGTTGGAATCTTCCCACGATTTAGAAATAGACAACTGTTCAATATTCTTTTCAACACCAGCGTAAGTCATATTACTTGAACCGTGTACCGCTATTACATCATCGCTATTGTGAAAAAGCCAAACTTTTGGATGAAAAAGCGCGTTTTTCATCAGGGCAATTTTGATTTCCACGCGTCCGTGACGTAGCATCCATGAAAGACATTTCAGTGTATGTTGTGCAATGGTGTTTTCTGTAACAATAAAATCTTCTAAAGACTCACGAGCGATCTCTTCAATGGAGGTTGTACCCAGTTCGATTGCTTCCCTATCTTCGGTTCGCAGAAGTGGACTGATAACAAGACGTAAACTTTCGTCTGAGCAGCCTATAAAGCTTGCCAAACCTGGCGCGAGTGAAGCCAGAATCTTGCTCGAAAAGAAACCCATCATGCAATCAACAGAGGTTGCAGACTGAAAACAGGGAATAAGTACGTTTTTCGTCACAGGATCCTTTGGCAATATATAGAGCGGTTGAATATCAGGTATTGTCCGAAGTCTCATCTTATTATCTGTCCCCTTTCAAGCATAATGGAGTTTATTTCTGTCACTTATGACATGGCAAACACGGCTCCTCATCATCCTCATCGTCGAGGACATCCGTGAGGATTTCTATTAAACGGCGGTTCGGTTTTTGCGCTTTCTTGGATGCCATTGCTTTTTCGGTGTTTGCCTTGATTTCCGCTATCCGTTCTGGTTGTGATAACTCCTCTAAACTTTCACCTTGACACCACGTGAACCGTTCGCCTGTCTCTGGGTTAAATTTCTCGTACTCTTTGGCGAGTTTAAAGAGGTCTGGATGCTGTTCTAACAGACCGACCCATTCGGATTTACGTTGGAAAAAACAGAAGTAACATCCGGAACGCGTCCGCCACTTGTAATAGTCAGGCAAACCGAGTCCGCTTTCCTCCAGGATTCGGTAGACATCCTCTTTCGTGATGCCGTCTTCTTTGAACGGGTATTTAGGCTCAATGTTGCGGAGCGCGGAGATACTCGGAGGTTTGTAACCGATACGATCTTCGTCGGCGCGAATAGCGATGTAGTGATACGCATGATCTTCACCGATGTATTCCTCAAAAGGTCGTATTTTCAGGTTGACGGTACACCAGCGGATTTGAGATGACGGCAACAACCCACCGTAGACCGTCAGCCAATGATCGAAATCGCGGTTACTGTTGGCATCGGCGTTCATATTGAGACGCACAATCGGTTTGCCGAGAAACGCCTCTAACCGATCTAAAAAATCGTAAGTCTCCTGCAATTCCTTGCCGGTATCAGAGAAGAAGTATTCCATCTCCGGTACTCGGTCCCGCATATAAACGGCGAGTGCTGAACTGTCTTTACCACCGGAGAGTCCAAGGACGTGGCGGATTTTTTCTGCCATCTTTTCACCTCTCTATTCATCGAGCCGTTGCATCCACTTTTGTGAAATTCGCGCCAAGATTGCGATATGGAGTTCTGGGTTATCGTCTACGTCAAACTTGTCGAAAATCTTCCTGATCTCGTCTTCCATTTCAGTCGTTTGCGCATCAGCCGTCGGTGTCAACGTAACCACCCGTTCCTGCTCGGTTCGGTTCTGGGTCGTGATACCGACTCGGATGGGTTCGCCTGTTGATGATTCGGTGTGCGTTAGTTTCTCATAAGACACCGCTTCAAAATGCCTGAATTTCCTCGCAAGTTGAGCGAGATTGCTTTCAAATTGCACTTTATCTGTATCTACCCATGCTGAAGGCGGTTTTTTGGCGAGGTAGGTTGCGATTGCCTCAAGCCAACCCGTGTGATCGTGTCCACCACTACAGATTTGGACTAAAAATCCTTTGAGATCCATTTCGATTGTTACGGCTAACAACGGTTCGGCTCTGGCGACCAGTTCAGTACGGAGTTTTTCTGTAGTTGGTGTCAAACCGAAGGCGACCACCAACATCTGTTCAACGGAATTCAGTAAAACCTCATAAGCCTGTTCCAATTCGGACAGTGCGTCCCGTAGTACGCCAAAGAATTCCGATATTGATTCAGTACTTGTTGCTGCCTCTACACCAAAACCTGAGAACCCGAACGCTTCTGGCAGTTGTTTAAAGAGGAGTTCATCAGGTTCACGCGCATTCAGAACAACCTTACGGAGATTCTTTGCGGTATCACTCAATTCTTGTGTTGTCAAAGTATATTTCGGCAATTGGGCAATCGTTCGCATTAACGGCGTAACGACTGTTAATAGATCAGGCGTTTGGGTTTCTGACGATGGATTGAACACCTTTGAAAATTGTGAAAACAGATCGGAGCGGACACCCGTCATCTGAAATCGTTTCAATTCAAATAATTGCGGTGCCTTAAGGAACCTTTCAAAGACCGGCATTGACCAATCTGCTATAAATGACCCGTTTTCATAGAGTGCAATTTCTGTTTTGTAGTGGAGTATAACAGCACATAGAAGGATCGGCAGTGGTCCTTCACGAACACCGAACGGTGGATCCATCAAATGTTCATAGAGTTTCACGACAGGTTGTCGTTCACCTTCACTCGCTTCAAAAAAAGTCTCAATTGCGTTCCATGTGTGTTTTATTTCGTTCTTATCATCTGTTCTTGGTGGATGAAATCCCCATATATTGGAAACTTCACAATGGATTCCTGTATCTAATAAGAGTGAACGATAGATGCTCATTTCAGCGGGATAACCAGTGATACCGAGGTTCTCTTGGTCACCGTTTTCAAGCATCGCTTGAATTAATTTTTTTCGTGCAGTTGTTACCGCACCAGAGATTTTTCGCCGATTGATCAGTTCATTCCGAATCAACGGAGTTTTGTGGTAAACCGCATCGCAGATTTTTGATAAATGCTCGTTTCTTGCGCGTTGCGAATCGATATCTATCTCTTGTCCCTTGTGGAACCACTTACACGGTTCATCAGTGTCGCCCCCAAAAATCTTTGTGAGTTGATCAGCGACATCCCGCTCTGCTGCTACCCACCGGATTGAAAGTTCACGTCTCGCCACCGCGTCACCTTCGAGTTCAGGCGTATTTTCTGAAACCCAGCGTAGACACGCAAGTTCAGTGACAGCGTCACGCAGAAAACGGGTGGAGTGAGGAATAGCAATCAGCACCTCTTCACGAACTATAGCGTTTTCTCCATTTGCTTTTTCAACGAACTGGTTAACCTCATGTTCACCTGTAGGCAGTGTGTAGAGGACGAGTCCGTCTGCATCGCCAAGGGGTTCGCTCGAGGTCGCATCGAAATTTTCAATATCGGTATACCGAACGGTGAAGTAGCGGAGTGTGCCTTTCTCGAATAGGTGTCGGCGGACAATGAGAGGGCGCGGCGGAGCGAGTTTTGAAAGATAAGTCATGAGTCTTTCATTAGGATCAAGATGCCCTTCCGCTTGGTGGAGCATCGCTTCGATATTAATATCACTGCCTTCCCATAGCGCGTAAGCGTTGTTATAGCGACGATAGGTAACGATTGAACGTTTTGTTAAAACATCCAATGCTGTTTCAAATTCCTTCGCGAATCCTTCGGTGTGATCATCTAAGGCATAATGGAGGATACCCGTTGAGGCTTTTAGGTTAGTGCTCACTTCCCCGACGATACTGAGCAACCCAATGGCCTTAATGAGCCTAACTGTAGTGGGTGATGGGTCTGTCAACCGATCAATAGCCATCTCAATTTCCACCCACTTGTTCCCGTCGCGTGAGGCGGACAACCGATTTCCTATAGTGGTGTTGAGATAATCGTACAGTTCGGGGAGCGAAAACGTCGGCAGCACACCACTATCATAACGCTGGTTTGAAAGGAAGTCTCGGAGTCCATAGGGTTCGCTTGAATTCAGAAAGGCGAAAAGGGATCGTTCATTCTGTGCGAAGCGTCGGAAAATGGGACCTACGATAAGTGCGACTGTCGGATGGAGTGGCAAGCAGTTTCTAATGAGTTTACCAAATTTTACCGCGTCGGGCAGTTGGTTAAGTTTGGGGCTTGATGCAATGGACGTAGATGGGATTTCTGCCTTATGTTGAACAGCGGATCCAATCAGGCGGAGGACCTGCTCGGCGGGTTCTACGAAGGCGATATCCTCAAACCGTCCATGGATTTTTGCCCACTCCTCGCGTTGTGATTTGGCGATTTTGTTTGCGTATTGTTCAAAAGCCTGATGAAGGATCGTGATCAAAAAGAGTGGCGTTTGATCGCTGCGTGTGGCAAATTCAGCGAGTGTTTGTAGGACAAATACGTCGTCTTGGACGGGGTGTTGGGCGGCGTACTCAAGGAATTTTCCAAGTTCATCGATTACGAGTAACAAGCCGTATCCATTCTTTTTCTTTATAGCGCGTGTTGCGTCTTCAAAAAGTTTTGTGATTTCAGTTGCCTGTGGGAGCTTGCCGTTTGCCTCTGTGTTCAAGAGTTCTTGGATGTCTTTCCGGAGCGAGTACCGTGAGGATATACCGAAGGTATTAAGTCCGTGTTCTAATCCTTGCAGAAGCGAGCGCGTAATCGGTGCACGTTCGCCAGAGATCAGCACCGGACAAAATCCTGATGATGTTCGCTTTCCGTTTCCATTTATGCTGATAAATCGTTCATAGAGCGAGGGGTCTTCACGTTGTAATAGTTCTAAAGCCTGTTGCGTTGTCGGGGCATCCGGATCCCCAAGCAGCTTCGCAGTGAAAAGCGCGAACGCAGATTTTCCTGACCCATAAGGCCCCGTGAGGGACCAGGCTTTTGATGTCGCGCTGTTCTCTTGTGCTGAAATAAGACGGGTGAGGGTTTCCCGAGCTTTAACAGTCACAACGTACCCATCTAACGCGTTTGCCGTATAAAAATCGCGGACCAGATGTACGGAGCGTTGAAAGCGTTTTGTGATATGAAAAAGATCGGACAAACGGACGTTATCCATAGTACCTCTCTAAAAATTCCATTTGATCAGAATCTCTATGTCGATAAACTTGTTTTAAACCGGACGTTTCGTCGTAGTGAAATGCTCCATCCGTTAGCTGCTCAAGGTTTTCGAGATAGGTCGTCATCGTATCTTCGTCTAACCTGAAAATCCGTCCGGGACTTGAGGGAGCGTACATTAGATCTGAGAACGAAAGTGAGTCTCGCCGAGAGAAGCGACTTTTCCAAAACGTCTCTAACGCCCATGCGACCATTTCGGGCGGTAGTGTATCTTTGTCGCCTCGTTGAAATTCATATCCACTGCTGTCTGGCAATTCTACGATTAAATTGAGTTCAACGAGCGGGCAGTCAAAGGTTTCCTCAATGACGGTATCGCTATGACGGGACTGGCAATAGGTACGGATAAAGCAATTGACATCTCGCTGGAGTGTATTGTCAGAAATGGGACGCATGGATTGTTTCTGCCGCAATGCCCATTTGTACACTTCTCGAGCGAATGTATGGGGTGTGAATTGATTGCCTCTTAAAATATTGAATGCCCAATACCATGCAGTTGCTTGGTTGGTATTGGTCGCGATTTGCCAGTGAATCAACCACAAGGTGGCAGGATCGTCAAGGTATGGATCAAATCCTTTTTGGTCGTCAAAGATGGATTTACCGAGATCAGTTGGTGCGAATTGACCGCGTCGATAGACAGCTCCTTTTTCACCGAGGCGCATAGTGAGTTGCTTAGGTTGAGCTGTTCCATCTTCAATGAGCCTTGATACCTTACACCAGTGTCGGATAGCATCCACCATGTTTTTTCCAACGCCTAAGGTGACAGAAGCATTCTCGGATAAGAAAATGTTCGGATTTTCTGTTACGGCATCAACGCCTTTCTTCAGCCATGTATAGCGAAACGGAAATGTCTGGTGCCCCGAAAAAGATGGTGTAATTGGGTGTAGAGGGATTGTGTGCGCGTTACGCAAATTGCACCCTCCCCAGAAGACATGACAAGAAAAAAAGCCCGCATCTGAGTAAGAGGGCGCGCTGACTCAAAATATTGGCGAGTGCTATGCGTGTTTTATGAAGTGTTTTACTTATCGTTTGTAAAGTGGGGGGGGGGCAGCTGGCTTGTTAAAACCTAATACGCGAGTGGGTTTTAAGCGTGTTAGGGGTTGCCGTAGGTGGCGATTGTCATCAAGCGCGTGTCGTATTTTGGCTGCGGTTTTTGAGTATAGGTTTTCCATTGCCTTAAATTTTAGCACAAACTTGTGTTAGATGTCAAGTTTTTTCGCGATAGGGGCCTTTGAACTCTTCTCTGAAATGCCGATCTATGAAATTTATGCGAGGGTAATACATTTGACTCTGTGGCGGATTAATCTTCTTTCCATGGAAACGCATCAACCATTTACCAAAACCTGTTGATCCATTTGCATACTCAGACACAAGGATTTCTAATTTTGCTGACAATGTAAAAACCCCACGGTCAAATAGTTTATGGTGTAGGGAACAGAGAGCCAATCCGTTTTCTTCTGTATCAGGCCCACCTTTCTCGCGAGGCAGAATATGTGCGGCTTCTAACGCAACGGGTTGATGTTGCAATTTTACATCAAAACCGCAAACTGCACATTTATATTCGTAGGCTCTCAGGACATTTTCTCGAAAGTTCGGGTCGCGTTTTTGTCGATTCAGAGTATGGAACGGATACTCGATTCCAACAGCCTGTGAAATATCTTCGTGTATTGAGGAACGAAAATGATCGAGCATATTTTCGCTTATTTCTAAAGCAAGACTGGAATCGTTCTGTAGGTGATCAGCAATTACTTCGCGGAATCCCCCAGAGGCCTTGTGGTGTTTCAGGTCGGTAATGTGGGCATCTCCTTTAGGTGTTTGCCCAATGAGATTGGCATTGGTTACCTTCCAAACTTTATCCTCGCGTAAGCGCCAAAACGGATAGTGGGGACGAGGTTTTGACTGGTCTGTCCCAAATTCGCGTAGTAACTCTGTAAGTTTTTCCGCTATTTCCGTGTATGGTATAAGCCGGTTTTCTCCGCGTCGCAATTTGCCAATTGCGTACAGGACAAGGAGAGGCTTATGAGGTGCTATTTTATTTCCCCTTTTCCATACTTTTAGACTCTTAAATTTCTGAATAATGTCTTCTCTTGTCATATTCACGTTCCGTTGTTTTGCAGACTGATTCGGGTTGATGCTATATGTTAAGTGTTCTCATTTATGTGAAGTGGTACCGTGCTATTTTCTTTTGAATCTTGGATCAGATCTCGCAGAGCCTCGTTCACGGATACAGCATCTGCAAATACCGCAGCGATGTCAGGTTCTAACTTAACAATAGAATTGTCAAGTACGGATAACGAATAGCTAAAAATCCGCGTCCTCCGCGTCCTCTGTGTAATCCGTGATTCAGACAATTCTACAATTGGATGACTCTGGATAGATTTATTATAACCTATATGCAGAAGAAAGTCAACGATTCGTTACAAAACAACAAGGTTGAGACCCCTACCCCATAATGGACGGTGTCCGCTGTCACAAGCAGAGGACAATATGAGCAAGGGGTGACACACAGGAATCTCACCTAACAGGTTTCTTATGGTGGTAGAGATGGCGTATCGCGAGTCACCAGAAATATCCAAACAAAAACACTCGCTCCTACAGAACCGTTCGGTTTTTCTATATGTGGTTTAAAATGGTTAGGTAATTCCGTAAAGGCCCCTTGTCAATCCAAAGCATCTCTAATCCTGAAAATCTTTGAATCCCATAAATCACAGTTCAGACAACTAACAACCTAAGACCAAAAAAATGCACAAAAATCGAAAATACATTAAACATACATTAAAATACAATAGAATCGCAATATATTGACGCATTTTCTGTTTGATTACCCCGAAAATGCACCTATAATACGTGATTTAGAATGCAATGCCCAAAATACGGCTTATACGAGGTTCGATACGCTTTTCTAATGAGGAATCATGCAAAAAACGTCCACAAACCCTTATATCGACTGGGTTCACAGCACACATCAGAAAATTACCACAAAGCAAAAAAAGATACCATTTGGTATCTTTTGGGTACAAAATCTGTCTTGGGTGTATCTCAAATAGAGTGGACAAGCCTTAGAAAAAAACGCAAATTCACGTCACATTCCGCGTATCCCGTGGGTTCTGCACGTCACATGTGACGTGCAGAACGTCACATATATTTAATCAGGATCTTTCTTTCCTGACGACTGATAGAAATTGACGGCTATATAAAATTTCATAGCAAATTTCATAGCAACCTTTAACAAGCCTGCTACGAAAACCGCCAAGAACCCAGTCGTATGTTAGGTTTACGGCATTTCATAAAATTCATAGCATTCTCGATTTGCTATGAAAACTATGAAATTTCGACCAAAATCGAATGCCAAGTCAAGATATATCGGTGTAGGAGCGAGTGTTTTTGCTTGGGGGTTTCTTGTCGCACGCGATCTTCTGACTCGTTCCTACAGAAGAAATTGCAACAGAGGTGGTGATGTGTTATACTATCAGCGTTATTGTAAACCTGTATCAGAGGACAGGCACACCTACCATGCACATTGAAACACTTGATTACCCTTTAATCCATATCCCCGCTGGGGCGTTTACGATGGGGACGATTCCGACGGGGATGCGGAAAACGGATCCAGAAGAGCCGCAACGGAGCGTCCAATTGGATGCTTATGCCATCGGCACGTATCAGGTTACGAATGCACAGTACGCACAGTTTTTGGAGGCGACGGGATACGCACCCCCAGAGTTCTGGGACGATGAACGTTTCAACGCTCCAGATTTCCCGGTCGTCGGGGTGAGTTGGCACGATGTGACGCATTTCTTGGGATGGCTCGGCACGTTTGAGAATATGGCATATCGGTTGCCGTCGGAGGCGGAATGGGAGAAGGCTGCACGTGGTCACGATGCGCGGGAGTATCCGTGGGGCGATGTGTGGGATGCGAGTCGGGCGAATACATCGGAATCCGGGAATAAGCAGCTGATGCCTGTCGGGAGTTATCCGTCGGGTGTGAGTCCATACGGATGCTACGATATGGCGGGCAACGCCTACGATTGGTGTTTCGACTGGTTCCACATGGAGGCGTATAAGTACTCGTCTGACGAGAATCCGTTGGGTGCGAGTGAAGGTCGTCGGAAAGTGATTCGTGGGGGTTCGTGGATCGCGCGTGGGGAGTTCGCTGCGCGCTGTGCGAATCGCGCGGCGTATGAACCGATCCGCGGACTGCATAACGTCGGTTTTCGGATTGCTCTGGATGTATTATAATGGCTATCGGAAACCGTCAGCAGTCAGCTATCAGCCATCAGTTATCGCTACGTAAAAGCGATGTGTCAATCCGACAGCGTCTGTAATCCTAAAAATCCTTTAATCCTGTAAATCCTGCTTCAGACGAATGAATATGCACAAAAAAATCCTTAGCCGCGTAATCCGTGAAATCCGTGTAATCCGCGATTCAGACAAATTAGCCATCAGTCGTCGCTACATAAAAGTAATGTGTCAATCCGACAGCGTCTGTAATCCTAAAAATCCTTTAATCCTGTAAATCCTGCTTCAGACGAATG
>JAGFCB010000037.1 GCA_022394775.1 Candidatus Poribacteria bacterium
AGTGCTAAACCGAAAGTTAACTGACATTTTTGAAGCATGATTCTTCTCCTTTATCGCATCTTTGTGCGATTTTAAGGCAGTTACTGCTTAAGCCGTCCCCACGTTGTAGTGAGTAACCCATCAGGTTCTACCGACAACGTTTTTTCTTTCGCTTTTTCGTAGTCTGCATCCGTCGGTTCATATTCCAGATCACTTGACCAGCAGAAAACATCGTATTGAACCTGAAGCGAGCTTTGCCGCGTCCAGATCATCATGACATTTTCGCCGTCTTGCAATTTGTTGACCGTGCCACCATCTTTCCCAAAATCGCCGGTCCGCATCCATGCCCATTCAGGGACATTTTCTTCAAAGATAATATGATCGGGACGCACAAAAGCAGGTGCTACCTCTGGAATCTTATTGCCATCGTCGCCTAAAACCCACAACCAATCTGAATGGTTACTCGGATTAATGAGCCGTCCGATAAACCGCCAGTCACCGGCTTTTCCACCCGCACGACTGATGTCGAATCTATAGAGTAACCAACCTTGTCCGCCGGCATTCGTGACAATATCTCCAAAGGCACCATCGGCAGGATCTACAGCTTTTTCGGCTTTACCCAATTTATAGACATCTTCGGAATCCCTGTCATCAAAGGCTTCCGCCTCAAACCAAATCTGTTCGCCCTTACCAAATTCAGAGACTTTGAACTCTTCCACGGCAAAGCCTGTAAGCGGCTGTATCAGCAGTAGACAGAGGGCTAAGCTGAGCGTTAATTGACATTTCTGAAGCATTGGTATGCATCCTCCTATATTCTGATTGTGAATCAGTTTGCCTTTTTTTCTCTTCGTTGATGGGATTTGGAACCCCACCGAAGTAATAAGCATACGAGATCTTGACAATATTTTGATCCGGTTTCGCCAAACCGAGTAAAAGCAGTTTCAAACCCCTGCTATCGAGTGTGATTAACGAAAAATACTTGACAGGCCCCTTAAAATATCGTATATTTGGCTGTTGAGTTAAATATACGTGTAATTATCTGTATGGTGCTTAGATAGCAACTAAAGTATACGATAAAGGTGTTTTTTTGTCAACTGCCTCAGATACACTCGGATTCTGTAATAACGCAAGTTGCCACCTTTTATACACATAGCACTCCTCTGGAGTGCGATCGCGCAAATACGCCATTTTCTATAGATATATTACCCCTCTGGGGTGAAGAAAAAGACGAAAACCCCTTCGGAAGTGCGCAAAATCTGTTAGTAGCAACTTGGGTTATAATAAAATATCTAAAAATGAAACAGAGGTTATCCATGAAACTCGGATTTGTGAGCGCAATTTTACCGGAACAGTCCTTAACAGAAGTCGTCCAATTCGCTGCTAATACAGGCTTCGATTGCGTCGAATTAATGTGCTGGCCCAAAGGAGAAGCGGAACGGCGTTATGCCGGTGTTACGCACGTTGATGTCGCGACGCTTTCCGAAACGGAAGCAGATAAAATCCTACAATGTGTCTCGGATGCGGGGATCACAATCAGCGGTTTAGGCTACTACCCGAACCCACTGACACCTGATGAAACCGAAGCAGCTATCTATAGTGAACACCTTAAAAAACTGGTTCTGGCTGCGGAACGTCTATCGGTAGACATCGTGAACACGTTCATCGGTAGAGACCAGACGCGCACGATAGACGAGAATTGGGATCGCTTTAAACAGGTATGGAAGCCACTCATTCAATTCGCTGCCGACCACGGCATCCGTATTGGTATTGAGAATTGCCCGATGTTTTTCACGGAAGACGAATGGCCCGCTGGTCAAAACCTCGCCTATTGTCCCGTGGTTTGGGAACGGATGTTTGAAGAGATCCCTTCCCCGAATTTCGGACTCAACTTCGACCCGTCCCACTTTATATGGCTTCAGATGGACTATCTGAAACCGCTTGCTACCTTCGCTGATCGAATCTTCCATGTGCATGCAAAGGATGTCCGGTTAGATAAAGCGAAACTTGATGAAGTCGGTATCCTCGCAACACCCTTGTCGTATCATACACCGAAACTGCCGGGACTTGGCGATGTTGATTGGGGCAGCTTCTTCTCTGTTTTGAGTGATACCGGTTATGAGGGGGCAGTCTGTGTTGAGGTGGAGGATCGGGCTTATGAAGAGACATTAGAGCTGCGACAACGCTCTTTGCGACAGAGCCATATTTTTTTAAGACAGTTCATGGGTTGACAGGGAGAGAACATTTTGATGGAGAGCCATGATTGGTTGGACACGGAATGCGCAGCACTGGAACAAGCAGGTTTACGCCGTCACCTCCGTACGGTTATGAGTGCACCCACAGGCACAATCCATCTTGATGGACGCGATGTCGTGCTGCTCGGTTCAAACAACTATTTGGGCTTAAGTACACACCCGCAGGTGATCACCGCTGCTATCGAGGCGACGCGGAATTTTGGCACAGGCGCGAGCGGTTCGCGTCTTATCTCTGGGAACAACGAACTCTATACAACATTAGAAGCCAACCTCGCAAAAACGAAGAACACCGAAGCCGCGCTCGTCTTCAGTTCGGGGTATGCTGCGAATACGAGCATTATCCCCATCCTCGCAAGTGAAGGGGATCTTATTTTAAGCGATGCCCTTAACCACGCCAGTATCATTGACGGATGCCGTCTCAGTCGGGCAACAAAAAAAGTCTATCGACACTGTGATGTAGAGCATCTCAAGGCTCTGTTATCGGAATCCACAGCGTTTCGGCGGCGACTCATCGTGACGGACGGCGTTTTCAGCATGGACGGCAATATCGCACCGCTACCCGATATTTACGAGGTCGCTACGCACTATGAAGCGATGTTACTCGTAGATGACGCACACGGATTTGGCGTGTTAGGAAAAGATGGCAGCGGCACTGTCGCACATTTTGGATTGGATAGCGAAGGCATCATTCAGATGGGGACGCTCAGCAAGGCTGTTGGCGCACTCGGTGGGTATATTGCCGGAAGTCGTGCCTTGGTTGAACTGCTCATTAACAAGGCGCGCGGTTTTATCTTTACAACAGGATTACCACCTGCGACCTTGGCGGCAGCGAACACTGCCCTTGATGTGATACGTTCTTCACCTGAATTACGGCAACGCCTATTCTCGCACGCTGAGCATCTCAAAACAGCCTTGATCAATTTAGGGTATACCTTATTGCCGAGTGAAACACAGATTTTGCCAGTCGTATTAGGCAGTCCACAACGGGCAACAAATATTGCGGATGCATTACTTGCTGAAGGCGTGTTCGCACCAGCGATCCGTCCGCCCGCAGTGCCGCCAGACACGAGTCGTTTAAGGCTTGCTGTCATGGCGACACACACCGAAACGGAGATACATAAGGCGATTGCTGGATTTGCGGCAGTTATTCCTTGATTTTTTTCACTTTTCGTGCTATACTGCGTCAAATCTTAACGAAAGGCAATAGATCAAAGATGAGCACAAAAGCACATGTCATCGATTTTGGAAAACAAGACCCTATCGACCGAGGCACCGGTGTGAAGACTGTCCCGTTAGCCGGTAAATGGATCGACTCCACCTCGCTCACCAACGGTGTAACGATGTTTGAACCCGGTGCAGCGATCGCACGCCACTATCACAACTGTGATGAATCTGTCACAATTCTCGAAGGCGAAGCCTCTTGCGAGGTTGATGGCGAAGTCTTTACCATGAAAGCCTACGACACGACATTCGTTCCCGCTGGCATTCCACACCGATTCTGGAATGAGAGCGACGCACCTATGAAAATCCTCTGGACCTATGCCTCTGTCACTGTGACCCGCACCTTCACGGAGACAGGTGAAACAGTAGGACACTTGTCCGCCGGAGATCAGGCAGTCGTCACATCATAACAACGACTGAGGAGATCTAAAATGTCCGTTCAAGCCTATATCAAGGACAAGCAAACTGCACTCTGTGGGTTGCTCCAAGAACTCGTTAGAATTCCTACTGTCAATCCGCCGGGTGAAAATTATGCCGAGATCGTTGAACTACTTGAGGCGAAGTGCAAGGCGTTGGGCATGCAGACTCGGATTGCCAAAGTCCCAAAACGGCGTGCTGAGCAGATTATCCCGAATGCGGATAGCCATCCACGGCTAAACCTCATCGCGCGCTGGGATGTCGGCGCAGAGAAGACGGTGCATTTCAACGCACACTACGATGTCGTACCCGTCTCAGGGGAGTGGCGGTTTGGTGATCCATTCAGTGGTGAGATTGAGGGGGAATGGCTTTACGGACGCGGTGCCGACGACATGAAGGATGCCATCGCTGCGCTTCTATTTGCAATCGAGGCTGTCCAAGAAACCGGCATCGAACCGAAGTTCAACGTTGAATGCTCATTCACTTGCGACGAAGAGACCGGTGGCGAGTTGGGCGCAGGATATATTGTCGAGAAAGGCTTGGTTAATGCGGACTACGTCGTCAACTGCGAGGGTGGCGCGGAGATGAACATCGGCAACGGACATAACGGCGTACTCTGGTTGGAAATTGAGGTTAAAGGTAAAGCAGCACACGGGGCACAGCCAGATAAGGGAATAAACGCATTTGAAAAGACCGCCGAACTCATAACCGCACTCCAACGGGTTAAACGAAATTTAAAATCACCGGAACGCGCATTTAAACTCCCCGATGGCAGCGACCGCTATCCGACATTGAACATCGGCGGAACCTTCCGAGGCACCGACGGCGACAAAGTTAACACCGTTCCAGCAAGCGTTACGTTCTCGATTGACCGCCGGATTACACCAAACGAGGAACTTAAGTTCGCTGAATTGGAATTGCGGGAAGCGATTTCTGGGGCGTGTCAATACTACCCCGATTTGGACGCAGAGGCACGCGCTATCTTGCGGATTGAACCCTGCTTGACGGATACCGCTTCGCCAATAGCGCAGGCGTTTGCTGATGCGGTGCGTGTCGTCCGTTTCAATCAACCCCGATTTAAAGGCACTACAGGGTTTACCGACTTGCACTACTTCGTCAATACGGGCTTACCCGGTGTCGGATACGGGCCCAGTGGTGAAGGTGGACATGCCATCAATGAGCGCGTCCATATCCCCGATCTCGTGCGGACCTCTACCATCTACGCAACCTTCATGACCCGCGCAGAACTCTAAAATACATAGGACTTACGCATTACCTCTTAAAGTCGCCCTGATAAGGGTCGGTGAATGCCCATAAGGCATTCATACCCGGGGAAGTTCCCACACGGGCTTCATACCGTTGATTCTGATTCTTTAGGGGGTAAAATTACTGCTTTTTGCGTAAGTCCTGAATACACTGAAATACGCTGTAGCGCAAGGTCTCCGTGCCTCAGCGAATTCCAAAAAATATAAAAGAGATTAATACAATGCAAAACCGAAGACCTGCACCATTCAATGTTGTGCCGGAAGACACGATGGGAACAACATGGGCATTGCCGAAGGGCGCAATCGCCCGATTTGGAAAAGGTAGCGTGGATCAAGGAGATGTTAAAGTGTCTCCAGATGGCACATATTTTGCTGTTGGAACCCTCATGGGACTTTGGTGGTATGACGTAGCCTCAATGTCACCGATTTCATTGTGGGAAACGAAAAGGGGAATGGTTAATTCCATCGATTTTTCTCATGATGGCAAATGGATTATCATTGATACTTCAGATGATGTCACTAAAGTGTTGGATGTTCAAAGTGGAGAGTGTATCACACAGATAGAAGGTCAAGATGCCTTTGGTGGGCTTGCCTGTTCGTCGAACGGCAGCTGGATTGCTATTGCGGCGATGAATGGGGTTGTAAAGGTCGTGGATATCCATAGCGGTGCGTGCATTGCACAGATGGATCGAGGCGCGCACGAATTCCAATCAAATGATATTCTTCAACTCGAATTTTCGCCAGATGGCAAACTTCTTGCCGCTACAGCGGACAACCCCGAACTTTCACGCGATGGACAGGTTCTGAATCCTGACACGGAAGGCAGGCAAACTTACGTGTGGCATCCAGAGACGGGTGAGGTAATTGTTAAGTTTGCGGGTAGAAATTTTGCCTTTTCACCCGATAGCCGCCTGTTAGCGGGTGCAGCTGCTGATGAAACCCTTGGTGATACAGATCGCGTTGACCGCTGCGTCTCAGTGTGGGATGTAACAACCGGTGAACGGATCTCGCACTTCTCAGGGCATACGGATTGGGTGGAGAATATAACCTTTTCGTCGTGTGGTGAATTCCTTGTGTCGAGTAGTAGAGATAAAAGTCTGCGCATGTGGGATGTCACAGAGGGTAGACAAAAGAAGACTTATACCGAGGTTGAAACAGATTGGGGACTTCCATTCTACTCACCAGAGGGAAAGCTATTGACTGCTGTGTTTCGTTATGAGAAAACGACTGTAGCCATTGACATCTGCCGTGTAGAATCCGGTGAAAAACTACAAACAATTGAGCTTTTGAGGGGGAGTGTTGGTGAGATGTGGTTTTTCAGATGTCCACAGTTGGCTGTCGCCTACGCGCTGTCCAACAAACGAACGGATGGCAAGACCCAAACATTTCCAGCACTTCGTGAACCTCATTTCCCATGGCCCTATCCGAAAGTAGCTTGGTTGGGTGACCAAACGCTCGTAAGCACCCGCGATTACCCAGGTATTGAATTATGGGACGTTGTCCAAAAGTGTCCACACGAAACATTGTTGAAGGATAAGAATATTTATACGCACACTGTTTTGTCTTGTGGAAAGATACTGGGCACCCGTCTCCACAATGAGACCGGGGTATGGGATGCCAGGAATCCGGACGAACCTGTCGCTGAGTTCACAGCACCTAAAGAACCTTCAGAATGGGTGCGTCACGAGGTGTTCGCTCCCACAGGCGATCGGCTTGCAGCGGGGAGTAGAGAAGGCACGGTCTATGTATGGAACTTTCAGAATCCAGAGGAGCTAACACGCCTCACAGGACATACGGATTACGTTACATCATTGGCATTTTCACTGGATGGCAAGCGGTTGGTAAGCGGCGCGCGTGACAACACGACTCGCTTATGGGATGTTGAATCAGGCGAAGAAATTGCGACACTACCTCTCGATGAACCTCGCTGCACTGAAGGGATAGCGTTCTCACCGTGTGGTGAAATAATTGCCGGTGGCATGGACGACGAGATTCGCTTGTGGTGTGCTGAGCAACTGACAACGTTACGCGTGATACCGCAACCTGAGAACAGCCGACGGACGTATGCCCTCACCTTTTTGCCGTGTGGTAAGTATCTCGTATCGGGGACTTGGTGGCAAAGAGGGATGGAGAAGATGGCAATCCGTTTGTGGGATGTTGCTACCGGTGAGAATATCCATACCTTCTGGGGGCATACGACAGACGTGCAGTCACTCGCCTTCTCCCCAGACGGCACGCTTCTGGCAAGTGGAGGAGATGATGGCACTATCCTGTTGTGGGATGTCAAATCATTTATCGATTCTTAGAATGGTAAGGAGTAGATACAATGCAAAACCGAAGACCAGCACCGTTAAATGTAGGACTTGAGGACCCCACAGGAACAACATGGGCATTACCGGAAGGCGCAAGCGCCCGATTGGGGAAGGGGGACAGAGGTGATGTGAAGTTGTCGCCTGATGGCACGTATTTCGCAGCTGCGTCAGGAGTGGGGCTTTGGTGGTATGATGTCTCCTCAATGTTACCAATTTCGTTATGGGAAACGGAACGCGGATTAATTAGTTCTGTTGACTTTTCTCATGATGGAAAATGGATTGTCATTGACAATTGGGATCAAGTCATTAAAGTGTTGGACGTTCAAACTGGAGAGGGTATTTATCAAATAGAAGGGCAGAGTGGTTTTGCCCATATCGCTTTTTCATCGAACGGTAAGTGGATTGCGACTGCCGATATGAATGGGGTTGTTAAGGTATTGGATGTTCAACGGGGTGTATGCCTCGCGCAAATGGATCGAGGAGCACATGAACTGCAACCAAATGATATTTCGCAACTCGAATTCTCACCGGATGGTAGACTCCTCGCTGCTACGGCACAAAATCCTGAAGTGTATTCACCTGATGACCAAGTTCTGAATCCAGACACAGAAGGGTATCAAACCTATGTATGGCATCCGGAGACAGGTGAGGCAATTGTCAAGTTTGCTGGTAGAGATTTTGCCTTTTCGTCAGATAGTCGCCTATTGGCGGGTGCAGCCGCTGATGAGACTTTAAATGATGCTAATCGTATTGACCGCTGCGTTTCAGTGTGGGATGTGACCATAGGCAAACGCATTGCTCAATTTATAGGACATAGTGATTGGGTCAATGCTGTCGCTTTTTCACCGTGCGGACAGTTCCTTGCCTCAAGTGATAGAACACTACGAGAATGGGACCTGGAAACGGGTGCCCAAAGGGCAGTTTATCCTAACTTTGATGATCCGTTTTACTTGAAAGACGGAACTCTATACGCTTTGGTATTTCCTGATGACACTGATACTATTGAGACATGGAATGTAGAAAGCGGTGAAAAAAGACTTGAGATATCCGATGGTATTGGCGGTATTGGACTTGCAAAATCCTTAGCCATCGCTTACACACATAAACAACCTCAGCAATCCACCCAAAAAAGATCCAGTGAACAGGTTGATAGTAGTATTTCAAGGTACGTAATAAGGCGTGAGCCTCGTTTCCCGCACCCGGATCCGCTGGCAATTTGGATGGATGACCAGACGCTCGCAAGTAGAAGCATGGGGCGAGGTATTATTGTATGGGATGTCCCACAGAAATGTGTACGGGAAACGTTGATGGCGGACGAAAATATCCATTCTTTCACAGTTTTGCCTGACGGTAAAATGTTGGCGAACTCGGCTGTTTTTCTCGACGATACGACAAAGGTGTGGGATGTTGACTACCCCGATACCCCCATTGTTGAGTTTAGAGCAAATGTATGGTGGGAGCGTCATGAGGTGTTTTCCACAACAGGTGAGTATCTCGCTGTCGGGAGTAAAGATGGTCCAGTGTATGTGTGGAATCTTAATCAACCTGAACACCCGATAGTCCTCACGGGACATACGGATTACATTTACACGCTTGCGTTTTCGCCAGATGGAAAGCAATTGGTGACGGGTTCAGATGACGAGACAGCGAGATTGTGGGATATTGAAGCAGGTAAGGAGATTAGCATATTGCCGATGGACGAACCTCGTATTCCTATAGGAGCAGTCTTTTCACCATGTGGTAAAATAATTGCTGGTGGCATGAACAACGAGATTCGCTTGTGGTGTGCTGAGCAACTGACGACGTTACGCACAATCCCACAACCTGAGAACAGCCGACGGACGTATGCCCTCGCGTTTTCACCGTGTGGAAAATATTTGGCATCTGGAACTTGGTGGGAGAGGGGAATGGAGAAGATGGCAATCCGTCTATGGGAAGTTGCTACTGGCGAGAATATCCATACCTTTTGGGGACATAATTCGGACGTGCAATCGCTCGCGTTTTCACCGGACGGTACACTGCTGGCGAGCAGTAGTTTTGAAGGCACAATCCTACTGTGGGATGTGAAACCTTTCATAAACGTTTAAAACTCCGATAGGAGCGATTTTCTGATTATCCTACCCCTCTGCAAAGAGCAGATTTGACTGTCCATTTTGGTTTGATTCCGTGCCTTGGATGTGTTATTATTTCCATATCACATTCGCGGAAATACATCTTTTTTAAGGAAACTGATCGTTATGATTATCAATCGGCTTATCGCAAAGAACTGGCGGAATTTTCAACAGATTAATGTTCCGCTTAGGGAACGGCAGTTTATTGTCGGTCCAAATGCTTCTGGCAAATCTAACCTACTGGACATTTTTCGTTTTCTCCGCGATATTGTCAAGGTGGATGGTGGAGGATTTCAAAAAGCTGTCAAGGACCGTGGAGGTGTTTCTAAGATTCGGTGTCTAGCGGCTCGGAGCGATCCAGAAGTTAGAATTGAGATTCACATCGCTGATACGCCTGGTGCTCCTACAACATGGCGGTATGTACTGGCGTTTCGTCAAGAAACCCGAGGATATCGTCGAACCTATCTTACAGAGGAAAAGGTATATAAGAAAAATAAAGTCCTTCTTGATAGACCAGATAAAGATGATAAGGAGGATATGGATCGTCTTACTCAGACTTTCCTTGAACAGATTAATATGAATGCCGATTTTCGAGAGATTGTCCAGTTCCTCCGAGATGTTACTTATCTTCATCTGGTTCCTCAACTCCTCCGTTTTGCGGACTCAATCCAAGGCAGAATTGTTGAAGAGGACCCATTTGGTCAAGGATTTCTCGAAAGGGTTGCTGGTGTCAACGATAGAACTCGCCGCTCTCGTCTTAGAAAAATTGAATCGGCACTCAAAATTGCTGTACCACAGTTTGAACAATTGGAATTTATTCGCGACGAAATCACAGGACGACCACATTTACGAGCACTTTATTCTCATTGGCGCGCCCAAGGTGTGTGGCAGCAAGAAGATCAATTTTCTGATGGAACACTTCGATTGCTCGGACTGCTGTGGTCTCTGCTTGAAAGTGACTCGGTTCTTTTATTGGAAGAACCTGAACTCTCATTGAATCTTGGAATTGTTTCTCAACTTGCACCTTTGATTTCCAAGATGCAGAGAAACAGGCGGCGGCAGGTCTTTGTTAGCACTCATAGCGATGCTCTTCTCACCGATCCGGGCATTGATGGTACGGAAGTTCTTATGCTGGCACCTGCGAAAACAGAAACAACAGTCATACCTGCATGGGATATTAAGCCTGTGCGGGGTTTACTTGAGGCGGGTCTAACAGTTGGTGAGGCTGTGCTTTCAAAAACCGGTCCTGAACAGGCAGAACAGTTAAGTCTATTAAAATGGGATTAAACAATCTAATTCTTGTTGTTGAAGATAGACTCACCGATGCGGTTTCGAGCAAAATTCTTCAGCATTTTGATATTGAAATTGTGCGAAGAGTCATATATGAAGGAAATTCTTATCTTCAACGAAAGGCATCAAATTACAACCGAGCAGCACATCAGGAATGTGGTGTTTTTATGTTGACGGATTTGGATTCTCCTAATATATGTCCACTTACTCTCATTAGATCTTGGGTGAAGGGGGATTTAAATCGTTGGTTTTTCCTTAGAGTCGCAGTCATGGAAATTGAGTCTTGGATTATGGCGGATCGGCAAGCTGTTTCAGAATTTTTAGCGATTCCGATTAATCGCATTCCCCGAAACACTGACGAAATCACTGATCCTAAAGAATTCCTTGTGTCCCTTGCACGAAGGAGTAGACAGACAAGGCTACGAGAAGCACTTGTACCATCGCGAAACGATAAATCCGCAAAAACAGGAAATGAATATAACCCTCGCTTAATCCAGTTTGTCCGAGACCACTGGAATTTAGAACGCGCTGCTTCCGTATCACCAAGTCTAAAACGCACATTAGACCGACTTACTGAAGAGAAAAACGCGGGAACTGACCAGTGAACAAAAAATTCCAACGACACATTGAAGATTTCACCTGCGCACATTGCGGTGCCGCTGTCAAAGGAGACGGATACACCAATCATTGCCCAGAATGTCTCTGGAGCCAACACGTTGATGTCAACCCAGGCGACCGATCCGCGTCCTGTCGTGGGTTGATGGAACCAGTAGTGTTTACTGTGAAGCACGGCAATTATATCCTGACACACCGCTGTATAACATGTGGCATCGAAAAAAAGAACAAAACAGCAAAAAATGATAACTTTGAAGCCATCCTTAGCCTACAAGGAGAACTAAATGTCTAAAAAAGGAATTCTTGCAATCGTATCTATCTGTATTGCTGCGATTGCTGCCATTGTTTTGGCAGTAATGCTCTATTCAACTTCGGGCGAACTCAAACAGACACAGACGGAATTGGCTACGACCAAAGCGACTTTGCAAACGACTGAGACCGCTAAAGCGGATCTGGAAAAGAAGTTAGCTGAAACCCAAGCCACGTTGGAGGAAACGCGTTCAGAGTTGAATCAAACGCAGGAGATATTGCAAAATGCAAGCGAAGCCGCCCGAAAAATCGCCGCTGAACGGAGTACACTTCAAAAGGATAAAAGGGCGTTGGAACGCGAAAAAGAGAATCTCCGCGCGAAACTCACCGAGATTGAATCCGAATTACAGCGGATCCGGGAGCAATCGCAACGTTCAATTGCGGCTATCCAAGAGCGGTTTAAAGATACAGTCGGGGCGGTGTTAGATGACGCTGGACGGTTGAAACTCGATGTCAAGGGAAAAATCCTGTTTGAAACAGGCAGCGCGATTCTGAGCATAGAAGGAAAAGAACTTCTGGATGCAATTGCGGAAGAGATATTGCTCAACGTAGACTATTCGGCTGATGCAATTCGGATTGAGGGACATACAGACAATACGCCTATCGGCGGCGACGCGCTGCGGAACTGGAACCTCTCAACCGAGCGTGCAATCGCAGCAGTGAAATACTTGCAGGAACATGCTGATGTGAGTGCGGAACGATTGGCAGCGACCGGATACGCCTTCTATCAACCTATAGATACTGCCGACACACCAGAAGCGAAAGCCAAAAATCGGAGGATCGAAATTATACTCGTCCCACCGCAAGATTTTTTGGCTGAACTCCTAACATCGCTCCAAAATGTGATGACATCTATTGAGACGAAGGTGTCTCAGTAGTTTCCTCCACCGCTTTTTTCTTTGGAACCGCGCGTTTTGCTTCTACCGCAAGTTCTGTTGCGCGTTTGATCAACCGTTGCGTTTCGTCAATCTGTTCCAGTAACTGCGCGTTTGTCCACGAAACGGAAACAAGATAGCGCAATGCATCTGGATCGTTCAAGGTTTCGGCACCGAGCGCAACCTGAAGTCCATTGGACGCAGAATAGCGCAAACCCGCGTTCACACCGACACCATCAAATTCGAGGCTCGTCGTGATGTCACCGCGCGCAAAAGCTGGTTGGAATTCTTTGCTCAGCCCCACAAACACGCCTATAGGCCCTTCTTCAAACGCAAACCGCTGCGTGCCAATCCCGATATGCCCAGAAAATCGATGTATCCGCGGCAGGTTGAAAGTTTTACTGATAGCAAGAAACGCCGAGGGGATTTCATCTGCTTCTTGTTCCGAATCCGACAAAGCAATATTTTTACCAAGTTCCTCTATACCTATCGCTATATTCGGGCGCGCGCCGGTTTCTTGTTCTTTTAAGAGTTGTAACTTCAGGCGTGCTGTCCGGTCAGCAGAAGGTTCAGTACCGTGTTCATTCCATAGGTGTGTCAGTCCGAATTCAAGTCGGTCGAACAGCCCAAAGTTCAGCTGGATTGCGACAGCATCACCAAAATTCGCAGTCGTATGAGGCATCGACTGTTGTTGGAAACCGAGATAAGTCCCTGCCTCGAATATCCCGTGTTTCAGCACCCTACCGGTTGGAATATCTACCAATCCACTTTCTGTAAACACTTCACCCCTGACCGGGTTAGAAACCCGGATGAATACAGAAACGATCAGAGAGAGCATAAACAGGAAACGAACCATTGGTGCTACTCCATATACTCGATACCCGAAGGTGTGCCGATGATGATTTTGTCAGCCCGGTTCACGAAAATTCCGTTCTCGACCACACCGGGAATGTTATTAAGCTGCATCTCTACCGCTTCAGGCACAGGGATACCGTCAAAGTGGCAGTCCAGGATATAGTTGCCGTTGTCGGTAATGAGTGGGGACGGATTATCGTCTTCTGAAGTGTTCTGCCGTAGTGTTGATTTTCCGCAAATCCGATTGACAGCCGTTTGGGTCGCTTCCCATCCGAATCGTACAATTTCCACTGGGAGCGGAAAGTTCGTGCCGAGGACGCGTGATACCTTGCTTTCATCAACAACAATCAATATCTCTTTCGACGCGTTAGCGATAATCTTCTCTCTAACGAGCGCAGCACCACCCCCTTTAATCAGATTGAGGTGTGCGTCTACCTCATCAGCACCGTCAATCGTCAGATCAATGGTAGGGTGTGTGGCGAGCGTTGTCAGGGGTATCTTTTCTGCTAAGGCAATCTTTTCGGTGCCTTCGGAGGTCGGTATACCGATAATATCAAGCCCGTCGCGCACCATCGCACCAAGTTTCAAGAGCGCGTAATAGACGGTGGAACCTGTACCTAACCCGACAATCATACCGGATCGAACGTTTTCTGTCGCTTTTTCTGCAGCTATTTTTTTCTTGTTTTCAGTGTTCATGATAATATAAGTTTATCAAACAATCTCCTGAAAAGCAAGTTTTTATATCCTTCTTCGGCATTAGTTATCGGTAACAACGAGTAATCTCTTAACTAACAACTGATAACCGATAACTGACAACTACTCCCCCAACAAAACATTTGATTCTTTTTACCGGTTGTGCTAAAATAACCGTCATGAGGAACAATATTCGCCATAGCAATTTGGTGGTTGGACAATTGGTCGCTGAACCCGGTACTCGGATTGAAGGACATCTCAAAATTGGCACGATGTCTGACGGAACGGATGTCCGACTGCCTGTCGTTTTAATCAACGGGCGGTACCCCGGTAAAACACTTTACATCCAAGCCATTAGCGACGGAGATGAACTCAACGGGATCGCTGTTGTTCATCAAATTCTCCGAACGATCACACCAGATCAGTTACACGGCAAGATTATCGCTGTGCCGCTCGTCAACTTCCACGCGTTTCATGCAAAACAAGCATTCAGTCCTGTGGACAACCGTAAAATGAACCGCTGTTTCCCGGGCAAACGTGATGGCACGTCAAGTGAACGGATCGCTTATCATCTTTTTCAACACGCGGTTCAGCAAGCCGACTACTGCCTTGATCTGCACCAAGGCGGCGTATCTCCAATGATAGACGAGGTTCGCGTCCGCGTTGGCGAAAAACATACGCTACATGGTGCGTGTCTTGAACTCGCACGCGTCTTCGGTATCGGACATATTCTCAATCAGAAAGGACCGAAGGGGCAACTCGCACAGGCAGCACCCGAGATCGGCATCCCGACCATTGATCCTGAATTGGGGGGAACCCACGGATGGGATGCAACAAGCATCGAAAAAGGCGTGCGCGGTGTGCGCAATGTGCTACAATACTATGATTTTATTCTTGGAACGCCAGAGGTGCCTGAACAGCAAGTCGTTGTTAAACAATTTGTGTCGCTTATTAGCAATGAAGGCGGTTTTATCTATTATAGAGCCGAATTATATGAGCACCTAACAGCGTCTCAACCTGTTGCTGATATTTGTGATGTCTTTGGCAATGTTCAGGAATCCATATCTTCGCCAGTTGACGGTATTTTCTGGGCAAAACCTATTTATCCAATGGTTGCGAGTGGCGGTTTCGTCGGTAAAATCGGCACACCGATTGGGTATCTCTAATTTTCACGAGGAGGAAACGGCTTGCACAAACAGAATCGTAAAGCCTTTATCGAAAAAATGGGAAGTGGCGGTGTCGCTATCTTCGCCAGTACGCCACCCGCAAGGTGGAACCACGACACTGAATATCTTTACCGTCCGGATCCGAATTTTTATTACCTGACAGGGTTTGAAGAACCGGAGTCGATTTGTGTCATTGCACCTGAACATCCGAAGCACCAATATATCCTGTTTGTTCGTCCGAAAGACAAGCAGGCAGAAATTTGGAACGGTAAGCGCGTCGGCGTTAAAGATGCACGTCAGTATTACGGTGCGGATAAAGCCTATCCGATAGAAGAATTCAGTGAAAAAATCGGGAAATACCTGCAAGGTGCTGACAGGCTTTACTATACGCTCGGTTCTAATGAAGATGTTGATGCCGAAATTCTTGCCCGTTTCTCACAGTCTGTGAAGTCACGGATCCGATCAGGCAAAGGGTTTGATACGCTTGTCGATCCAAGCCCGATTCTCAGCGAACTGCGGCTCATCAAAAACGAGACCGAATTGCAGCGCATCCAGATGGCAACGGAAATTACAGTAGCCGGGCATGTCGCGGCGATGAAAGCAGTGCGTCCGGGGATGTATGAATACGATTTAGAAGCCCTCGTCGAATCGACGTTCCGTATGAACGGTGCCGGCGGTCCTGCTTTTCCTACTATCGTGGCGAGCGGTAGCAACGCGACGATACTCCACTATACAACAAATGATCGTCAAATTGAAGACGAAACACTCGTCCTTATTGACGCAGGCGCGGAATATGGTCGGTACTGCGGCGACGTGACCCGGACCTTCCCGGCAAACGGCACCTTCACTGACGCACAAAGAGAAATCTATCAGCTCGTCCTTGAGGCGCACTGTGCTATTATTGACGGTATCCGTCCGGGTGTTTCCATCGACGAACCGCACCAAAGGTCGATTGAGTTGTTAACAGAAAGCATGCTCAGCCTCGGTCTGCTAAAGGGGAAAGCGGAGAAGTTGATAGAAAAAGAAAAGTACAAGCAGTTTTACATGTACCGTATCGGACACATGCTCGGCTTAGATGTACACGATGTCAACTGCGTTCGCGAACCAGATGGCGAGTTTAAAACCTTCCAGCCGGGGATGGTGATGACCATTGAACCCGGACTCTACGTCGCCGACGATACAAAACATGTATCACGAGACTATCTGGGGATCGGTATCCGCATAGAGGACGACATTCTCGTCACTGAGGACGGTTGCGAAGTGCTAACAGATGGTGTCCCGAAAGAGATTGATGAAATCGAAGCACTTGTCCATAGCACAAAGTGGTAGGTATATTCCGTATGCCGTCCACCTAACTCTCAACTTGAAGGAGTCCCGTCATGATTGAAAACTTAAGAAGACTAATCGTAGAAATGCAGGATGTAATCCGCCAGAAATACAAAGCCGAGATTAAGGGGATTTTCGGTTCATACACCCGCAGCGATTTTCACGCAGACAGTGATCTGGATCTCTTAGTAGATTTTGATGACAGTGCCAATCTGATGGATTATGTCAAGCTCCAACAATTTTTAGAAGATAGATTGGAATGCAAGATTGATGTAATATCGCGACATTCACGCTCGGAAGAAAAGCACTTCGTGCCTCTGTTCATAATGGCATGACAAGTCTATACTATATCTTGTAGAATAGGCTGTTAGCCTGTTCCATCCGTAGAATAGGAAATCGTTAGTAGTCTGTCACATCTGAACTGATGGATGGTTTGTAGTAGAGCAATTCTGCGGCGTACTCGCCCAAATGCGACGTGCATTATTGCCCGTTTCCACGTGCGGTAAATCGCACTACTACGAACCGAGTTTACCCTTCATTTTAACGTTGACAGATTATTAGTCTCCTGTTCCATGTCGCGACTTTTCCTCAAGATTCTATTTGACAAATTTGTAAAATTTAGTAGACTATATGCCACTATTGCTTTTCTAATCTGAAACACAAGATATTTCCGACGATAGAAATGAACCTTGTAGCACAGCAAACAGACACAATTCAGATCGGTGATCTTCAACCTGGTATAAGGTTAATCGACACGCATCAACGGAAAGAAAGAATAATTCGTTCGGTTGAATCCCACGATACGTTTGTCCAACTCTTTTTTGAGAATGATGATGCACCATTTACCTGTGCCATTCAAGAACTGCAATCCCGCTTTGAGCTTGTATCCGATGCTTTTCGCGCAGATGCCAATCTGGTGAGGCTGGTTGCTGAGGCACATCGACTTCAACACGCCTACTTGTTTAACCCAATCTTTGCGACTGAAACGTCATTGATTGATCCGCTGCCACACCAATTCATTGCCGTCTATGAACACCTATTGAAGCATAATCCTTTACGCTTCCTGTTAGCTGACGATGCTGGTGCCGGAAAAACAATTATGACAGGACTTTATATCCAAGAATTGTTACTCCGGCAGCAAGTAAAACGCATACTGATTGTGCCGCCAGCGGGATTGATTGGTAACTGGGAGCGCGAATTACGGGTCTGTTTTCGACTCCAATTCCGCATTCTGTCCAGTGCTGACGCAGCAAACACCAACCCGTTTGCTAATCCTGAAAATCGTTTAGCCATTATCAGCCTTGATACCTTACGGCAAGAGCGGATGCAGGATTATCTCTTTGAAGCACAACCCTATGATCTGGTCGTTTTTGACGAGGCACATAAACTTTCTGCCCGATACGAATCCGATGGAACAGTAGACAAATCAAAACGGTATGAACTTGCTGAGCGAATCGCTGATCAACAGAAGAATCTGTTGTTGCTCACAGCAACACCGCACATGGGAAAAGATGATGCCTACTATTTTTTGTGGCGGCTGCTTCTGCCCGAACACCTCGCGGCGCAAAAGGCGTTTGAACGGTTAGCTGAAAATGAGAAATCTAAACATCTGCTCCGGCGTATGAAAGAGGAGATGGTTACTTTTGATGGAAAACCTATCTATCCTCCGCGGCGGAGTCAGACCATCGCCTATCCACTCAAGCAAGGGAAAGTGAGTGAACAATCTTTGTATGATGCCGTCACAGCGTATTGTGAGAAGTATTTCGATCTCGCTGGTCAATACAACCGAAGCGCAGCAAAAATGGCGATGATGATCTTACAAAGACGACTTGCCAGCTCAACTTTCGCGCTTTTACAAAGTCTTATTAGACGTGCAGAAAAACTTCAAATCACTCTTCGTACCCTCGAAGATGGAAGGTTGTCAACAGAGGGATTGGAAAAAGCACAAGCGGAACTTTCGGATGTCGATATCAGAGCGGAAAAGACAGGGGATGAGGAAGAAACTATAGACGGTCAGGAAGAAGCAGAACGAGTTGATGAAGATCTTGAGCGTGCAACTGCTGCGCGTTCAAGTGCCGAGCTTGAAGCTGAAGTTGATCAGGTTGAAAACTTGGTTGAACTGGCAAGGAAAGTTTACGATCTGAAATCTGAAAGCAAGTTTGAGAAACTATGGGAGGCATTAACGGAGTATCCAGACACAAAGGTTCTGATTTTCACTGAGCATCGCGACACGATGGATTTTATTATTGAGCGCTTAGAGGCGTTGGGTTTTACCGGAAAAGTTGCCCAAATCCACGGCGGTATGAAGTATAGTGCGCGCGAAGAACAGGTAGAATTCTTTCGCGACCCGAATGGCGCGCAATATCTCGTCGCAACCGACGCAGCGGGGGAAGGGATTAATCTACAATTCTGTTGGCTCATGGTTAACTACGATATTCCGTGGAATCCCGCTCGGCTTGAGCAGCGGATGGGACGGATTCACCGATACAAGCAAACGCGAACAGTGGTGTTGTTAAATCTTGTTGCTGAAGATACGCGTGAAGGACGTGTATTGAAAGTACTACTGGAAAAAATGCAAAGGATGCGTGAGGAATTGGATGACGATAAGGTATTTGATGTCATTGGGCAACAGTTCAGTCGAATCTCTCTGAAGGAACTTATCACAAGAGCCATCACAGAAAATCAAACTGATGCTTCAATACAGATTATCAACACACAATGCACGTTGGA
The DNA here is from genome assembly GCA_022394775.1 of Candidatus Poribacteria bacterium. Taxonomy (GTDB): domain Bacteria; phylum Poribacteria; class WGA-4E; order WGA-4E; family WGA-3G; genus WGA-3G. The sequence continues at coordinate 19,417 of JAGFCB010000037.1, forward strand.
AAATATACAAAGGCAACTTGAAGGGCAACAGAGATTAGTTGTCAGTAGCGAGGTCAAACGATTACTCAGCAATGTTCAGAACCAGCGGGAATCCGCTGAAACGCTTCGCATGCTACCTGCTTATGTCCGAAGTTTCTTTGAAGATGCGGCACCACTGCTCGGCTATCAAATTAACGGTGATATTGAGACAATTTTTAAGTTATCCGGTTGTCCTACCTCTGTGCAAAATGCTATTGATGGGTATGCGTCTCAGCTACGTGATCGGTTAACGTTCTCACGTGAATTCGCTTTGCCTGCTGGATCAGAGAAACCGGAGGCGATTTTTCTGCACCCGGGCGAACCGATTTTTGACGCAATCCGCTCCCGATTTTTAGAAAAATTCAACACTGAAGGCGAGCGCGGGGCAGTCTATTTTGATCCGCAAGCAGATGAACCCTATCTGTTCTATTTGGTAAGAATGCCTGTGGTACGGCAAACGGATGACAAGCCTCATGTCCTTGATGAAATGCTTGTCGGAATCAAACGTTTTGCAGATGGACGATGTGAAGAAACACCCGCGCATCTTTTGTTGACCCTAATACCGCGGACGGCACAACAGGGTATACCTAAAACTTTGTCCGCAGAATGGATTAACCGCGCTGACGAAACGCAACCTATTGAAAATTTCGTCCGTGAAAACGTCGGAAATCCGAAACTTTCTCACATCCGCGATAGGCTTCAATCTGAAGTAGATGAAAAAAGGGAGCAGATCAAGATTTCATTCAACGCAAGGAGAGGTGAACTTCTTAAACAGCGTCTCAATCTTAAAAAAGATGTCGCCAAAGGTATACCTGCAGCACGAACAAAATTGAATAACTGTGATCAGGAGATTAAAGCACTCCCTAAAAAGCGCGCGGAAGCAGAAGCAAACCTCATTAGAGAAATCGAAGGTATCCAATTAGGGTCTGTAACTGTCTATACCCGTGCCTTTGTTACCAAACCTGCAACTGAGGAAATTCCGACAAAGACGTTAAGGGAGGCAGAGGCGATCGCAATCAAGACTGCTATGGAATATGAGTATGATCGAGGTGCTGAAGTCAAAGATGTCTCTAACCCAAGTTGGAAAAAAGGGTTTGACTTACAATCCAGACACCCAAATGGTGAGGGGCGTTATATTGAAGTTAAGGGACGTACAGGAATTACGAGCGTCGAATTGACAGCGAATGAATGGCGGCAAGCAGCGAATCACCGAGATCGCTACTGGCTTTATGTTGTTTATCATTGTGATACTGAACCACAATTATACCGGTGCCAAGATCCGTTTGGTAATTTAATTGCCAAGGCGACAGGAAGCATGCGAATTAACGCCAGCGATATTCTGACAAAATCCGAGTCAGGAGACTTTTCTTTGCTTACCGATAACTGAACGCCCTAAATCAAAATGGCATATTCCCTTCACTCCGAGACCCGGTAGGTTCGGTTTTGCGGCGTACACGCCCAAATGCGATCTGCATTCCTAACCGAACCGGATCCTTGAAAAAAGGACATGAAACCTAATAATTTCTTAAAATTGAATGCCCCAGCCATTGCTCTCAGAGCCATTCAATTGTCCCATAATTTCGATTTGTCGCGTAAAGCACTCCGCTGTAGGATCGAGCTGTGCTCGCGATCAGTCCGCGAAAATGTCTAAAAAACCGAAAACTATGGTGAATTAGCAAAATATCTTGACATCTACAAGTGCCCCAATTCCCCCTGATAAGGGGGCGTTTTTGCTGGGGTGTTTCCCCTAGGGGGGTTTGTACTTGCAGAAGATGCAAAAGTAATTCTAAAATCTACCATAAATGGCTTTGCATTGCTCTGGTATATTCTTGACTTATCTTGAAAATCCGATATAATAGAGACAACTTAATGAGGGAGGACATCTGAGATGTTTCTCAAATCAATTCATTTGAACAATGTCAAATGTTTTTCTGATATTGCTCTATCATTTGAAGACGAGAATGACAACATCCGCAAGTGGACCCTCTTGCTGGCTGAAAATGGCATGGGGAAGAGTACGCTTCTGAAAGCTATTGCCCTGGTAACTGGGGGTAGTGACGCGATAACTGATCTGTTAGGAAAACCCTCCGACTGGGTCCGGTACAAAACACAGAGGTGTGAAATCTCAGCCCTTTTGGTTACAACGGAAGGAAAAGAGAGAGAAATTCATCTACAAATTGAACCTAAAGACACCCGTGCCGATGTCATTGTGAAGAACAAACAAAGTCTCGCGTGGCTTGATGACGCTCTAAATCAGAAAAAGGGAGACTATTTTGTTCTCGGTTTCGGCGCGTCTCGCCATCTCAATACAGCAAACAGTCGGAGAGCAAAGACATCGGAATTTACAAACAAAAGAGCACAGCGCGTCGCTACTCTATTCAACCCTGATGCGACTACTAAACCAGTTGATTCCTGGGCAATGGACCTCGACTACATCGGAAACGGCACTGCCTTGGAAACCATCCGAAAGGTACTCAGTAATCTACTACCGGAGATAAAGTTTCATAGTATTGATAAACAGAATGGGCACTTACTGTTTGATACTCCAGATGGTATTGTGCCGTTACATTGTCTCAGCGATGGGTATCTCGCAATGGCAGCTTGGATAGGCGACTTGTTGTTCCAAGTTTCAGAAGTCTCTGATGATTCACGGGAAAAACCGCTTACTGCAAAGGGACTCCTCCTCATTGATGAGGTCGATCTGCATCTCCATCCAAAGCGGCAACGCCAACTATTATCGCTCCTTGACAAATGGTTACCGAATTTTCAGTTCGTTGCAACGACGCACTCGCCCATGGCCGCGCAACAGGCAGGTGAAGGTGAACTTCACTATTTGATACGAGAAAGAGGAAAAATTCGCCTCTATCCATTTTCCGGTGCCCCAAATACGCTTCTTTTACACCAACTGGTGATGTCTCCCGCGTTCGGGTTAGATACCGACGAGTCAAAAGTGGTTGAGGATATGAAGAACCGATACCGCGCCCTCCGGGACAAAGCGGATCTGTCGGCTAAGGAGCAAGCGGAATTGGATAAACTAACTACCGCCATTACTGAACTGCCCCTTGGCGGTAGAGCAAGTATGATACTTTCTGAAGAACATGAGCAGCTCCTGCGAAAAATTGAGCAAGAATTGCAGGAAGGTAAATCGTGATACGCCTAAAAAGGATCCGGTCAAAAAATGTCATCCATCATAACTTTTACGGGAAAAGAAAGGAGGCGTTTGAAAAGGAATTGCTGCTCAACCAACGCCGTATCAAACGCGGTGAGATTGAAAAACACAATTTCAAAAGCGATCGCTGGAAACCAGCGAAAGAACAACTTCTTGCCGAGACAGGTGGCAAATGTGCCTACTGCGAAGCCCCAACTTCGCCGGTCGCCTTCGGGGATGTCGAGCATTATCGGCCCAAAAGCAGCTATTGGTGGCTCGCCTATTGCTATGACAATTATCTTGCTTCATGTCAGCTTTGCAATCAAAGGTTTAAGAGAGATAACTTCCCAATCCAAAATCGGAAGATGCAAGCCCCTATAATTCGACGCAATACAACGGATAATTTTATAGCCGCTAAAGCAGGCCAGATTGCCCCTGAACCGCTGGATACAGCTCGGGTTAACACATTCATTCGCTTACATCAACAGGAACGTCCACTCCTACTCAATCCCTATTTTGATGATCCCGCTAAGTATTTCGCATGGCGTGCCGATGATGTACTGAGAGAAGTTGAAGTCACCCCTAACTCTGAAAATTTCCAAGTTGAAATCATTGTTCGAGTTGACAACACTGAAGTTGAACCTATTGCGACTGCCTCCATTGAGCACTACGGATTGAATCGCATGGAACTCAAAAATCGCAGATACAATATTTATGGGCATTATAGGACATACAAACAGATGCTTGAGTACGAACAGATTAGTCCAGAAGATCAGAGCCTGATCAGACATAGCATAGAAAAAATGAAGGCACCAAGAGCAGAGTTTGCGGGTATGATTCGCTACTTTGATGAAGTTTTTTCTATCACTGAACGATAATTTTTGCAATCTCTATCTAACAAGGAAAACCAAATTGCCACGTAGACTTATTGAGGAAGCTTTTCCGTTGGAAAAGGTTTCCGGGGACTCAAAACACGAAAAAAATCCGCGCCCCGGGCATATCTCCTCACTTCATTTTTGGCCCGCACGTCGCCCACTTGCAGCGTGTCGTGCCACCGCGATCGCCACATTACTCCCAGATCCCGCCGATGCCCCTGAGAAAATGAAGGCGGAATACACACGGCTCTCCGGATCACCTCTACCGGACAAACAACGTGACTACCTCTGTAATACCCTTATCGCTTCGCTAACACGGTGGGGAGACGAAAACGGCCAAGGCGATTGGGACACTAAAGATACAAAGGGACGTTGGGTGAACAAACTCCGTATCGCCAGGGAACTCATCCTGATGGCTTATGAGGGTCATCCCCCGAAAGTGATGGATATGTTCGCAGGTGGTGGTGCAATTCCACTTGAAGCAATGCGCCTCGGTTGCCAGGCAATCGCAAACGACTATAATCCGGTTGCGTGGTTTATCCTCAAATGCACGCTGGACTATCCACAACGTCTCGCCGGAAAAACGCATCCGATCCCCAATTTAGCTCTTGACGAAAAACCTGATGTGAAAAATGGAGATATCGCTAACCACGTCCGGTTGTGGGGACAGTGGGTTCTGGAAAACGCCCGTAAAGAGATTGTGCAGTACTATCCCCTAATTGGCAGCAAACCCACAATTGCTTATCTCTGGACGCGAACTGTTCCGTGTCAAGACCCCCAGTGTGGGGCGACGGTGCCGCTGCTCAAGACATTGTGGGTTTGTAAAAAATCGGAGAAGACCCTTAAGGACACTCCCGAAAATCGAAACCGTCCCGACTTTCTTCGCATTAAAGAAACAAGAAATCAGACAAAAGTTGTTATCAACAGTAAACGTGCCCTCAAACTCTGTCCAGATACTGAGACAAAACAGGTCCATTTTGAAATTATCGCACCCAAAAAAACAACGGATGTTGGCGAACCTACAATGTCCGGGGCAACAGCGACTTGTCCATTTCCTGACTGTGGTTCACAGCAGCCTGATGAGTATATCAAGAGGTGCGGGCATGAGGGCAACCTCAAGGCACAGATAACAACGGTTGTCTATCAAGAAGAATATGGCAAGGAATACCGTCCACCGACACAAAGCGAATTTGATGCAGCGGAAATATCGGAGGAAGCATTGAACGCTATTGCCGATCAGATTCCGCATGGAATGCCTAACGAATCGATGCCCGGACCTGAAACACTTGGATTCCGGGTTCCACTCTACGGTTTTAAAAAATGGTCTGACCTGTTCACGGAGCGGCAGCTATTGGCGTTGATGACATTTGTGAAGTGGATGCAAGCAGCACAAGTTGAGATGAAGGCGATTGACTATTCGTCGGAATGGTTGGAGGCAATTAGTGCATATTTAGTTTGTGCCTTTGACAGAATGTTGGATCATAACTCAAACCTAATTTTTTGGAGACCAGATTCAGAAGCGAGCCGTAGTACCTTTGTTAGATATGCGCTCTCAATGACTCAGGATTTTAGCGAATGCGCGATTTTGAATGAAGTGCCCGGCAGTTATCAAATTTGTCTTGACAGGATTCTCTCTTCTCTGAAAACGGTCAGACGTGCACATATAACAAAAACGCCAAATTGTATGATTTTGCGTCAATCAGCGACTGATTCAATCAACAGAGAAATTGATGCCATCGTCACTGATCCCCCTTACTATGATGCAATACCTTATGCGGACCTTTCTGATTTCTTTTTCGTGTGGCTTCGCCGAACGATCGGCACCCAATTTTCTGGTATCGTATCCGAACCACTCACGCCCAGAACTAATGAACTTGTTCAACACGCTGGACGTTTTGAGGGGAATAACGATGAAGCGAAAAAATTTTACGAAAAAGGCATGGCTGAAAGTTTCCAATCTGCTTATCAGGCTTTATCAGACGATGGCAGGATAGTGATTGTATTTGCACATAAAGCTCCAGATGCATGGGAAACGCTTGTTAAAGCAATGATTGGATCCGGTTTAGTTGTAATTGCATCATGGCCCATTGACACTGAACAAGGCGGAAGAATGAGAGCACAAGGGAGTGCTGCACTCGCAACCTCGCTTTGGATGGTCTGCCGAAAACGTCCAGCAAACGCCAGAAACGGACATTACAGTAAAGTCAAACGCGAGATGCAGAAACGGATTACTGAACGCCTCCGCTATTTTTGGGATGTAGGGATCCGAGGCCCCGACTTTGTCTGGGCTGCCATCGGGCCCGCTCTGGAAAGCTACTCCAGTCACACGGAAGTCAAACGCATGGATGGACAACCGTTCACTGTGACCGAGTTCCTCACAGAAGTGCGGCGGATGGTGACCGACTTCGCCCTGGGGCAAATCCTACACGGCGCAAGCACAGAGGCACTGGACGAATGGACGCGTTACTACCTGATGCACAAGGACTACTTCGGCACAGAAAATGCACCTGTAGGCGAGTGCATCCTACTGGCCCAAGGCTACGGCGTATCGTTTGATGATCTCCGCGCAGCACAAGTGGGTATCTTGAAGAAGGCTGGCTCCGGCAATGCCCTTAAACTCCTTGGACACACCGAACGCACTTCAGAGCGGATCGGCTTTCCGCACACCTCAGGCAGAATCCCCATGATAGACATGATCCACAAAGTCATGAAACTTTGGGATGCGAACGAAAGCGCGCACATCAACGCCTACTTCCATGAGCATGGCTTGCAAGAAAATCCACTTTTCAAGGCAGTCGTTCAGGCACTCATCGAAACGAGTCCCCAAGGTTCCAGTGAAAGGTCGCTCATGGAAACACTCATCAATTACGAACCGGGTGAACCGGTCAGTGGGGTTTCCTTCCCAAACCAGTCCACAAGGAACACCGAACAGCAACTCACAATGGATGATATTCTGTCGAAATAGACTTGACACGATGTGTACCTGTTTCGAGTAGCGTATCAACGAGGGATGCTAATCACAAACGGACGTTAGTTGTTCTGAACTGTTCAGGGTATCTCGTTTAGGATGCACTGACACATTATATTCACTGGAGACTTCGCGCACCGGTTTAAGGGGTTTTTACGTCTTCTTGTAGGAGCAATTTCTGGTTCCCTGACAACCGATAATTGAATCCTGAAAACTTTTCTGCTGACGGAAAACCGATTGCTGATGGAAACCGACGGGGATATAAAATTTCATAGCAAATTTCATAGCAGCTTTTAACGAGCCTGCTATAAAAACCGCCCAAAACCCAGTCATACTTTAGGTTTACAGCACTTCATAGAATTCACTACTTTCTGGATTTGCTATGAAAACTATGAAATTTTACACCATTTTGGGTGTTCCGATCTATCCTATACAACCGATAGAAAACGGAAAAATGGGCTGATGTAGAATGGGAACCTTGATAGTGGACAAGTATCAAGGCACAGGAACCTTGTCTAATAATGAGAGTAATATGTCGCGGGCACAACTCGCTCCTACGCAAACGGATTTTCAGTTGACATTGACGTGTGAGTGTGTTAAACTACATTTTGTAGGAGGGGTTTGTAACCCCGACGCTTTGTGACAAGATTTGTCATTCCATTGCTAAGGAATTTCATCATGATTGAAGAACTGAAAAAAATAGTTGCAGAAGAAAAGGACGAAATTCGCCAACAGTACAAAGCACAAATCAAAGCCGTCTTTGGTTCCTACGCCCGAGGAGATTTCGACGCAGACAGTGATTTGGATCTTTTGATTGATGTAGATGTCGGTGCTACGCTGCTGGATCTTGTCGGTCTCCAACACTTTTTGGAGGACAGGCTTGGATGTAAGGTGGATGTCGTAACGCGACGTTCACTCCGGGAAGAACTTCGTGCGACTGTATTCAGCGAAGCCATATATCTATGAGAAATCATCGCCTTTACTTGAAGGATATTTTTGAAGCGATGGTCGCTATTCAATCATTCGTTGAAGGGATGGATTTTGACCTATTTGTTGAAGATGATAGAACCACTTCGGCTGTCGTCCGAAAACTTGAAATCATTGGAGAAGCCGCTAAAAACGTTCCAGAGATGATTCGGCAGAAATACCCACGAGTGCCGTGGCGAAACATGGCAGGGATGCGCGACCGGATCATCCATGCATACTTTGCAGTTGACTACGTCGTAGTTTGGAATACCCTTAAAGTTGATATTCCGCGGCTGCAACCTATCATCCAGCAAATTCTCAAGGACATGGAAAAGGAATCAGCATAATGGGCACGAACGCATGGCATGAACATTGTATCTTAAGAGATGATGTCCGACAAGGCACCCTCGAACTCGCTGATTTCGCAGCAGACCTCTATGCCGTGCGAACCGGAGACGCGCCCAACGTCTATCGGGTCCCCAATCTCTTTTTTGACCGCACCTATCCAACCTACAACCTCAAAAGGTTGGCGCGGGACGTACTTCGACGGTTAGCCGGACAAGGCGGAAACCCTGTCATCACCCTTCAAGTCGCTTACGGTGGTGGAAAAACGCATGCGCTGATCACCCTCTTACATCTGGCTGAGCAAGGTGCTGAATGCCAAACGCATTCGACTGTACAGGAGTTTATGGGGTTCAGCGGTTTAGATACATTGCCTCAAGCGAGAGTCGCCATCCTCCCATTTGACGAATTCGACGCGAAAAATGGACTTTCGGTCATAAGTCCTGACGGTTTTCAACGACAAGTTAAAACACCTTGGGGCGCGTTGGCATATCAACTCGCCGGCGATAAAGGACTCGCAATCGTCGCCGAGCATGAAGCCGATTATATCAATCCTGCTGACCAGACGCTCGTTGACCTGCTCAAAATTCCACAAAGCGAAGGCCTGTCCACCCTCATCTTGCTTGATGAGGCACTCATGTATACGTGCGCGGCTGTCAATGATGATCCCAAACGGTTCGGAATCCTTCAACATTTCTTCCAGGCACTTACGCAAGCGGTCAATAAAGTGAGCACCGCCGCAATCGTCGCCAGTCTCATCACCGCCGATATTGTTGGCGAAGATCCGACCGGCGTTCGCGTCTTAAATATGCTGGAAGGCGTGTTTCGACGTTTGGAAGAAAACGTTGAACCCGTCTCACGAGAAGATATTTCGGAATTGCTCCGCCGACGCTTGTTTGAACGCTTGCCCCCGGAGAAAACACGTCGTGCTATTGTGGATACCCTCCTCGCCGCCAGACAAAAACTGCCACTCCGAGAGGCAGATAAGCATCAAGAAGCGTTCGACACACTTTTGCGATCTTATCCATTTCACCCAGATTTCATTGAAGTCTTCTACCAAAAGTGGACGCAACTCGGTAACTTCCAAGCCACCCGCGGTATGTTTCGCACATTCGCGCTTATGCTAAGAGATGCTACCGGCAAAGACCCAGCAGCGTTCGTCGGCCCAAGCGCGCTCTTGACAACCGGTTCTGAACTGTCAGAGGCCGTTCAAGAACTCATTAAAGCCTGTGATGAAGGCACGCAGTGGACACCGATTCTTGTAGGAGAACTCGAAAGAGCCCGAAATGTTCAGAAAAACCTCCCGCTGCTCAAAGCGAGAGAAGTTGAAAGTGTCGTGTTGTCCACCTTTTTACATTCACAACCTGCCGGACAGAAAGCGGAACTGGCGGATCTCTACCTGCTACTTGCGCACGCCGATATTGACGCGATGTCGGTTCAACAAGGACTTTCCGACTGGAGAAATGCTTCATGGTTCCTGAAAGAAAACGATAGCAGTTGGGCTTTAGGAACAACGCCTAATCTTACCAACATGCACGTCCGCGCTATGGATAGACTCACTCCAGAAGACATTGAGGCAGACTTAGTGCGGCGGATAAGAGATGCCAGCCTCGGTCGGAACGCTGATGCGGTTGCCGTTCACACATTACCGCAGTCAACTGCTGATATCAGCAACAATCCCGAACTTCACTACATCATCGCTGGTCCAGAACACGCAGCGGTGCCAGGAGAGGAAATATCTCCCGAACTCAAAACGTTTTTTGAAAGAACCTACCGAAATAACATTATTATCCTTGCTCCCGAAAACTCACTACTTACAGGATTGCGACAACGGATTCGCAAAATCCTTGGCTGGCGGAATATCGAAAGCGGCGATGATATGAACCTTTTGAACGGAACGCAGAAGGCACTCCTCTTACAACGGAAGCAAGAAGATGAGACCGGTATTTTAGAGTCTGTCACAGCGGCTTATAGCGTGTTAATTGCCGTTGACGAAGATGGCGATATTAAAGCAAGTACGTTGCCACCCGGAACAGACCGGCCTTTTCAACGCGTCAAAACCGCGCTGATCGCCGAAGACAGATTATTGACAGACTCGCTTGATCCCGAACTGCTCACACCCGATAGTTACCTTGATATTTGGGGAGGGGACGAAACCGCTAAACCCGTTCAAGGCTTATATAGGATGTTTGCGAGCCTGCCGCGTCTACCCCGACTGTTGAACCGACAAGTATTTGTTGACACTCTTCGACGCGGTGTAAAAGAAGGTCAGATTGTTTTACGCCTCGTTCGTCCAGATGGTTCTCAGAATACCTACTGGCGCGATGCATCCATCACGGACGAAGATATTTGGAAAAAAGAGTTAGAAATCGTTCCGATTGAATACGCAGAACTCCACAATCTCAGCCCTGGGTTATTAGCCCCCGGTCAATTACCGGAATTGTGGCAAGACGATAATGTTCCAACAACGGTAGGGGCAATTCGAGAATTCTTTGACGCGGACGAGGCACCGAAACTCGCTTCCGACAACGTGCTTTCGGAGGCAATTCAGTCTGCTGTTCAAAATGGTTTGCTCATGGCACGCCATAAAGATAAAGCATATCTTAAAGAAGCCATTCCTGACGTGGAGATAATCGACGAGCTGGAGTTACTTGCACCATTAGAACCCATCAGCGGTTCTGAAATTAGTGAGAAAGTTTTGACTGATGCATGGGAAAATGAGACCTCATCTGTCGGTAAGATAATACATGCACTCACGGTTCTCAAAGGCACTCCGATTCCGTGGCCATTAATTGTTAGTGCTATCAATGACGCTCGAGATAAAAGGCTCTTTGAATTTGTTACGGGGAATCCGCTGTGGCCCTGTGCTCCTGACGAAGCCGATAAGGTCGGCTTAAAAGTTTCACAGACACCGGTGAAAATAGCACCAAGAGATCTCATTGGAACTGATGCAAAAGCCGCGTGGGCATCCGGAAATCCTACACTTGGATTGATTAAAGAAACGCTTGAGTCCAATATAGGGACAACTATACCTGATCACGTATTTCTTGAGGCTGCCAAAGGTGCTATTGACAGTGGTTTAATCGTTTCGGATGGATCATTAACTGATGACTTTTATCATGTTCGGGTGCGTCAGGCAGCGTGGATCGGTCATGCTGAATCCTACCTTACCGAAATTGAAATTCAAGATTTGACTGAAACGGTTGTTGATTTGGCTGAGATTGCGCCTGAGCTTGATTTCCAGTTTCGTATCACAATCACCGCCGAGGGCGAACCTCCATCCAATGAAGTGCTGGAAAAGATAAACGAAGCACTCCAGAAGGTTACAGATAAACTGAAATTTGATTGAGGAACCTATTCGTCTTGATTAACTGAAGAAAACTGAAAAACCTGTGTTACAATTAACGCAAGTTGCCATCTATTTCACACATAGCACTCCGCTGGAGTGCAAGAGGTTGAATACACGATTTTCTATAGATATATCACCCCTCTGGGGTGGGAAAGCGTGTGAAAAACTGTGTTGAAACGTGCAAAAGTTGTTAGTAGCAACTTGGGTTCCAATTATAAAACAGGAGGAAACGGATGCCAAAGCGAAACAAATTGGGTATGAATAAGTATCAGAAGAATACACACCGCCGACGTGAAGATCGGTTGCGCGGTGATGCGGTAGAATACTACCTATCCCTTGCCTACTCTTCCAACCCTGACGATCGTGTTGAGGCGATGGACAATCTTTGCCCTTGCCACGTTCGGAAACGGATTGATGCTGTCTGGGTAGCCCTCTACAAAGGGATGGTTGATCCCGATCTGCGCGTCCGCAAAGCCGCATGGCACACACTTGATGACGGCGGAAACCCGAACGATCCGAGGCTCCAACCGCTCCTCGAAAAAATCGCTAAGGAAGAAACCGATCCTAAGTTGCGCCAACGCGCGCTGGATCTCATCGCTACTACCCGAAAAATTGAGGAACAGAAAGAAGCACTGTTAGGGCAGAAAGCGCACACCTTCTCTGGACGCTGCGATTGGTGCGGCGCGTCAAACGTCCCTGTCAGCCACGATTACGAAACAGAATTTGAGACCAACGGTACCAAACGATTCGCTTTAGTTTGTGAGACGTGTGAGACCGCGTAAACCTTTGGTAGTTGGATTTCGTCTGATATTTGTGAAATAATGTTTGTAAAAGACTTTTATGGCGATTCAAAATCAGTTATTTGAAGGATATACCGATTTCGTCGCGACCCGCGGCGTTAAAGAATATCGAGAAACGATTCCAGTCTGGGTAAACGCGGACGATGTCGTGTTAGAAATCGGCTGTGAATGGGGAACAACGACAACCCTGATCGCACCGTACTGTAAAAAAGTTATTGGCACGGACATCAGTCCGAAATGTATTGAACGTGCCAAAGAGAGGCACCCCGAACTTGATTTTGAGGTGCTTGACGGCTTTGATGTGAAAGCGGCACTGGATCTCGGCGAACCGTTCAGCAAAATTTACATTGATATGTCAGGCATATCAGGCTATAACTCTCTGCTTGACACAATTGCCCTGCTTACGTCCTACGCTACAGTCCTACGTCCAGAAGCAATTATCATTAAAAGTGGGGCGTTAAAACGTTTTGCCGGACATTGTCAAGCGTGGCGGTCGCCGCAGAATCAATCGTGAAAAATCAGTGCACACTTGCTTTTTTGCCCGAAATAAAAAAAATGAAGAAAAATTGATTCTGATGCAACAAAACAAATAACACGCCAATTTATAACACGTTTGCCACTTTTTAAGGGGTTGAGGAGGGTTGAGGAACGTCATGTGCGAAATCCACCCTCACCGAACCGCAAGGTAAATTAAAAATATGATTCCTGATGATGTGTACGTACACCAGACAGTAGAGGGCGATGCCGAGGCGTTTAACGAGCTCGTCAATCGGCATCATTCAAAGATTTATGGGCTTGCATACAGGATGCTCGGCAACGCTGAAGATGCCGCTGATGCGACACAAGAAACGTTTTTAGAGGCATATAAGTCCGTTAAAACGTTCCAATTTCAATCCCAATTCGGAACATGGCTATATCGTATCGGCATTAATACATGCCAGCAATACATTCGTAAATCGCAATCGAATGAGCGCAAGCTTACCGCTTACACCAAAGAGGCGGAAATCCAAGGGCGTCCCCCTGAGAACGACTCGCCTGAGCGTGTAATGATTAAAGCTGAGCAGAGTGAGATGGTTCAAAATGCCATTGATCAGTTACCACCAAAGCAACGAGAGGTTGTCACGCTATACTACATGCAACACCTCAAGTATCGGGAAATTGCGGAGATCTTGGTGTGTTCGGAAGGCACAGTCGCCTCGCGCTTGAATCAGGCGCTGAAGAATCTTAAGCGGAAGTTGAGCAAATATTATCTCTAAGGAGGTGTCTCAATGAATTGCGAACAAACTCTTAACAATTTGCCTCACTTGGTAATGGAAGAAAATGCAGAAACAACGCATCGCGTTTCTGCAGGAACGTCGCGGCGTGCGGTTTTGGAGCATCTCCGAACCTGTCCAGAGTGTCAGCGCGAGTACGAAGCGTTATGGCACACTGCAAGCGTCCTGGAGAGCACAGACCAACCGACCCCACCCCCGGAATTGGTAGGAAACATTCAGCAACGCGTCCGAGCACTCCATCAACGCCAGCAGTTGGCATTCTTTGCGAATCCATTCGCGTGGTGTCTCGAACGATTGAAGTTGGATTTCTCTCCAAGGGTTGTCAACGCCACAGCATTGCTGGTTTTCCTCGCCGCTTCCGGTTTTGTCATGAAATTCGCGTTTTTCACCAACCCACCGGAACCAGAATCCGGCTTGATGGCAATGAAAAAGACAATGCTCCATAACATCAAAATTTCTACATCTCCGTGGGCGGTGATTAAAGATACCGAAACAGAAACCGAGATGAGTCCTATGTCGCAGCCGTCGATAATTGCTGTTCAGGGTGAGCGTAATCATTTCTTTCATCCAACGCGAACTTCATCGAAGATGTGGCACACGGATACTGTAGATGCCAACGGACAAACGGGTGAAACAAGCGTTGCGAATTACCTGCAAGATACGGTGAGCGAAAAGTTGACTGTATTTTGGAATCACATTAAAACAGAATTGTAGCGTATATCTCATAAATGTAAGTGTGTGGGGCGAGGTTTTGTGTCTCGCCCCTCATCATTTAAATGTCCCATCATCCTTTCCACCACTGCCCGGATTTGAAACCTCGCCTCCGCATTACTGACAATCACTATCAAAAAAAATTGACACATAACCCTCTTTTGTGTATAATACCCTAAAATCTGGCATACCAGCAAAGTGACACAAAAGAATGACTGCATCACAAGAAACATCTTACCAAGAACCGCTTCTGGAAATTTCAGGATTAAAGACAGTCTTCCCGACAGACGATGGCATTGTAAGTGCCGTGAACGATGTCAGTTTCTCTATTGCACGTGGACAGACCGTAGGCGTGGTCGGTGAAAGCGGTTGTGGAAAAAGTATCACCGGACTCTCGCTGCTCCAACTCGTGCCATCACCCGGCAGGATTGAAGCCGGTGAGATTTTGTTCTATCGCAATGGCGACGGTGAACCCTTGGACATCACACAGGTGCCACCGAAAAGTGAGTTGATCCGTCAGATCCGCGGCAACGAAATTGCCATCATTTTCCAAGAACCGATGACCTCGCTCAATCCTGTGTATACCGTTGGAAACCAGATTGCCGAAGCGGTTGCCCTACATGAACAGGTTGATAAAAAAATTGCCCGCGAACGTGCGATTGAGATGCTCACACGCGTCGGTATCCCCGCACCAACGCAACGCGTCGATGAATACCCACACCAACTCTCCGGTGGTATGCGCCAACGCGTCATGATCGCAATGGCACTCTGTTGCGCACCCGCACTGCTCATCGCTGACGAACCCACAACCGCACTTGATGTGACGATCCAAGCACAGGTACTCGGCCTCATGCAGGAACTCCAAGCCGAGATGGGGATGGCAATTATGCTCATCACGCACGACCTCGGTGTTATCGCCGATCTCGCGGATGAAGTTGTTGTCATGTACGCGGGGCGCGTCGTTGAAAGAGGGAGCGTTGATGACATCTTCTATAACCCGCTGCATCCGTACACACAGGGATTGCTCAAATCCATCCCAGTTCTCGGGAGGACAGTTCAGAAAACCTTACCTTCTATACCGGGGACAGTGCCGCATCCATTGGCACTGCCGACAGGGTGTTCTTTTCAACCGCGATGTCCGGAAGGGATGCCAAAATGTGAACAGATGCCCGAACTTGAGATAATTGATGAGAAAGCGAACAACGGCACACACGCTGTACGATGCTGGCTCCACACAGATTTTTAATTTATTGCGCTTGGGCTGCCCGCCATTCCATTACGCGCAGGTTTTTGATGGGTTTGTGCTGGGTTTGGGAATTTTGATGTTTTTTTGAATTATTAAACCGAAACGGTAGCCTGCAACAACGGCGCAGGCGGATATACGCTGATTGACATTATTCACTAATTTGCCTAACCGAACCGCAAGGTATAATTAAAAAATGAAATTGCTTCAGGTGAACGATCTTAGAAAGTATTTCCCTATACAGAAAGGGATCTTCCAACGCACCGTCGGCTATGTAAAAGCAGTAGACGGAATCAGTTTCGACGTGAATCGTGGTGAAACACTCGGTCTCGTCGGTGAAAGCGGTTGTGGAAAGACGACTGCTGGACGCTGTCTACTTCGATTGATACCGCCGACAAGCGGTAGTTTCATTTTCGGTGAAGAACAGGTAGATTTGGCGAAATTAACGCATCAGGAGATGCGTCCTTTTCGTAGACGCATCCAGATGATCTTCCAAGACCCACACGCCTCACTCAACCCACGGATGACGGTGGCAGATATCGTCGGGGAGCCGATGCGCGTCAATCGTATCGAAAAAGGGGCAGCACTTCAAGATCGGATTGTAGAACTGCTGGAGTCTGTTGGTTTAAGATCACAAGATATGCGCCGCTACCCACACGCCTTTAGTGGTGGTCAGCGCCAGCGCATCGGTATCGCGCGCGCGTTAGCACTCCAACCCGAACTCATCGTCGCAGATGAACCCGTATCGGCGTTAGATGTCTCTGTCCAAGCGCAAATCCTTAATCTTTTGGCAGAGCTCCGAGAAGAATTCAATCTCTCTTATATCTTTATCGCACACGATCTCAGCGTCGTTGAACACATTAGTGACCGCGTTGCAGTTATGTATCTCGGCAAAATTGTCGAGATTAGCGATGCTGAAACGCTCTACGAATCGCCGAAGCACCCTTATACAGAAGCGTTAATATCCGCTGTGCCGCTCCCAGACCCCAATGCGCAGCGGAAACGTGAACATATCCGCCTTGAGGGGGATGTGCCGGATCCGTCACAACCGCCGACTGGGTGCTATTTTCATCCAAGATGCCGTTACGCAACCGATATATGTAGACAGGAAACCCCGGAACTCCGAGAGGTTTCGCAGGGTGTTCAGGTGGCATGTCATCACAGTGATACATTGGAGTTACAGGGAGTTTAGCAGCAATGTCGAAGGAAAAAATATCTCAGATTACGATCTGGCGTCTCATTAAAGGCTTGTTGATCTTGCTGATTTTCAGTACCGGATGTTCTGGGAACCCGTTAGAAGATTTCTCCGATTTTCCACGCGGGGTTGAGGCGAAAGAGGCGCCGATGTGGGCAAAACGGGTCGCAGCAGGCAAATTGCCGCCGCTTACGGAACGGCTCCCAGAAAATCCACTCGTCGCCAAAACCGATTTTGACGGGTATGAAGCGCCTGGTCCCTATGGCGGAACGTGGCACCGGTTCCATACACATCCAGATTTAGGGACATGGAAGATGACGGCAGGCTATGCACCCCTCATCCGATGGAAGTTTGATGCCTCCGGTTTGGAACCCGGTCTTGCTGAATCGTGGGAATTTAACGAAGACGGCAGTATGTTAACACTGCATCTCCGTAAAGGTGTCAAATGGTCGGATGGACATCCTTATACTTCTGCTTCGTTCGCTTACTATTACGATCTCTGTCTTGATGAACGGCACAAATACAGTCCGCCTGTCTGGTGCAAGGTTAACGGCATCCCGATGGAGGTCGAAACCCCTGATGACCACACAATTGTGATGAAATTCGCAGGTCCCAACTGGCTCGTACCGCTTTGGTTGGCGACAGGTTTTTGGTGGTGCAATCAATATAACATCCCAGAGCACCACATGCAGCAGTACCATCCGGACCACAATCCCAAATATGACGATTTCATCCGATTTGAGAAAGAAAATATCCCGCACCAGAATCCAGAGCGCCCGACGTTGTGGCCCTGGCGGGTGACAAAATATGAAAAGGGTGGCTTCCGGGTCGAACTTGAACGAAATCCGTATTACTACGTTGTTGATACACTCGGCAGACAACTCCCTTACATTGACAAGGTCAAAACCTCCTTAATCCCTGAACCTCAAGTTCGTGTGCTTAAAATCCTTGCAGGTGAAATTGATTGCCAATATCGCGGGATGGAACTCCGAGATCTCGCGCTCTATCTGAAAGGAGAAAAGAAGGGAAACTATAAGGTCAGACGCTGGAAAAGCACTGCCGGTGCCCAACCCGCTATTCTGATTAATTGGACCGCGCCTGACCCGGTGTTAAGAAAAATTATCCGCGACCAGCGGTTCCGCAAGGCACTCGCTTATGGTATTGACCGCGTGAAATGTAATGAAATCGCATGGCGCGGGTTGCTGGAACCACAGGCAGCGACTGTCAGCCAAGAGGGGTGGCACTTCGCCGATGAAGATGGACAGACACTCTTTGAAGAGTGGAAGCGCGCTGACGCAGACTTTGATATCGATGCGGGAAACCGACTCTTAGATGAAATGGGGCTTACAGAGCGTGATAAGGACGGTTATAGACTGCGTTCAGATGGCAAACGGATTGAAATACTCATGGACGTACCGAGTTCTAACCTTAACAGCCAAGAGAACGACATCGGGTTGATTATTCAAGAGGGGTGGGAGCAGCTCGGTTTAGAGACGTTGCTCTATACACCGCCGGGCGCCGAATTAAGCCTACGTCGCACGCTCGGCAAATTCACAATCAGCATGCACGGTGAAGCGGAAATGGATCTCTTTACTTATCCCGATTGGGTGTTTCCGACACTCCCGAAGTACTGGCATCCCAAAGTCGGAAAGTGGTATGAAACCGGCGGTGAAAAGGGTGAGCCTGCTACTGGACCGCTAAAGAAGCTGCTCGACTTATACGATGCGATTAAGCGCGAACCCGATGAAAAACAGCGACATCAATATGTTCGGGATGCAGTCAGGATTCACATCGACGAGGGACCGTTTCATCTCGGTTCCGCAGCACGTTCGCCGTCGCTTTTGGTCGTTGCGAACCATTTTCACAACGTGCCAAATGATGGCATTTTAGGTCCGTGGGCAATCGTTACACCAGCGACACATTACCCTGAGCAGTGTTGGATATCTAAGGAATAGTTGTCAGTTTTCGGTTATCAGTTATCAGTTAAGAGGTTTCCTATAACAGTTTATTCCTCTCTGGAATATTCTAAGTTCGGGAAAATTGTCACAAAAGAGCCTTTTCAACCGACAACTCTCACTGCGAGGTAAACCGAAAGATTTTTTGTAGAAAAATCGTACTGAAAACTGTAAAAAAAGGAGATACACCCATAATTACCTATATCATTCGCCGATGTCTCATCGCTGTTCCGACACTTCTGGCGATTTCTATTATCTCTTTTATCATCATCCAACTACCACAAGGCGATTATCTTGACCGCGAAATCCAACGGTTAGAAGAGGAATTCGGCGATAGCAGCTCGCTGGCACAAGTCGAGGAATTGCGTGAACGCTACGGGTTGAACGCGCCCTTATGGAAACGCTATCTCATCTGGATAAGCGGTTTTGTTCGCGGTAACTTCGGCGAGTCGTTTGAGTATAAACGCGAAGTCGATGAACTGATATGGGATCGGATCGCCTTTACGCTTATTATTTCTGTCGGATCGCTCATCTTCACCTATATTGTCGCTATCCCGCTCGGAATTTATTCCGCCACGCACCAATACAAATGGTCAGACCACTTCCTCACTTTCCTCAGTTTTGTCGGAATGTCAATACCGGCGTTCCTCTTGGCACTCTCGTTGATGGTGTTTGCGTTTGAAATCTTTGACGTTCCGTTATTCGGGTTATTCTCGGCTTACTATGAGGGCGCGCCTTGGACATGGGGCAAACTCGGTGATCTTTTCAAACACCTCTGGATTCCAGTAATTGTTGTCGGTATTAACGGCACGGCGAGTTTAATGCGTATCATGCGCGGCAATCTGCTCGATGTATTAGGGCAGCCGTTTGTTCAGACAGCACGCGCAAAGGGGCTTAAAGAAATCGTCGTCGTGAGTAAGCACGCGGTGCGAATTGCGATTAATCCACTCATCAGTATTTTAGGGATGAGCCTGCCCGGTATCCTCTCCGGTTCAGCGATCGTCTCAATCGTATTGGGATTGCCGACAGTCGGACCGATTCTCTTAAACAGCTTGTTGAACGAGGACATCTACCTTGCCGGCACGCTGATTATGATGTTAAGTCTCCTTTTGGTTATCGGTAACCTGATCGCAGATATAGCCCTTGCTTGGGTAGATCCGAGGATTCGCTATGAATGATTTTTAATTTACCTTGCGGTTGAATGAAGTGAGTTTGGTATTTAACGTTCTATTGTGTAACCCGCTCTCCATTTCATTACGAGCTACGTTTTGGTTTTTTTCATCGGAAAAGAAAAATCGGAGCAGAAACCCAATATTTAAAAAATATGAAATCTACAATTGAGATAACAGAAGAAGTTGCGGGTGCAGACGACCCTTGGACAGATGGCGGACAACTGAGTTACCGTCAACTGATATGGCGGCGGTTCCGTAAGAATCGGATGGGTGTTATCGCGGGTGCTCTTTTGCTGCTTTTTTATATCCTCGCTATTGGCGCAGACTTCTTCGCTCCGTATCACTACAACGAGATCAACATGCGGTTGCGGCACGTCCCACCGCAACGTCTCCATTTTTCATTCTCAGATGGATTCTATGTTCACGGTTTGAAATCTGTCCGCAACTCAGAAAGCCTTGAGTTGGAATTCACCAAAGATCTGATGCAACGCCACCGTGTTGAATTCTTTTTCAAGGATGCGAAGGGCAGAAGACATCTCTTTAGTTCCGCCGGTCCCATGTTCCTGTTAGGCACCGATCGGATGGGACGCGACCTACTTTCACGAATTATGTACGGGGCGCGCGTCTCGATGACGCTCGGCTTAGTCGGTGTCTTGTTGAGCATCGTTCTCGGTTCTATCCTCGGCACTATATCTGGATACTGGGGCGGATGGGTAGATAACTTGATCCAACGTATTATTGAGATCCTTTCAGCGTTCCCTGACATCCCATTGTGGATGGCGCTCGGTGCAGCGCTACCACCCGGCTGGTCGAGCATCCAAATCTACTTCGGTATCACGATTATTTTGTCGATTATCCGTTGGGGTGGATTGGCACGCCAGGTACGTGGAAAGGTCTTGGCATATCGGGAAAGTGACTTCGTTATGGCGGCGCGTGCCGCTGGTGCCGGGCATTGGCATATCATCACAAAACATCTGCTACCCGGATGTTACAGCCATATCATCGTTATCGCCACACTCGCGATCCCGGGTATGATTTTAGGGGAGACCGCACTCAGTTTCTTAGGATTGGGTATCCGTCCGCCAATGACGAGTTGGGGGGTGTTGTTAGAAGAGGCACAGCGTGTCACCGTTCTGCTCCACTACCCGTGGCTCATCTTCCCAGCTTTGCCTGTGCTTGTTGTTGTCATCGCCTTTAACTTCTTAGGAGATGCCCTCCGCGATGCCGCAGACCCATACTCAGATTAAAAATGGTTGTCAGTTATCAGTACGGTTTGCCTCGCAGTGAGAGTTAAAGAGGGTTGTGGCAGTGTTAGCCAACATTCCAGCCACAAGTTGTTAACCGAAAACCGAGAACTAACAACTAACAACGAATAAAAAAGGAAAAAACATGCCAACAAATATGGATATTGGATTTTTCGCAACAGACGTTTCATTCACAGACAAATCCGCAATCGTAACCGGTTCCAGTCGCGGCATCGGACGCGCAATTGCTATTGAATTAGCGCGCCAGGGTGCTGACGTGCTTATCAACTACAACCAAAACCGAGATGCTGCCGAATCCGTGCAGCAAGAGGTAGAGGCACTCGGTAGAAAAGCGGTTATCATCCAAGCCGACATCAGCGACCTTGATTCACACGAAAGACTGCTCGACACCGCACACGATGCCTTTGGGAAAGTGGACATCCTCATCAACAACGCCGGTATCACCCGCATCGCCGATATTCTTGAGGAGACACCGGAACAGTTCGATCTGATTGTCAATACCAACCTCAAGGCGACCCATTTCCTCACGCAGCGCGTCGCAAACTACATGGTAGCAAACGAGGTCCGAGGATGCATCATCTACACGCTCTCGATTTCCGATACAGTGGCATCCGACAATCGCACCGCCTACTGTATCTCGAAAGCAGGGTTAGAGATGAGCATGCGCGCCTACGCTGGACGCTTGGCGCAGCATGGTATCAAAGTGAACGGCATCGCTGCGGGTGTGATTGATACAGACCTTTCACGTGTCCGTATCCCCGATTATGAGGAGGCGGCAGAGAAAGGTTATATCTTCATGGTTCGTGCAGGCGCGCCTGAAGATGTCGCGCACGCCACCATCTCTGCGATGAAGCTATACGATACCGGCGTAGTTCTCCCGGCTGCCGGTGGCGTGATGACCCCGTTATTGAATCTTCGGTCTATGGCGGAATTGGATATGAATAAAGAGAAGTAGGGTAGGCTATCTTCCTGCAGACGGACTTTGATGTTAAGAGATTGACTGAACATCGTTTTCGCACTTGAATTTAAGAGATTTCTGTCTTATAATATCAGAGCAGTCAATTTTGCACCCAGCGACATTTTTCTTAACATTTATAGAGTTTATTGATAAAACCCGTTTTTTAGGGAGGTAATCATGTCAGAAAACATTCAAATATCCCTATTTGAAGTCGTGGGCAGCCCTTTTTGTGTCGCCTCTGACGACGGGCAGAAGGTTCATAAACACCTTGACGCTGCGTTGAGAGCGAATCAAGCGGTCGTCCTTTCATTTCACAATATTACGGCACTCACAACACCTTTCCTCACCGCCGCGATCGGCGAATTGTATGGAACATTCAGTGAAGAAGAAATTCGGTCTCTATTGAAAGTGGAAGATATAGCACCAGACGACCTTGCTTTGCTGGAATCCGTAGTTCGCGATGTCAAATTATATTTTAAAGACCCCCAAAGATTCAATCAAATATTTCAAGAGGTCTTAGGGGATGACGACGATGAGGTATAAAACAGGTGATATCCGTCACTATAACTTCACCGCACAAGACAAACTGTTTCTGGATGCTAATATCTGGTTATATCTGTACGGTCCGCCGAAACCGAGATCTTATTGGAGACCTATCTACGCAAGCGTCTTTAACCGTATGGTGAGAGCAAAAAGCCGAATTTATATTGATGTGCTTGTCGTTTCAGAATTTATTAATGCTTACGCTAGGTTGAAATGGAGAGATACCTCGTTCTATCCGAACGCCTTCAAAACTTTTCGCAACAGCCCAGATTTCAAACCAGTGGCTCAAAATATTGCCACTCATGTCAAGCAGATTATGAAGCATTGTACACGGATAGAGAATGACTTTTTAACGCTGCCAATGGATACCCTGCTGGCTGATTATATCAGCGGTGATTACGACTTCAATGACCAAGTGATGACAAAAATCTGCAAAAACAACGGATTCACTCTAATAACAAACGACAGCGATTTCAAGACTCAGGAAATACCTATTCTCACTGCGAACGCTAAACTTCTTTAGCCAGATAAACATCCCCCCAAACACATTACATAATCCCAATATCCTGTAGTATCGACTTTTTGATTTTACAGATCATCGTATACGCCGGATCGAACACGTTGCCCATGTCATACTCTACGGCTTGTCCTAACAAGGTATGTGCTGCGCGTTTCTCCAAGCCGAGTTCATCCAACCAGCGAAGCAGCTCCGTCGTTGCGTGTTGCACCGCCTGATCCAACGGTCGCGCATTGCCTACTGTCAGGATATAGTCGTTGTTCTCCGCACGGGGCCAGTTGATGCTCTTGCCTTTCAGGACTTCAACCGTAAACTGCACATCAAAAGAGATTTCAATGCCAGTGCCGACGATTTCGCCATCACCCTGTACGGCATGTCCGTCACCAAGAAAAAAGAGCGCGCCGGGGACAAAGACAGGAAAGTAGACGGTAACACCCTCCTTAAAACCGCGATAATCCATATTACCGCCGTGTGTAGAGGAAGTCGCTGTCGAGATCGCTTGCCCACGGGGCGGTGCGACACCGAAACATCCGACCATCGGCTCAAGGGGGAGCGTGAGTTTACCCAACTGCGTCTCAGGGGTCATCAACGTTGCTGTCCACTGCTCCACATCCACATGCCACTCTGCGAGACCACGATCACCTTCCGGCATCTCGGACGCTGCATAGCTTGGATCAAGAACATTAGCGGCAACAGTCATAGCCGTCCGCCCGATAGAACGATTCGGGACAATCCGATCAAAATGAACGGATAGCGTATCCCAGGGTTCCGCCGATTCAATATAAAAAGGACCCGTCTGCGGGTTACCCCTCTCGGTTACCTGTACATCATTGGCATCGTAGCCTGCGTTATCCACGGTAGTTGTGAAAACAGTATCGCCACTCTCAATATGGAGTACCGGTTCGTGTGCACCGATCGCTGTGTGGTAGACTGTCGGTTCAAAGTGATGTGTTGCCATTTTTAAAATTCCTCTCCTGATTTTCAAGGTGACTGGGCAGTTTTGTGAACAATATACCACATTTGAGCGGTCTCGTCAAGATAAGCATTTGGTTCTGAGTTTCCAAAAAACATTTGACATCCCGAAACCGCTGTGCTAAACTCTTAAGAAATTTAAAAAATCCAACCAAAAAGGATACATCATGAAACAGAGCTTTAAACGCAGAAATAGTATAGTTTTCACGGTTCTCGCCCTTTTTATTTTCCTCGCAACCGCTAATGCCGAACATGATTGGACAGAGCAGATTGCCGCCTACAAACCGATGGTGGTCAATGTTGAGACCTCCTCGGAAGTCGTCTTTGAAACAGAAGTGAAAGGCACGAATTTTGCCACCGGTTTCGTTGTTGACGCAGAACGGGGTATTATCGCTACGAACCGTCACGTCACCGGCAGCAGCCCTTCTTACGTCAAAATTAACTTCCACGACGGTAGTTTCACGGAAGCACAGATTCTTTACTACGATCCTACGCACGACTTTGGGTTTTATCAAATTGATCCTGCCGAGGTCGAATTTGAACTCCAAGCCGTTGAACTCGGTGAATGGGACTCACTCGCGCTTGGAGATGAGCTCTTGCTTATTGGTAACAACGAGAAAGAGGAATATACGATCAAATTCGGAAGAATTACGAATCTTAATGTTAACAAAGGGGATCGGCACTCCAGTTACATTCACACCACGTTTGACCGGACAGGCGGTTCGAGCGGAAGCCCTGTCTGGAATACCGCTGGTCAAGTGATAGGGATTCACGCACGCGGCACAGATACCTCCAGTTTTGAATTGCCAATCGATTACCTCTACGATGCCCTTGAATTGATTCGGAACAGTATCCCGATCCAACGCGGAGAGATCGGTGTAGACTTAGAACTCGTCTCTATCGGTGAAGCCATCAAGCACTTTAACTTCCCCGCTGAATTGCGGAAAGAGATTGGTACTTCCAAAGCCGGGACACCCAAGGTTATCCAAATCGAATCCATTGTACCGAGAACTACCGGTGAAACCGACCTTCGTGCATCCGATATTATCTATCGCATTAATGACGAGATCATCAAGGATGACCTCTACACCTTCGATGCACTCCTGAATCAGAACGTTGGGAAAAGCGTCAATTTGGACATCTTTCGGAACGGAGAAAATTTGAGTATTAAGGTGCCTGTGGAGGACTTGGAGGCGAAGAAAGTGCGTCGTTTTGTCAGGTTTGGTGGTGCAATCTTTCACGATATTACGCCTCAACTGCGCCGTATCCTCTTCCTTGAAGCCGATGGTGTCTATCTACCACATGCTGTTGCAGGCAGTAGTTTTTCACGGGTCGGTGTCCAAGAACGAAACGGCAACTCTAAGATTGTAATCCTCGATATAAACGGAAAACAGATCCGCAACCTTGACGACTTCATTGAGGCATGTAAAGCGATTACAGATGGACAGCACACTTATGTTGTTGTCCGGGATTTCAATCTGTTTGACAGTTCACCAACCCCCAAGAGTTTAACAGTCAACCTCAAATTCGGTCCGCTACAACAATTTGAATGGAATCAAGCAGAATTGGACTGGAAAGAGGTGGGTGGTGAATAGTCTACTGAAAACTGATGGTTAATTCAATGAAATCGGATGCGAAGTGCTTCTCAAAGATGTGAGCGTAGCTAATATGTATGCTTTTCCAGACGATCCCCATCCCCGCTGTAAATGACCCGTTTGAGAAGCCGAGTCGGAAGGGGATAACAGGAAACTGATCCCACTCGGTGCCGATGTACACCTCTGGTGTTGTTCGGTTGGTAGAGAACGCTATATCTACTGAGAATTGATAGTCAGCGTAGCGGTAAGCGGTGCCGAGCGTCAACCATTGGATACTGTAGCCTTCAAGGTTTTGGACAAGGCATCCGAATTTGAGATCGGGGCGCGGCTTGAAAAGCAAACCGAGATCATAGTTCGTCTGATACCCAAAAAATTGGTAGATAGCGGACGGGTGTCTGCGCTTAAACTTGAGACTCAATCCTGCAGCGAGATATGGACCGAACTGGCGGGCGATGCCATAGTAGTTGAAGTCGGGAACACCACTGTCAACACCGATGGCGATTTTGTTGCCCCAGAAGAGACTATAACCACGGTAGCTATAGCCGACACCTTTCGGGTCGAACCGATAATCTTCTCGGTTATAAAACTTATTGACTCCGAAAAGTTTCACACCTTGCCACTGGATGAGTCCGGCAGGATTCCAGAAACCGGCAGTGGCATCATCTGCGACGGCGGTGAAGGCGTTACCCATCCCTAACGCACGCGCACCGACGTAAAGTGGACGCGCCGATTCAAATGGAAATGCTGTCTGTGCGTATAAGGGTGTTACCAACCACAGAAAACATAGGGCAGTGTAGGTAGTTTTCATTGCCGATAATTTAGCATGAAATATCCAATATAGCAAGGGAATGGTTGTCAGTCATCAGTAGTCAGTTATTAGTTAAGAAGTGATTAGTGCGCGTCAACCCCTCTTTGACTGACAACTGATAACCGATAACTGATAACTAATAAACATGCAAAACACGCCATCTGGCACGCTTTACCTTGTTAGTACACCGATCGGGAATTTAGAGGACATCACGCTACGCGCCCTCCGTACCCTCAAAGAGGTAGACCTCATCGCTGCTGAAGACACACGTCAAACACGCCGTCTCCTAACACACTATAACATTCAGACACCCCTGACAAGCTACTTTGAAGGTAACCAGCAAGTAAAGGCGGACAAACTGATTGAACGCATGAAAGCAGGTGAAACAATTGCGCTCGTCTCGGATGCTGGCACGCCTATTATTTCAGACCCAGGATATCCATTACTGCGCGGGTGCATCGACGCGGAAATCTCTATTGTTCCAATTCCCGGCACATCAGCAGTTATCACAGCCGCTTCCGTGTCTGGGTTACCGCTGCATAACTTTACCTTTGAAGGTTTCCTCTCACCAAAATCTGGAAAAAGAAAGCGTCAACTAAGCGCGCTCACTGACGAGGCGAGAACGTTAATCTTTTTTGAATCACCGCACCGGCTCTGCCGCTTCCTTGAAGATGTTCGCGAAGTGATCGGTGAACGCGACATCGTCGTTACACGAGAGTTGACCAAAAAATTTGAAGAGATATTTCGCGGAAATGTCACTGAAGCCTTGGAGAGATACCAAGATGCTGAGCCACGCGGCGAATTTACGATTCTTATTGCTGGCAAAAGGAGCAAAAATGACAGTTGATGAAATCAGGCAAATAGCGGTTATCGGGGCAGGACTGATGGGACACGGCATCGCACAAGAATTCGCATGCGCAGGCTACCACGTATTTATGCACGATGTTACCGAGGAACACCTCGAAATAGCACGCGTCCAGATTGAAAGAAACCTCACAACACTCGCTGAAAATTCTGTTATTTCAGAAGATAATATCGCCCCGACACTCCAGCGAATTCAGACTGTCACTGCCCTGCCCACCGTTGCCGAGAACGCCGATTTTGTCGTCGAAGCCGTCACCGAGAACTTGGCATTAAAACAACACATATTTGAGGAATTAGACGCCATCTGTCCACCGCACACAATTTTAGCGAGCAATACAACTGCATTGATGCCGAGTCAGATCGGTCTGAATGTGAAACGCAAGGATCAGATACTCAACACCCACTATTTTAATCCACCCTATCTGATTCCGCTGGTCGAACTCATTCGTAGCCCTGATACGTCCGATGAAACGGTTGCGGTGACTTTTGATCTCCTATCAGGCATCGGAAAAACACCGGCGATTATCGAGAAAGAGGCACTCGGTTTTGTCGGACCGAGGTTGCAAGCCGCTCTAATTCGAGAAGCGTTCGCTATTGTAGAGCAAGGCATCGCCAGTGCAGAAACCGTTGATCTCGTCGTGCGGAACAGTTTTGGACGCAGGCTCAGCGTCGCCGGTCCCTTTGAAGTCTTTGAACTCGCAGGGTGGGATCTTGTGCTTGCCGCTTTTGAGGAACTCTATAAGGATCTCAACAGCTCGGCTGACATCAATCCACTTCTCCGACAAATGGTTGAATCCGGCAAACTCGGTGTAAAGTCTCAAGAAGGGTTCTACAGTTGGACAGATGACAAGATACAGGAACTTCGAGATCGAATGAACCGCGCATTAATACAGCAAGCGAAAAATATATAAAGTAGTAGGCAGACCCCGTTCTGCCGTCCACACATGCAGGCTAAGATATTAGACAGACTTCGTCCTATCGTCCAGACCAAGCGTCACATTATATCGCTATTTGTGATACTAATGGGTTTAATCTTGCTCGGAGTCTACCACAAGCGGGTTTGGGAGTATCTCCTTGAACTCACAGCTGCTTTTCAGAGCATTGAAACGGCACGTGCGTACATTGCGGATTATGGCGCGCTTGCCCCTGTCATATCAGCGGTTCTCATGATCTTTCAGAGCGTGATTGCACCGCTGCCAGCGTTCCTGATTACCTTCGCGAACGGTACGCTTTTTGGGTTCTGGTGGGGATCGCTCCTGTCTTGGAGCAGTTCAATGGTCGGTGCAGCGTTCTGTTTCTATATCGCCCGCTATCTCGGTATTCAACGGATTACACGGTTAATTAGCCAACCGGCAGTGGACAAAACAAACGATTTCGTTGATAAATATGGTACTTACGCCATTCTGATTGCCCGATTAATTCCGTTCATCTCTTTTGATGTCGTCAGTTATTTTGCAGGGGCGACTCGGATGCGGTTTCTTGGTTTTTGGATTGCCACTGGCATCGGTCAACTCCCAGCTACCTTGGTTTATTCTTTCCTTGGGGACAGAATTTCTGCACACACCAAACTGATATTGTGGAGTTTCTGTATTTTAATTTCGTTATCAATTATAATATGGCTCGTAAAAACTCGAACCCGTAGCACGGCTTCGTAAGCCCGATTTAAACTGAAAACTGACAACTAATTATGAAACTGCCCATTGCCCTTTCCCTCACCTTTACGATGATTTGCGCGTGTCAGTCAACGGACTCACAAAATTTCTCGGATAAACAGCGAAGATCCCCTCGCGTCTGGGCAGCGTTTGAAGAAAAAGACGGTCCACTTCGTAGCCTGTTTGCAGACCAGGGGATCCCCTATCCACCACAGAAACTCTTTATCCGAGTCTTCAAAGAAGAAAAAATTTTGGAAGTCTGGGCATTTTCAAGATCCGATGCCGTTTTCAAACTCGTGAAACACTATCCGATCTGCCGCACGTCAGGAAATTTGGGACCCAAAAGACGCGAAGGCGACTTGCAAATTCCGGAAGGTTTTTATTATATAGATAGATTTAACCCCAAAAGCAACTTTTATCTTTCGCTTGGGATCAATTATCCAAACCATGCGGATAGGATTTTGGGCAAAAAAGGCGAACTTGGATCGGATATATTTATACACGGCGGATGTGTTACGATCGGATGTGTTCCAATCACTGATGAGTACATTAAGGAGGTCTATTGGTTAGCAGTTCAAGCAAAATCAAACGGACACGCGAAAATCCCTGTGCACATTTTTCCAACAAAATTGGACGATCGGACAATGAGACGCTTAAAGACCACTGCTCCAAATGACGACGCGCTGATAAACTTTTGGAAAAATCTGAAAATCGGGTATAATTGGTTTGAAAAGTCTCGGAAACTGCCGAAGATCTCTGTAAATCGGCAGGGTGTGTATCAGTTTTCAGACCCTTCGTTAGAATAAAGGAGAATTCAAAATGGTGCGTATCGGTGTAGTTGGAGTCGGCGGCATGGGTGGTTCTCATTGCAACGCCCTCCCGAATGTTGAAAATTGTGAATTTGTAGGAGTCGCGGATCTCCGCTTAGATGCAGCGCAAGCCGTTGCTGAGCGGCTTCAGATTCGCGCCTTCCAAGACTATCAGGAATTATTTGCTGTTGTGGACGCTGTCGTCGTCGCAACACCGCCTGTTGCACATACACAGGTCGTTGTTGATGCAGCGGAGG
The DNA here is from genome assembly GCA_022394775.1 of Candidatus Poribacteria bacterium. Taxonomy (GTDB): domain Bacteria; phylum Poribacteria; class WGA-4E; order WGA-4E; family WGA-3G; genus WGA-3G. Next base: position 49,673 of record JAGFCB010000037.1, read on the forward strand.
CAGGCGTACATGCTTTTTGCGAGAAACCGCTCTCCTTGACGCTCGCTGACGCAGACGCGATGATTGAAGCATCGGATAAGGCGGGGACGCATCTGATGGTCGGGCAGGTGCTACGCTTCTATCCTGTCCATGAACTCGGTAGACAGATCGTAGACAACGGCGATATCGGAGACATTACCTACATTGAAACTGACTACTCGGGTCCCTATAATGCGCCGCGCGGCAGACCCGAAAGTTGGTATGGCACTGTCGGTGGACTCTTGGAAAACGGTATCCACAAATCCGACCTGATTAACTGGTTCGGTGGTACTGCGCTGACTGTTGCCGCTGAGGTGGGAAGTTTCTCCGGACACGACGATTGGGAAGATTACACCGTCTCGCTCATCCGCTACGATTCGGGCGCGGTCGGTATTTTGCGGTGGGGCGGTTTCCTCGGTGCGCGCGGCACTAATGATACGATTATTGACGGTTCCGAAGGATCACTCCGTCTGAATATGTCATCCGATCTCGCTTACCTCAAAAAACGCGGCGGCGATTGGGAAGAAATCGTTCCCAATCGCGAGGGGCCGCACGGTGTCGTCGGCGAATTAACCCATTTTGTTGACTGCGTTCGAGAAGATAGAACACCCATAATTGACGGCAGAGGTGGAAAACACGCCGTAGAAGTCGTTTTGGCAACCTATCAATCGGCGAAAGCAAAAACTAAAGTCGCACTGCCGATGGAGGAATAGAGGGGTTTGAGTGGAAGGCTGGAAGGACGGAGGAATGGAAAAGAGACTCAACCTTCCAATCTTCCAACCTTCCAACCTTTAAAGCCTATGTTGTTCCTCGTCCTCAACATCATCCTGCTTTCCGGATTCGGACTCTTTCTCAAGCACGCCAAAAACAACCAACAACGCCTAAATCCGATCGGTTTTGTTAACTACCTCACCGCGTTCTTCATCAGCATCTGGGTACTCTCCCAAGAACAAGACTTTGAATTCTCAAAACTGACCTTCGCATTAGGCATATCAAACGGTGTGACGTATGCGCTCGGATTTGAGTTGTTCACTATCGGTATCCAGCTCAGTGGGATTGTCGTCACGGCTGCGCTCGTCAGACTGTCAATCGTGTTACCAATTTTGGTAGCGATGATATTCTGGCAAGAGATTCCAAACCTATGGCAAACCATAGGGCTTCTTTTAACCTTCGTAGCGATTCCACTTCTCAGCCAGCGTGAGAAAGAGCCGAGGTATGCATTTACACCTGACAAGCCGGAAGTGCCGCAAGGATTGGGATTCGCTATTGCGATTACGATTCTGTTGGTCACTGGTATCTCACGGCTCACCATGAAAGCCTTCAACGAAATGTGTCCCATTGACGAAAAATCGCTCTATATGAGTCTGCTTTTCGGTGTCGCCACAGTTATTTATTTGGGTATATGTCTCTATCAGAAAATATGGCCGAATTGGTGGGAAGTCTTCTACGGCGTGCTAATAGGTGTCTGTAATGTCGGTGGCAGTTGGGCACTGCTTATCGCGTTGGATCAGGTCAGTGCGTTAATCGCCTTTCCCATGTCGAGTTCCGGTGGTGTGCTGTTCACGATGTTCGTTGGCATGGTGTTCCTCCATGAGCGGCTGAGCCGTACCTCTCTCATCGGTGCACTGCTGGCAGTGATTGCATTGATTTTCGTCAATTTGAAAACGTGATGTTGTATGAGCGATCTCGTGATGGCTATACCCACAATACGCGAAAAGCATTCGGCTTTCAGCGTCAGCAATCAGTAGGCGAGTTTGGAAAGTACTGTAGGGAGATGTGTAGGTGGAAGCGCACGGAGGGATGGTTGAAAATCGCGTCTAATTGCCTGAACTCGGAGTTATGGAAGTCTCTCGGGTATCGTGGTCATCTTTTCAGGTTTTCCGATAAAAATTCACTTTTTTTCATAATTTATGACATTTTTTTCATTTTATGCACGAAAAGGGCTTAAAAAAATGGTCTTTAAGAGATAGTGAGGTGAGGGTTTGCATTTAATCGGATATTGAGCGTCAAGTTTCATACTTGTTCGGTAAATGCTGTTTTCGGTTTTTCTCTGCGAAAAAGTGAAAGTTTTCAAATGAAAAGGAACTTCGCCTTACTTATGGTGATGCTGAGAACACCCATCAACATGGAGGCTCCTGCTCTAATTGGACTATGACAATGCTAACTTATTTGTCAATCTTTTAGGTCAGCATCTTGCAGGAAGGATTGCCAAGAACATAAAGGCGATAAAAAATGTAAAAAAACTTGACACTTTTTTTTATTTTTTTTATAATTGCATTTGCCCTTGGTAGTCTCCTATGTTTTTATAGGTGCGCCGATGGTGGTAGCAACACCGATCGGCGCGGCACTGCCATAATTGGACTATGACAGCACTAACCTAATTATACCGCAAAACGTCCTGTTTTGTAAAATGTTTAGGTTAGTATTTATAGTATAGGAAGATTGCCTGACACCACCGAAACGCATGCGGCTCCAGCGCAATCTCCATAAGTGAAAAAAGGAGAATTACGAATGAAATTTATCGGATGGGCAACAATGTTCGTCTTTGTGCTCGCAATTTGTGGGTCTTTACTCATTTTTGTTAAGGATGGGGAAAGTGGTAACCATTTGTGGGCAGCAGAGAAACGCACATATCTGTTACTGGGAAGCGCGGATGGGATGCTATGTTGATAAATAGGTGACAACTTACGTTCTTTAGGAGGTTTACCAATGAAAGCCTATGCTGTTACAGGTCTCATTATTATTACTGCTACGATCGCACTTTACCTCTATGTCTGGCACGACACAAAGAAATTTGAAGAGGGTCTCGGTCCATTGTCAGAGAGAGACACCGTGAAAGCGGCACCATCGACATCTGCTGTTGATGGCGTGTCCCGACAAACCGTAGCTGAAACGGATCCCGCGGAACCAAACGAATCGGAACATGCACATCCACACGCTGTCCCTGATAGGCATGAAGATATCGCTGAAATGCCGTCTGAAGATATGTCAGCACCGGTGAGTGGTGCCGATTTACCCCAGGCACCCGAGACACCGAACCAATCTGCCAAAAAGCAAAATAGAAAAATTCCTTGGGGTGAAGCAACAGTAGACCAACAAATCGCGAATATGAGATCCTGGCTCGTCAAAAACCATGACAACACGGCAGAAATCGATGAATATTTGCGATTGCAAAGAATTTTCATGGAAAGTTCCTCGATATTTGTGAACATATCCCCCGAAGATTCTTTAAGGCATCTTGAACTTGCAGCGAAATTATATCCCGGAACAGGAAACGAGGCAGCATACCAGCGAGTATTGGAAGTGAGGAAGAGACTTAAAAATGGAACATTCCGCATAGATTTGGATAACGCTGAGGTCGTTCCGATTCCTATTAATCAATAGTTTTATGTTGACTTTACATCAGAAAACGCTAACGGGGTTACTGCTCTTCTGTATCCTGTTCCTCACCTTCTGGATCCGCATTCAGGGTGTAGGACATCTTCCGGAAGGGAAACTATTCACCGCAAACGATGCCTATCTCTATCACTGGCAGGCAAACACCATCGCTGAACACGGAAAACTCCCCGCCCGCGATATGCACCGCTGGCTGCCGATCGGTAGAGATAATACGCATCTGCTTTCACTGTACGCCTACGCCATTGCCTATATCCACAAAGTTTTTCCGTGGTGGTCTTTATTTTCTATGATTAGTGTCGCCCCGATCATTTCGCACTTCTTGACACACACACGACCTCCGATACACCCTCAGCAGGAGGTTCCACACGCCCCAATGCGTAAAGCCAAACGCTGTCCCACCTTCTAACCCACCAGCTTTTCCCACTGCCAACTGCCTCTTTGACAACGCCCGCATCGTTCTACCGCACTATCATTGCCAACAACCTCTTCCGTCCGCTCGGTTGGACACCACCACGTCTGTCACCGCCATTGAATCCAAGCAAGGGACACTTCAGACAGGGGCAGCAGCGCACACTGAGACTCAACACTTCACTCTGGCTAAACACCTCCTATACCAACCGACTCCAAATCAAATTTGACTTTAGGCACAAAATATGGTATCATTTATCAAAAATTGGGATTCACAAAAATAATGCGGGAGAGTGTAGAACTTGTCATCCGAAGCATCCACCTGATTGCAGCAATCATCTGGTTCGGCGGCGTACTCTTTTCTACCTTCATCGCTATGCCAATCCTGCGGCAAAATTTGCCACCGCAAGACCTGTTAGCAGTCCACAACCGTTTTCGGACTTGGATACGATTGATGATTCATGTCCTGCTGACGACAGGCGCGATGGTATTCTTTATTGTTGCCCTAAATAACGGATTTTTCACGCAGCAGCGTGGTAGCGATTTCAAGATCTATGTGTTAACTTTCGTCGCGAAGTTTGCGGCGTTTGGACTCATGGCACTCTTTTGGGGGCTATATAGTTCGCTCTATCGGCGGCATCTTGAGGTTACGCCACCGGACAGCGAAGCGCATCACAACCAGAGTCCTTATATCAATGTATGGAGAGGTTTGACACTGATTGCAGGTTTAATCGTTTTCGCCCTCGCGATGCTCTTATAGGACCAGTTCCGTGAAGGTTCATATACCTGTAATGCCCAAGGGTATCCTTTTACAGGAAGCAATTTTTACGACTTACGTCAAAAGACTCCGACGAGATTTTCACAGCATTTACAACTACAAAACACATCAACCGAGCTAGGCATGATTAAAAATACGAAAGTTCAGGCAGTCTCATGGAATATCACCCGATTGTGTAACCTGAAATGTACACACTGCTATCTCCCAGCAGGATTCGTAGACACAAACGAGTTAGGGAACGGAAACTTTCAACTATCTGATATTCAAGGTTCCACGGAATACGCACGTGAATCGGAATTAAGCCAATCCCAATGTTTCCGTGTCATTGACGAGATCGCCGAAATCAATCCGCACATCCTCCTTATTCTCACTGGTGGTGAACCGTTATTACGCCCGGATATCTTGGAGATATCGAAGTATGCCTCCGATACCGGGTTTCTTGTTGTCATGGGCACAAACGGTGTCCTGCTCAACGACGCTGTGGTCGAGCAGATGCAACAGCACGGTGTCACCGGTGCAGGCGTGAGTCTCGACGCTATCCGACCAACAGATCACGACAAGTTTCGAGGGATGGAAGGCGCGTGGAAAGCAACGATGAACGGTGTTGAGGCACTCAAACGGGCACAAATGGACTTCCTTGTTCAGACTTCGGTGACACAATGGAACTACGACGAAATTCCAAAAATCGTGGACTTCGCGTACCAGCTCGGTGCCAAAGTACTCAACCTCTATTTCCTCGTCCGAACCGGTAGAGGTAAGACGGTAATGGATCTTACACCTACGCAGTATGAGAAGATGCTTGAGACAATGTTCGAGTTGCAAGCCGCCTATAAAGGGAAGATGCTCATCGCTGCAAAATGCGCCCCCCACTACAAGCGTGTTATCTATGGGCAACAATCCGACTCCGTCTTCCTGCAAGGTTATCCAAGCGGCACCTGTCCGTGTGGCATTTACTACTGTCGCATCACGCCTGAGGGTGAACTGACACCTTGCCCCTATCTACCCGTTAGCGTCGGAAACCTCAAAGACGAGAGTTTTGTTAAACTCTGGAATGAATCAAAAACTTTTCAGGACTTGCGGAACCGGGATATGCTCGAAGGGAAATGCGGCGTGTGTGAATTCAAAGAGGTGTGTGGCGGTTGTAGGGCACGTGCCTATGCCACTACTGGCAACTACCTCGCTGAAGATGCATCATGCGAATATGAACCCGGATCGTCTGCTACTGCTGATGCAGAGCAAAACAGTGCGTCGCCTGTTCAAATTGAGAAAAAGGTTGCTTTTGCAACGGAAACCGATTACGATTTACAGTGGACGGAAGCAGCAGAAGCAAGGTTAAAACGTGTACCATCATTTGCCCGCGGTATGGTCGTCAAAAGTGTCGAAAAGTACGCACGTGAACACGGTCACCGAGAGGTTACTCCGGAACTCATGCAAGCCGTTAAGAAACGATTTGATAAAACCGGCATCCCATCTTTCCGACCAAAACGCTGATGCAAAGTAGTAGGCACACGCCGCTGTGCCGTAGCAACAACCGTATAGGAAATTTGTATGCTAACTGCCGAACAGATAACATTTTTTCAAGAACACGGATACCTGATTCTTAAAAACCTCATTGATTTGGAAGTAATTGATGTATGGCGGACACAGGTTTGGAAGCATTTTAATTCCAGTTTTGAAACGCCGGAGACCTGGCCCAACGACTATGAAATTCCGGGATTCAAGTTCTCACCGGTCTTTGGACACTTGCCTGTGATGCAAGAGATTAGCGAGCAACTGGGTGGTGGACAATTTTTTACAGGTGGTGGCGGTTCACCTATTATCAAATGGCCCAACCCCAAAGAAGCATGGGAAATGCCGAAGGACGGACACATCGACGCGTATGGTGCGGTTGCGGGTTGGAGTCCTTTTATGTTCGGCGCGACAACCTATCTCTACGATGCTGAGCCTAACGGCGGTGCTTTCATCTTTTGGCCCCGAAGCCACCAGTCAACGCACAAGTACTTCCTCGAATATCCTGAGCAGATTGACGGCAGTTTCTACGATATTGAAGATTGGGGATGGCACGTGCTCTCAGATTTGTCGCCTGAAGGTCCTCGCGAATTTATTGGTGCCGCGGGTGATGTCGTCCTGTGGCACGCGTTTCTCTGCCACACCGGCTCAGAGAATGTAACAGATACCCCGCGTTTCGGTCTCTTCGCACGGTATGCCCATCAAAAAGCGGATGAGATTAAATACGAGATTCCAGAGGATCTCTGGAAATATTGGGCAATTTAAGAGATGGTTGTCAGTTATCAGCCATCAGTCCTTTACGGATAGAGGAAACTTAGATGCTTACAGCAGATCAGATTGCGTTTTTTCAGGAACACGGATACCTTATCCTTGAAAATTTTATTGATTCGGAGATAATTAACGGATGGCGGGAACAAATCTGGAAGCATTTCGATTCCAGCCTTGAAACGCCAGAGACTTGGCCCAACGATTATGTGGTTCAAAACTTCAGTTTTTCACCACTGTTCGGGCAACTGCCTGCAATGCAGGAGATTACTGAGCAGCTCGGTGGCGGACAATTTGCAGGCGGTGGCGGTTCTCCGCTCGTCAAATGGCCCAATCCTGAAGAAGCGTGGGCAATGCCGGGCAGCGGTCACATTGATGCATACGGTCCGGGGGGTTGGAGTCCATTTATGCTCGGCGCGACAACCTATCTCTATGATGTTGAACCCAATGGTGGTGCTTTCGTCTTTTGGCCCGGGAGCCACCAGTCAACACATAAATACTTCCTTCAATATCCTGAACAGATTGATGGCAGTTTTTACGACATCGAGGATTGGGGATGGCACGTACTCTCAGATTTATCGCCAGAAGGTCCCCGCGAATTTACGGGTACCGCGGGCGATGTCGTCCTATGGCATGCTTTTCTCTGCCATACCGGATCTGCGAATATAAGAGACATTCCGCGTTTTGGGATCTTTGCTCGCTATTCCCATCAAAAGCGGGAGGAGATCAAACACGAAATTCCAGATGACCTTTGGAAATATTGGGCAATTTAGGTTTTTTAAATATTGGGTTTCTGCGCCGATTTGTCCGATGTCCAAATCGGGGTTCCGATGAAAAACAGCAAGCAACCGTAGCGCGTAATGTAATGGAGTGGTTTTTGGTAGAGGTATTTGCTTGGGTATTTCTGCTGATTTCTTCTGGATCTACGGAGCAAACCGTTTTTTATCCGATACACCTCACCGAACCGCAAGGAAATATAAAAAGAGGAGAAACATGAACGAACAAAACAGTGCAAACGAACGACTTACAGATGTAGAAGAACGCTTGACACGTGTCGAAAACCTACTCGTCAGCATCAATGAGAAGTTAGCGCAGCGTCCTGATCTTGGTGCGGTAGACACCGAGAAGGCGGAAGCGTTCAAGGAGTGGGTAACCGATTACGTCTCAATGCGGTTACAGCAACTCGTGCCAGAGACATGCGACCATCCCGATGCAGCTGTGCTTCAGGACGGTCCATACCTTGATAACACTACAGTGCCTTGCACAGAGGAAGTTGAACACCGGGTTAAACGGATACCGATCCCATTTGTCCGAGAGATGGTTGTCCAGCGTGTCGCTGAAAACGCACGGGACGCTGGCGTTGAACGCGTAGATATTGATTTTTTCGAGAAAGCCGCTACATTTTGACAATGTGAAGCCACAGAGGAGTTCCCTCTGCCTAATTTTGATTGGAAGGACTTCTTAAAGGCGCCGATATAAAATGGACTGGGTTTTTAATACCTTCTCAGAATACCTTGAAAACGACTTCAAAAAGCGGATCGGAAACGAGAATCCGACTGTTTCGGACCTTTGGAAAGCCTTTCAAATGCTCTTTCCTGCAACTTCAGCGCAGCTCCTCGTACAGGAACCCGTGGGCAATACGGTGCGCTTTAAGGCGCTCGCGTTCTATCATGCAGACGAAATGGGTCCGTTAGTTGAAGCACCGTTGGAATATCTTAAACAGAATTTCGGGGGCGGTAAATTCAAAATCAACTTCTATCACGGCATGCAGTTCATCGGCACGATTAATTTCAAGCCGGAGGGACCTGAAATTTGGCGCGAACTACCAGAACTGGAAGGAAATCCTACGATTGACGAAACTGTAACAACTGCCTGAAACAGGTGAACGACTTACACGCCAAACATGGCGCGAAAAGGAGCAGGCACACGGTATGTGCCGTAATCAAAGAAATGGATGTGAATCAACAACAGGAATTTGAGGAATGCCCCGCGTGTGAGAATACGAACCTCCGACGCTTGGACGGAAACTCATGGTTCTGCTTGGATTGCGACTGGGATAACCTTACGATTATTCCGAAAGGCAACGACGAACTCATTACCTCCCTTCGGCACGGGGATGTCCATTCACGGCGGATCGCCGCCCAAGCGTTGATTAATATCGGGGATGCCGATCGGCACCTCGCCACTATGATGGATACAAACGCACTCCTCGAAGCGTTAGACGACGAAGATGCCGATGTGCGTTATTTCGTCGCTGTTGCGCTCGGTAAACTCGAAGCAAGTCTCGGTCTCGGTAAATTGAAGCAGCTTGCCCGAGCCGATGCTTCCGCACTCGTACGCGAAGGGGCTAAAACAGCAGTCGAACAGATAGAATCACGACACACGGCTTAGCACACCAAGTTCCTACAGATGGATGGGGCGGATATAAGGAAAGATGCGTTTTTGGTGTAATTAAAGTCCCCTGATAAGGGGCGCGGAATACCACACGGCATTCATACCGTTGATTCTGATTCTTTAGGGGGTTTAAAATACCGGAGTTACTGCTTTTTGCGTAAGTGAGAATAAAAAACGGAAGCCCAAGCAACGCGCTGGGTTTATTTGATTGGGTGTTTCTTTTAGATATACGGAAAAGCACTTCAAATGCCAAATTTACCCTGACCGAACCGCAAGGAAATATAAAAATATGGAGAAAATTCGACTCGGTTATATCGGCTGTGGATTCATGGCACAGAAAGTCCATATCCCGAATTTCGTGAGTATTCCCGACTGCGAACTTATCGGACTCGCCGAGATGCGCACCGAACTCGGAAAAACAGTCCAGACCCGTTTCGGGATCCCCGAACTCTACCGCGACCACGATCAACTCGCACAAAACGCCGACATTGAAGCAGTAGCCGTATCCGCTGACTTCGCCTTACAGGGCGAAATCGCCAAAGACCTCCTCTTAGCAGGTAAACATGTCTTCATGGAGAAACCGATGGCTGTCTCCACTGAACAGGCTGAGGCGATCGTTGCAGCATCACAGAAGTCCGGCAAAAAGTTGATGGTCGGCTACATGAAACGCTACGATGCTGGCAACGAGATTGTTAAGGCGAAGGTGTCACAATTCCGAGAGACTGGCGAACTCGGACGCTTGACTTATGCCAGAAATCACGGCTTCGGCGGGGATTGGGTCTGCAACCTTGACACCCACATGGACGGTACTGACGAACCCAAACCGAGCGCGCCCGTCAAAACCCCAGAATGGATATCTGAGCAGTACCGAGGCTCTTATTTAGGGTACCTCCAGCAGTACACGCACAACATCAATCTCATGCGTTGGTTCCTTGATGCGGGCGACAAAGTCACCGTCAAAGCCGTCGATTTAGATGCAAACGGATACTCCGGCGTTGTCATCTTCGATATGGACGGCATCCGTGTCACACTCGAAACAGGACATGTTTCGCACTATCGTTGGGACGAGCATAGCCAAGTCTATTTTGAAAATGGGTGGGTTCACACTTGGGCACCGCCGTTACTTTTGAAGAACACGCCTGCCGAGGTTGAAATCTATCGCGCTGGCGAAGAACAGGAAATCACGCGCCCAATTCCGAGACCGAGTTGGACATGGGCATATCACAGGGAGGCGGAATACTTCGTCGCGAACATCCGCAACGATGAACCCTTCCGGTCTTCAGCCGAAGATACACTCACGGATGTCCGACTCTTTGAGGATATTTATCGCATCTTCATTGAACAACAAAAATAGAGGACTGAAAACTAATAAAACTACTTCCGTATCAGAATCTCCGTGCCATTGATATCTATTGCCGGTTCATAGTTTTCTTGTAGATATGCTGCAATCAAAGCGTGCCGTTCCTCAACACGGATACCATCAACAGCATCGAACCAACCCCCTGTTTTAAAAATTACCAAACGCGTTTTGTCTTCTTCAAGAGCCTCTATAACCTCTTGCTGCATTGCAGGAGTCGATGCGTATGAGACCTGATGGAATCGAGAGACACCGGGGCGATTCGCAAAGAAATAGTAAGCACCCTGACTCGTAAAATCGAAGATCTTTTCCTTGGGTTCAGTGTTTTCCTGAATATAGGCGACAACCTTTTGAACCTGTTCAACCTGGTCATCTGGGATATCCACCGCGCCTGCACGTGCCAATTCCTGCGCTACAGTGTTTTGCTTGAACGGATTCTGACGCAGCCGCTGCCATTTCTGATTGAAACCCGCCAAAGGTTGATGCGCTTCTCCAACATACCAACAGAATATGACTATCGGAATGAGTCCCCATGCCGTCTTCACTGCAGCGTGCCAAGATCTCTCACCTCTTAGAGACGATAAACCGACACGGAACATGTTGACAATACCACTCTCTAACGGAAGCAGACAGAGCAGCCATAAGAAAGTCGCGCCATAAATCAGGTGTCCACCGTCTGAACGACCCAACGCTGTCCGGAAGAAGGCAACACCGCCGAGGAGTAAGAGTAGGAGTTTCATCGTGTTAGCTGAGTTAATGCCAGAGAGGCTTCGATATGTCAAATAAGCCGCGACAATCAAAAAGACGCAGATCGGTAGATACCACCGAAACCCTTCACTAAAAATAAAGGCGCGCCATCCGTCCGACGACAATAGCGTCAGGGTTTTTGATAGCGATGGAAAAGCGAGCCCCCACGTTGCGAGTTGATAGCGACACTGGATATAAGAATTCCAGATGACATCGTCCAAAGCACCGTGCGAGAAAAAGTAGGCAGCTATCGGGAGAAAGCCTAACAGCAGCCCGCAGCTATAGTTGATTAGAGGGAACGGGCGTTCCCGTATTTCTACACCGCTCCGTAAGCCATATATGAACAGAAACAACCCAATACCGCCTAACGTGTAAAGTCCGACTTCAGTACTGTACCAAAATGCTAAACTTGTGAAAATACCAGCCAGAACCAGCGTCCACGAAACCGCATTAAGCTTTGATGTATTTGAGGAATGTGTGAAGGTATTGGCGGTGAGGGCGAAAAAGATTGAAGCTGCTAACATAGAGAGACCCAATCTAGCATCGAACCAGAATGTTACACTTGTGAAAATACAGCTGAAAACCAACCACCATGAAACTTCACTATTCTGTGATGTCCTCTGCGGACGCGTCAAAAAGTTAGCGACGAAGGCAAAACTAATTAAACCGAGGCTGTGCCTTGGGGATATCCAGAAATCGGTGCCAGAAGCAATAAGTATACATAAGAAGGCTGTCAAGAATCTGTAGCGAAAAACTTGTAAACCGAGCAGATAGAGCGCGACGTAACCGAGTGGGTCTAATATATCTTCCATTGATCGCACCCCGAACAAGGTCGGTTCAAAAAATAGACTGCCCAACCACGCCAAGTAAGCGTTTTGGAACACGCCGTGCTGCACATAGACATCTCGAAACGGCACCCCACCGTGCAACATTTCGTTCAAGGGCGCGAGTCGTTCACCTTCATGAAATAAATCTATGTTACCGTGGATACTCGCTGAATAGGTAAGCAGGTAGATAAAAATTGGGAGGATAACGTATTCGAGTCCAATACGTCCAAACTTTAGGAATCTATGATTACCGAAAGGAATTTTGCCGCCCTCTGCGTCGGTGAGGTTTGTTTCATCTTCGCTGGCGAGGTTTGCAACCTCGCTTGTATTAGAATTCCACAGCCCCGGAAAATACCGCGCATACAGTAGCACCAACTTCAGCAAAACCGACAAACCGATCGGCAAGACTAAACCTATCAACGCGTTCTGACCGATATAATAAACCTGTAGCCAACACAGCCATAGCGGTATAGATGCCAATGCGTTTGCTTTCAGCACACGCTGTATCGGTTGTGTAGTGCGTTCAGCGCACCAACGTGAAAACACGCGCCATCCGAACCAATATAGACATATTGCGATCGGAATGCCGAGCAGTGCCAGCAGATAGAAAAAGTATTCCTGTTGTTTCGGGTACGCGTTAACGCTTAGCCAACCGACGACACCGGCATTTGAGTGATATTCAAAGGTAATGTATTTTTGGAGCGTTATTCCTAAGGCAACTGCAAGGGACGCAGCAGAAAATGTAAGAAGCCCAACGTAGGGCTTAAGGGCAGGGGTTTTCACAACGCGCATGTCCGGCATAAATTGCTGAAGGTAGGCTTGCCAGCGCTGCATAGTTTTTGCCTCAGTGGATCTTGCAATCCGGAGATCGCATCTACCGTTTATGTTTTCCCAAGTGTTCCCTCAACCTCTATGAAATCTTTCGCCGTTTCATTCCACGCGAAAGCCTTCACCGCGCGTATCTCAGTGTCGTAAACGGAGATAACCACGTAGGTAGTACCTGGATAGGTGGGTTCATCCCACATCGTTGCGTCTGCTTTGTCTTTTTCTGAAAAATATGCTTCGTGGTTCGGGTGTGAATGGTAGAACGCCTTAATCTGCCATTGCTGTGTATCTGCTTCTTTGTGGATAGCAATTAAGTCGTCAGGGTGTATGACGTACGCCGTGCGCGCATCGCGCGGATATGTGTCCGGATCTTCCTGATGCAATTTGTTCTGTATATTCCGGCATTTCCGGACAAATTCTTGTGCATCAGTACCTAAAATAACACCACAACATTCATCGGGAAAGTCCGATTTCGCGTGGTCACAAATCTGACTGAGGGTTTCTGGTTGCAAAATTAGCATTAGAATAGCAATTGGCGGTCAGCAATCAGCAATGAGAAAAAATATAAATCATCCCTCTGAAAAGCGACAACTGACAGCCGACAGCTATTAAGACAGATTACTTCCGCCAGCAATCGCCGGAATAATGGAGATTTCAGCACCGTCTGCAACAGCGGTCGCTTTGCCGTCGAGGAAGCGGATGTCTTCATCATTAAGATAGATATTCACAAACCGGCGAATATTTCCGCCTTCATCACAGAGACGTTCTTTCATCCCCGGATAGTTCGCCTCAAGATTCTCAAT
>JAGFCB010000194.1 GCA_022394775.1 Candidatus Poribacteria bacterium
GCCGTTTGGAATCACAGGCACAAGCGTCTGCATCATATCGTGTCCCGCGATCGCCGAAGAGATCGAGAGCATGACGTAGATGGTGAGCAATTCGCCCTGTCGGAGCGCGAAGCGCGGCAGCAGCCGTTTGACCAGAAAATTTAGGCAGACCAGTACCACCAGCGTCACCACTACGTTGTAAATTAGCGACATCGTTGTCGGCAGTGTACTCCGGTAACGCAGGTGATTCGCCATAATGAAATAGGTGTTCGGTGGGATAAGTATAATACCAAGTAGAATCGCGCGAAAAGTTACGCCCGGATGCCCAGACTGCGGTGTTTCTTGAGGATTTGAGGGATATTTTGATGTGTTTACCATGTTTTTGAAGTCATATTGCGTAAACCTAACGATAAAAAGAATAAACCGACACACCCCAGATAAGTCGGATCAGCACCCACGTGCCACCGACGACGAATTGCCCGAGAATTAATCCCAAAAAGAGCGGTAACACTCGATGGTACAGCCGGATACCACCGAACCGCAAGATGAGGTGTTTGATGCCCCAACTCATAAAAACGGAGAACCAGAGCCAACCGAAGGTCAACGTACTACTTGCCACCGCATAGCCAGTCGGATGAAATGGAAACATCGGAAACCGCGTGCGTAACCACCACAGCAACCCTGTAAACAAAAACCCGATCGCCATAAATGTTACCGCCGGGATGTTTGTTTCTGTCGGGTAATAGAGCCATGATCGGAGCATGCTATAACCGCCCTTTACCACCCACTGATCCGCGCCGGTCTTGTAGGAAACCGTCAGATACGCCCAGAATGAAGCAAGGATGCCGAAAAAGACACCGCACATCAGCGCGACGACCATCCGCCTTGCACGCATATTCGACACTTCCACAAGTTTAAATGCCTCCAATGTATGTGGCATCGGATGTGCGCGATAGCCACGATTGAACGCGAAGTACAGCGACAGCACCGTTAAACTCTGTGGTGGAATCGGACGTGAACCGAGCGAATCGAGAATAAATTGCCGCGGGTTTGCCGAAAACATCTCGTGTGTCGGGGGACCAACCTCCGCGCGGACGCGTGTGATCCCTAACGCGAGGAGATAATAGATCGTAAAGTATAACGCTATCAGCCAAATTGCCATCCCCGCATGGTGAGAAAAAATAAAGAGAAAAAGGACACCCCCTATCAACCCTACCAGGGGCCACCGATAGTCCGTTGTATCTTGCATTTCAGATGGAAGATCCGTACCTCTCTTTCCAGTCACATTTCTAAACATCGCATAGAAATGCTTACGTCCGCCGTAGAGTCCAAAACAAGCGATCCCGAGATACGCGCCTACGCCTTGCGGTCCATCGTAGGGAAATCCCGGCAAAGCCTGTAACCCCATCGCACTTCCCAAGATGCGCTCACCTTTCCAGAACCAGTAAAAGAACCAAAGCGAAAAGGACATCTCTAACGGCATTAGAAATGCAAGTCCTACACCGAATGACAGGATATAAACAGGTGTCCAGCCGATTGCGCTCCACGGTTTTTCAGTGAAATAGATGCCGAGGTCTGCCTTGCGGACCGGTATCTCTGGGAAGGTTGGAAAGAACGCGTGGATGCCGTTAATCAGTTCAATGCTCGCTGCAATACCGAAGCCTGCCCAGAGCATCTTGTTTTTAAAGAGCCGGCCGTCTGAGTGCGTCATCTCTATTGGCAGACGGACGATTGGATAGGTGAGCCGTTCTCGTTCGATCCACTGCTTCCGAAGCAATAGATCGATGCATATCATCACCCATATCAGCACGGACAGAAAGATCGTCCACCATAAAGCTGGTTCCCACCACGCTGCCAGATACCGCGCCGAGTAAAAAGAGGCTTCCCCGTCGTAAAAATCTGGTAAGACGGACAAATCGCTGAGTGTCATCCAGCTTGGCAGATACCGCCAGAAGAGTTGTTGCCATTCGTTTTCAACGGTGGCAAACCAGAAGCCGTTTGGAATCACAGGCACAAGCGTCTGCATCATATCGTGTCCCGCGATCGCCGAAGAGATCGAGAGCATGACGTAGATGGTGAGCAATTCGCCCTGTCGGAGCGCGAAGCGCGGCA
>JAGFCB010000106.1 GCA_022394775.1 Candidatus Poribacteria bacterium
GTTTCAATAGGTTGACCGTTCCCGGAACCGAGGTCAAACCGACGTGAAGGTTGAAGTTTCAGTGTCGCTTTTTCACCCAAAGGCAGTGGATAGCGACGGAGTTCACCGAACTGGATATTTTCACTGATTGAAGCTATGCCATCACCACTGACCTCAATAGTGAGACATTCGTCTCCAGTATTTCCGGTGCCGATCGGTGCAATAGAGGTGCCCAGATGAATGAGGCAGTCTCGTTCAAAGACATGCGTCGCGGCTTCTGGGTTGACTTGCGCAAGTACACCGAGTTGGGGCATCATGAAAATACTGTCAACCGCGAGATGGGTTATGCCTTCGGGTTGAAATGCGTCTATCATCATGAGCATCGCTTGCTGCCGACGGGGTGCGTGCGATAAAACACCACCGCTCCCGATAAGCATATCCAAAGAGAGCATATTAACGAGCGTCTGACCACTCTCCGCCTGATCAAAGGCTTCAGAGATCGTACGCTGTTGTTGGACCCCGCGCAATTCAACCGCCAGTTGTTTATGCTGTTCAAAAGCGAGTCGGAGTGCCTCACGCGCAATCGCCTGTTCCAGAATTAACTCTTGCAGGGTTTGTGGGATCGTCGTCGGACGAATCATCTTGTTTTTAATGCGATTACGGAGATCCCCGACCTCAATATCAAACGGCACCCACCGGAGAACGTTTTCTAAGCCGGCTTCAGCGAGGACATTCGAGACGCTGTAACTCATACCGAGGTTCGCACTGACAGTTCGGTTAAAGATCGATTCCGATTCTTTATTTTTGAAGACAGAAAAGACATCTGTCGTCGCGCCACCGATGTCCACACCGACCACTTCAATATCCTGTTGTTCAGAGACGGTCTGGATGATCTCTCCGACTGCACCAGGGGTTGGCATGATAGGTGCGTCCGTCCAGTCGATGAGTCGCTTGTAGCCGGGCGCGTGCGCCATGACGTGCTCAAGGAATTGTTCTTGAATCTTGTGGCGTGTCGGCATCAAATTTTCA
Organism: Candidatus Poribacteria bacterium; assembly: GCA_022394775.1. Lineage (GTDB taxonomy): Bacteria > Poribacteria > WGA-4E > WGA-4E > WGA-3G > WGA-3G. The sequence continues at coordinate 1,009 of JAGFCB010000106.1, forward strand.
CGTTCCAAAACGGGGCGGAGGTTGTCTACCATCTCCAATGCCATCACATCTTGCAAACGTTCTTGGATCGATTCACGGGCATCTATATTTCCAGCATAGATCAGGGGAAGTTCGTAAGCGATACCGAGCCGCGGTCTTGGGCGTGCAGCCGCGATAATCTCAGCTAATTCAACGACGTGAGAAGTCGTTCCACCATCAACTCCACCAGAGAGGAGTAGCATATCCGGTCGGAGATGGCGGATACGTTCAATTTTTTCGTGTGGGAGGCGTTTGTCGTTAGAGGCAATGACATCCATAACAATCGCGCCAGCACCGAGCGCAGCGCGTTCCGCGCTCTCTCCAGTCAGGTTACGCACAACACCGGCGACCATCATCTGAAGCCCACCGCCTGCGCTGCTGGTCGATATATAGATGTCAACACCTTCGTCGCCGTTTTGTGGTTTTATGATGACCCCATCATCAAGGAGTTTGCGACCTGCGAGTTCCTCAACTTCGGTGATGGCATTGATAACGCCTGCGGTTACATCTTCAACGGGTGCCTCAACAGTTGTGGGTGCCTCGCCCCGCACGATCAGTTGGTATTCGTCATCTCGTTTCTCAATTAAAATTGCTTTCGTCGTCGTACTGCCACAATCTGTAGCAAGAATAGAGCGGATTTCACCCGCTGCTTGGTTCATACGCTTCGTATCTTCCTTTCTTGTAGGAGGGGTTTCTAACCCCGATACCCTAATAACCTAATCGCCGCAAATATTCCCGATTCACTGTCATCCGCTCTTCATCCGAACGGTCTTCCACCATGCCCGGACACGCCGTAATCCACCGATCATAATTGAGATCTTCTAAAGTGGACATAATTCCTGGAAAGTCCATCACATTTCCAGCACCGACATCAACCCAATCCACGTCATAATTGCTACCCTCTCCACCCGTATAGCCTGAATAATCTTGAAGATGGACGTAGACGAGGACATCACCATAACGTCGAATAGAGTCAATCGGATCGTAGCCCCAGAGCGCGGAATGCGAAACGTCTATGCACAACTTGCACTTTCGGAGCAGGCTCATATATTTTGCCCAGTCGTCAATTGAATCGACCGTAGTGTTTGTGTGGATATGATAGCAGACATCCAAACCGTATTGCGCGGCGTATTCTGCCCAGTCTTCGGAAACGTCAGCGAGTGCTGCGAGATCGGAATTATCGACAGGTCGGTCTTGGGGTTTACCCGCCCCCATGAACATGAAACAGTCCGCCTCAACTTCTGCGGCGAAGTCAATCCGGCGTTTATTCAGCTCCATCTGTTCGGGATTTTTGTCGATTGGCAGCCCGCGTGCTGTGACCGCAGCGACGGGTAGGTCGGTATTGGCACAGACCTGTCGAATCCGCTGTGGTGTTCCGACCCAGTCCAAAGATTGACGCATCTCCCAACCGTCCCAACCTGCGCTTTTGAGTTGGGTCAACAGTTCTTCAAAATCAGGTTGTTGCCAACGTAATGTACTATATCCAAATTTGAAACCCATAGTGTTCCTCCTTGTTCTTTGGCTGTTGGCTATTAGGTAGTTAGCCATTTAAAGTATTATACCACATTTGGAAATAAATTGCTTGCTATATAACAGAGGGTTTTGTTAAACTATAGCAGTAAAACTTAGGGATTTTGAAACACCCATTTTTAAGGAGAAAACATGGATAAAGTGAAACTCGGTTTTATCGGAACCGGCGGTATGGCTGGTGCGCACATGAACAATCTTAAAGATAACTTTGAGGATGTCGAATTTTGTGCGATGTGCGATATTTCGGAAGACCGCGCGAAGGCACGTGCCGAAGAATTCGGCGGAAACGCTTATACAGACTATCGGGTCATGTACGACAAAGAAGATCTGGACGCGGTTTATATCTGTACACCGCCGTTTGCACACGGTGAGCAAGAGCGTATCGCTTGTGAACAAGGCATAGCAATGTTCATTGAGAAACCGATTCATTCTGAACTTGAACCTGCAATCATCATCAATGAAGACGTTGAGCGAAGTGGTGTAATCACAAGCGTTGGTTATCACTGGCGTTATGGTGGCAACGCGCAGAATGCGAAAGCGATGCTCGAAGAGCAGCCCCAAATTCTCGGCGCACTCGGTTACTGGATCGGCGGTATGCCCGGTACACCGTGGTGGCGGGTTCACGCACAATCCGGTGGCCAGCACGTTGAACAGACAACGCACATCTTCGATCTCGCACGTTTCCTCATCGGCAGCGACGGTAAAACCGTACACGGTGTTGCTGCAAGTGGTAGTATGACACATGTAGAAAACTACGATATAGAGGACATCAGCATGGTGAACATCGAATTTAAGAACGGAGCCGTCGCGAATATCGTCTCAAGTTGCGCTATGGAAGGCTTCGGTCGCGTCCATCTTGAAGTGTTCACACGTGGGTTGGTTGTCACCGTTGGTGGTCCGAACAACGTGAACCGTGGTGGCGAGACAGAACCGCTTTCTGGCGACGGTGGGGCAGACAGAGACCGTGTCTTTATTGATGCTGTTAAGAGCGGTGATGCCTCTAAGATCCTATCGCCTTATAGCGACGCATTAGAGACGCTTCGTATTATGCTCGCGGCAAGTACATCCTTCCGCACCGGTAAAGCGATAGATCTATAGAAAATAACGGGACGAGGAAACCTCGCCCCTAAAAAAAAGAAAGAGAGAATTATGCCAATTAATCAATCCATCTGCTTTGGCGGTTTCAGCCGCGGCAGAGACCCCATAGATGTTATCAAAAAAGCCGCGGAAATCGGCTATAAATCTGTTGAGATGCTGCCCGCAGAATACTGGTCTGTCGTCAAGGATCATGGGATGCGCGTCGCAATTATCGTAGGACACTCGTCCCTTCCGTCTGGATTGAACGATCCGAGCAACCATGATAGAATTGAGGATGAACTCCTCAAGAATATTGACATCGCAGCGGAAAACGACATCCCCGGACTCATCTGCTTCTCTGGGAACAGGGAAGGTAGATCGGAAGAAGAAGGTCGCGATAACACAATCGCTGGTCTGTCACGCGTCACCAAATATGCTGAAGAGAAAGAGATCAACCTCTGTGTTGAACTCCTTAACAGCAAAGTCAACCATCCGGACTATCAATGCGATACGACGGCATGGGGTGTTGAAGTCTGCCAAGGTGTCGGTTCACCGCGGGCGCAGTTGCTCTACGATATCTATCACATGCAGATTATGGAAGGCGATCTCATCCGTAATATCACGGACTACAGTGAATACATCGGGCATTACCATACTGCTGGTAATCCGGGTAGAAACGACCTCGACGATGAGCAGGAAATTTATTATCCTGCCGTGATGCGCGCTATCGCCAAAACCGGATACGAGCTTTACGTAGGACACGAATTTGGTCCTAAAGGCGATGCGTTTGATGCGATGCAACACGCTTTTGATGTGTGTAACGTCTAAACACGCATAGTAAAGGTTATAGGGACAGGTTTCTTTATACCTGTCCCTTTTTTCCACACCGAATGCAGACGGGGTTTGCAATCTTGCTAATTAACCGCACACCACATATAGGAGGAACTCCAATGAGAACCCGAAATTGGGTCATATTAACAACACTCATAGTGACTGTTTACCTAACATCGGTCGCAAGTGCTGGTCTGAATGACGGTTTACTGATTTATCTGCCTTTTGATGAACGTTCAGGACAAACCGCTTCTGATGAGAGCGGAAATGGCAACAACGCTAAACTCGTTGAGGGTGCCAAATGGAAACCGAATGGCGGTAAGATCGGTGGGGCAGTGGCACTTGATGGTGCAGGTGCTGTCGTTGAAGACCCGAACGGCGGGGATTATATCAACGGGCTTGAGGCTTTTACGATTTCTGTTTGGGTAAAATCTGATTCAGTTGGACACGATAGAGGTATTATCTTTGCTAAAGACCCTGCTGGCGGCGATGATGTTTTCGGATTCCGCTACGATGCCGCAAGTTGGTCAACACCAGGGGGTACGAATCTTATCAAGGGCGCAATTACGACAACGGGTGGTGGTCAAGCGTATGAGGGTAAAAGCGATGTGCAAACGACTGAGTGGCAACACCTCGTTTTTACTTGGGTAAGTGGTGAACAACTGACCCTCTATATTGATGGTGAGCTTGATGATGATCCTACACACAATGACGATGGTAAAGTGGGAGAAATCTCTGGTGCCACCAAATTACTCATTGGTAAAGGGGCAAAGGATAATAATGGCACATCGTGGCCTGGACTCATTGACGATGTGCGCATCTATGATAGAGCATTGACAGAAGCAGAGATTGCGGAATTAGCGAGTGGTGTCCTCGCCGTCGAAGCAGGCGGCAAATTGGCGACCACTTGGGCACATCTCAAACAAAGAGGCACCGATTAGCATCTTTTGCGTAAATATAGGTAGGCGTGTTATCAACGCATGCCTACCGAACATACACATGGAGTAACATTATGCAAGCATCTTTTGAAAACGCACGAACAGATCAGACATCGTTTCGGAAGTATATAAAAGCGGAATTCTCGAAAATCCGTGAATCGGTAGCGGAACCTACTATAGAAGATCAGGATTTTCTCCCTGCACCGGATTTGGTATTCAATGATGCCCTCTTTCTGATGGAAACTCTTTTCGCTTCTGGCATTCCGACCCCGGACATCCGTTGGACAAAAGACGGTATCCTTAATTTCAAATGGCATCTTGAAGATGGCGTAGTGATGTTAGAAGTATACGGTGATGGACTTGTTGTCTATAATGTAACCCGCGATGATGAACGTCCAGATGAAATTTCTTTCACATTGACGGATACTGCAAGCCTACAAGATTGCCTCACAAAACTAAATCGACTTTTCAAATAAAATCGTTCTTCGTATCAACCTACACGTATTCACCACGGCAAAACAGAAGTTGAAATCAGTATTGTATTTGATAAAGAATCTATGCTAAAATATGAAATACCGCAAGAATTTATCCGCAAACTTAGATAGGTGACACATTATGGAAACTTTACAAAACGAGTTTGAATTTGCTCGGTCGCCAGTGGACAAGGTGCTGTTAATGAATCCACAACAATTGTTCAGAAACTCTGGAATCGCGGCAACGCATTTTAAGGTAAGATTAGTCAAAGCAATCATCGAAAACCTATAAACAACATTAACGCGGTTTCAAAATATTTACACAAAATCAGACAGCAAAAATTATTAAATGAAGACACACCTCCTTGAAAATTTACTCGGTTGTAAAATAGAAGACACACTTGCAGCGATTTCTGCTGATACCACTGCCCTTGAAATTTTCCTCTCCACACTTCCGGCAGATACGCTTGAACACCAGCTCACACCCCAATGGGTCGTGCTTGCTGCGGGTAAAGGCACGCGGATTGATCCTACTGGACGCTTGAGCAAAACACTGGACATCACCTTCGGGGAGCAGAACACACTCCAACACTCGAGACGTTACCTGCCCGGCAACCGTCCCGACATTGTTGTGATTAACCCACAGATGGCAGCACGGATCGAGAAAAGCGAATCTGCGGAACGGCTGCTGGGTCCGAACGCTATCCAATGTATTCAGGAAGAGATGAACGGTACGGGGGGTGCGCTGCAAGCAGCACTCCCTGCCCTTGAAGACTCCGATGCTGAATGGATCGGCGTAGCATTCGGTGACGAACCGTTTTTACAACGTGAAATTTTCGCACAGACACTGCTCTCCCATTTCCTCTCTGATGCGGATGTTACGCTCTGTGGCAAAATTCCTGAAACAGTCGTAGATAAGGGTGGACTTTTCTTTGATACTGAAGGAAGGCTCACGGGAACCAAAGAATGGTACGACATGACCGAAGCAGAGCAGCAGGAGATGTGGAATCGGTTGCCCAGGGGCGAAGCGTATACCAACACAGGTATCACACTCATTCGGAAAAGCGCGTTGTTAGAACGGATACACCGATTGGAACCCCATACAAATCGCAACGGTGAACTTCATCATGTCGATCTTATCCGACACTGTTATGAAGATGGACTGAAAACAAACGCCTTTATCTATCGCGGCGAAGTGTTGTCTGGAGTTAACCGCTGGTCGAATGTTTTAACAGGTGAAGCGGCACTGTTTGCTCAGGTGCGAGAATCCCTCGCGCGAAAAGGCGTTCGCGTCGATCCGAATGCACAGATAACATTGGCAGGTGATGATGTTGAGATTGGTACGGCGTGCTATCTCATCGGTAGGGTACATCTCGGTGAAAAGGTGCGGATCGGAGATTATTGTAGGCTTGAAAATGTTACGTTGCTTGGGGCAACAACGGTAGGTGATGGCGTCGGATTGCAAGATGTCTCCGCGAACGATACGACGTTTGAATCGAATTCACTCCCTGAAACACTATCGCAGCCTGTGCGTGGACTTGCGACAAGTAGCACGATTAAAAATTCCACATTCGATGCAGCGAGTGTAGGCAGTGGTGTTCAGCTGTCAGAGGTTGTTGCGCGCGGCACAGTGATCCCGTCTGGTATCACTTTGACGCATCAAACGTTCGGTGTTCCACCGGTACAAGCCCCGCCTGCAGTACCGAAGTCGCTTTTTAATCAGATCGTGCCACCGGAATACAGTCCTGGCGTTTTTACTTTTGGAGAGAAAAAGGAACTGCCCGATTGGGAAAACCTCCGTCAGCATGTTCAAACACACAGTGCTGCAGAACTCATCCCGCGAGCGACGAGCGATCCCGACTTACAACAGGTTGTGTGTGATGCTGTCCAAACACTCTTGGATCTACGACGCGCAAATTCTGATTATCTGATTGAAGCCCTCACGCCTGAAGAGTTGTGGGGGAGTATCTTTGAGATGGTAGGTCTCCATACCGGCAACCCAAACCCTTACCGCAGTGATAAACTAAAGGCGCGACAGACTGCACTCGACCTACTCTCGGATTTTTGGGAGGACAACTGGCTGACGCGTTTAAAGTTAGTCGTCGCTGGGAATATTATTGATTACAGCAGCGCGCGGGTTGTAAGTAAACTCAACGCGAACCCTGAGTACTTTTCTGAGGCACTGCGGGCAGCAGTCGAAATACCTTTCGCTATTGATTGTTATGAACAGTTTTGTGAAAAGGTCATTGATGGCGCGCCGCAGCAGATTCTCTGGCTCGCTGATAACGACGGAGAAGTGATTTTTGATATTGCTTTCGTTCAGGAACTTGTTCAATACGGGCACCAAATAATTGTGGTTGGAAAAGTGGATAATGCCAGCAATGATGTAACCCTTGCCGATCTACACGAAATAACGGGCTACCCACAATTTCAAGAACTCCAGGAAGCGATTCGAGACGGTGTTGTTCAGCTGATCTCGTCAGGTGCGAAAACGATTGGCACCAACCTTTATCAGGCGACACCCGAATTTGTGAATGCGCTGTTAGAAACTGATCTTGTTATTTCAAAGGGACAGGGAAATTTCTATACCACCCCCGGTTGGGCAAAAGATACCTTCTATCTATTGCTTTCAAAGGGTTTAACAGCGGAACAGAGTACCGGTGTTATCGCGGATCGAAGTCTACTGATTGATGGGATGATTTTGGCTTACCTTCCCGGTGGAACAAAACGGGTTGCGCCCCTCAGCGACCTGTGTCTATCGTAGCAGTGATTTTTATAGTAAAACCTACAATTGAGACATCCATAGAAGGCTGGGTTCCAAACCCTGAAGAAATCCGCAGAAACACCCAAGCAATACGCAGAAATACCCAAGCAAAAACACCTCCAGCAAAAACCCTGCATTGGAGGTAGGTTTGTTACTTTTTAAAGTGTTGATTTATTTTTCGGTTTTACTATAATCAATAGTAGGTGTGCCAACTTTTGAAATCGTGTATTCCCGCTTGCCTGAAGCAGCAAGCGGAATATCCTCTACAAATTTTACTGTGACAACGACCTCCTCACCGAGTGCCTTCTGGATACACTGAACGAGGTAACGAAGTGTTGCCTCTGTCCACTGTGTATTAACAACGACTTTTAAGACACAATGCTTAAGGGTCTCTTGGATTATCTGGAACTGGTTCACGCCTTTGACCTCGTAGAACTGTCGTGTGAAATAGCCGCCATGTATCAATGTCCCCATTCTCGTCCGGAAAGTTGCCGTAGTACGTCCAAGCAGTTCAGCCAAAATAGGTAAACTATTACCACAGGGGCATACTTCGTCCGAGAGCATACCGACATCTCCAATCCGATACCGAATAAACGGCATAGCATAATTATTCAGCTGCGTGATCAGAATCTCTCCAGGTTCACTGTATGGATCAGGACTGTCTATTTCGAGGTAGATGTCCCGACAGTTAATATGCATCCTGCCTTCTGCACATTCCATTCCGATTAAACCGACTTCCCGTCCGCCGTAGCGATTATGGACCTTCGCTTTAAAAACAATCTCGGCTAAGGCGCGATAATGTGGATGTAACATTTCGGCGGAAGCAATAATCCCCTTCAAATTCCATTTCGGAATCAAGTCGTTATCAGAAAGAAACGTAGCAAATTGGTAAAGCGATGAAGGATACGCGAGGATCGTCTGTGGCGGGGATTGATCCATCTGTTCAAACACGGCGCGCATCGTTTTGTCTGTCAGATGAAATCCGTTAAGCCAACGCTGATTCCGCCAGAAGTTGCCGAGCCGATATTTCCAGTGTCCTTCGTCTTCCAAATCTACGGGAGCTCCCCAGATCACCAATTGCGGTTGTCCGAAATTCCAGCCTGCCCATCGATCAAAATAGTAGACGCTCAAATTCCGTTGATTCCAATAGTTTCTATCTTGATAGAAGGTAAGCGGTGTCCCCGTTGAACCGCCGGTAGCGTTCGCAATCCGCTGTTCCTCAGTAAAAGCTGTAGAACAGAGTGCGTCGAATTGTTCTCGAATGTGCTTCTTCTCAAGCGGTGGGATTTCCGCTATATTAGGTGTCTCTGTCTTTAGCAATTCACGGTAATAAGGCGTCGTCTGGTAGGCGTGCTGGAGGAGTTCTTCTAAACGTTCCGTCTGATATGCTTCAATAGTCTCGCGTGGTGCATCTAACAGCGCAGCGGCGCGTGAGAGTTTGAAGTGGTAGTGCACACCTTTACGATAAGTATTATAGGCGTGCCATCCTGCCTTTGAAATTAACGTTTTAACAGAGCGATGTATAGGCATGGCTTATAATTGCTGGGCAATATATCCAAAACTGTATAGTGCTCAATTTCTGAGTGTATCCACATTCGGTGAATACCCGGGCGGAAACTGGTCACTCACGGAACGCCCATCTTGGAAAAGTTGCCCAGCATCTGGGTTCTCAGGTTCAACGGGCGGCGGGAAGTCGCGCCATTTATCACCGTCAAGTGGGACTTCATAACCGTCGCTGCGGAACCATTCAATCAAACGTTTTCGATAAGCGTTAAGAATTCTGCCATATCCCGGATTACCAGCGAGATTCCGCTCGTCAAGTCTACCTTGCATACGCCTAAAGAGCCACTCCTGCCGATCGGCAGCAGAGTAGATGTACTTGTATTCGTCTGTCAGGAGCATATAGAGTCCTGTCTCTTCCTGTCCCAACTGACCGATGATAGCATCGCGTTGTATATTTCCGGTGGCAATATCTGCGAGATCAACGCCACTCCGATCTGTCTGCGCTGGTAATCCGGCAGCACCGAGGCTTGTCGGTAGTACATCAACAAGACTGGTTGGTATATTGCATTGCGCGTTCGCCTCGAAACGTTCAGGGTAGCGGACAAGCAGCGGAATCCGAGCGGCAGCATCAAGGAACGAACGTTTGCCGTAGCAGTCATAGTCGCCGAGCAGCTCGCCATGGTCGGAAGTGTAAAGGATTAAGGTGTTGTCTAATTCGCCTTCCGATTCAAGATAATCAAGGATTCGCCCCACCTGATAATCAATGAAGGAGATGGCTGCGTAGTAAGCGGCGCGCATCGTCCGAAGGAGATTCATATCTCGTCCTTGATCGCGATATTTATAACGATTTTGATGTCGGTTCCAATAGGTATGTAGATGCTCATAATCTGATGGCAAGAACGGCAGTGGCATTTCGACTGTCCGATAGAGCCTATTCCACGGCACAGGCGATTCAAACGGTGGATGCGGCTTAATAAAGCTACTCCAACATAAAAAGGGGCGATCGGTATCGCGCGCTGAGAAGAATTCGAGCGTTTTATCGCTTACCCACTGCGTATGGTGTAGACGCGCGGGGAGTTGTGAGGGTTGTGGGATGTAATAATATTCACTCCGCTCACCGTGCGGTGCTACAACATGATCATAACCGTTCTCAATCAGAGAAGCCGTAAAATCGTCAGGGCCGGGTCCTTCCTCGGAATAGTCGCGCGTCTCAAACCCCCACATTTTTCGGCTTTGCGGCGTGAAATGCATCTTGCCGATACCATGTGTCTGATAGCCTGCCTCGTTGAGCAGTTCCATCACTGAAACGCGATCTTGGGGCATTGCGGAATTACTCGTGCATTCTGTCTGATGTGGCCACTGTCCAAGCAGAAAACTACAACGCGATGCTACACATACAGGGGACGGGCAGTAGGCTGAGGTAAAACTTGTTCCCTCTCGCACAAGTCGATCTAAACCCGGTGTCTGAATCATCGGGTTCCCAAGGGCACCGATGGTGTCAAAACGCTGCTGATCCGTCATAAGAAAAAGAATATTCGGTTGTTTCGCCATAAAAGGTTCTGGTCCTTTCTATTTTGTGAACGTATAAAGGCAGCATAGCACTTTTTTAAACAGAATGCAACAAATCTTTGAAGTTGGTGGTCAGCCATTAGCGATCAGTGAAAGTCGCGATCCGGAGTGCTTCGCAGTGAGAATTTCACAGCAGAAGGCTCTATTTTTTTGACATTTAATCGGGTATATGGTATTATTTTCCTTGATTATTGACGTTAACAATTGAACACCAATAACTATAAACAGATGCAAAAATGGTATGAAAACAAAAAACTCCTGAATACCTTCATTGCGGCAATGTGTATCAGTTTCATTGCTTATTATTTTTTTCAATGGAGATGGGGGCTGCCTCTAACGCTGTGTCTCGGCACAGCGATCATGGTGAGAGGCATTGTAAAAATTACGATGCGGATGCGAAATAGAAAAAGACGCGAAGAGAAATAGCAGTCAGCAAAGAGGCAGACGGTATATTATATCTCTCTTTTCAAAAGCATACGCAGCTTGAAACGAAGTGGAAAGCGGATATACCGAGCAGAACACGAACACTCTAAACCCGGCTGACCGAACCGCAAGGAAATTTAAAAGAATGAAAAGACGAACGTTCATAAAACTGAGCGCGATTAGTGCCGCAGGAATGGTTTTACCCCTCCAACTCGAAGGACAAACAGAAGTAAAATCGTTGCTGAAACCAAAGACTTTTGTGACCCCTAATGCCGATTTCTATATTTTACAGATCGGTGACCCTAAAGTGCTCGACGCGGCAACATGGCGGATGGGAATCACCGGTTTAATCGAGAAACGGATACCGCCCCTCCGGCTTGAAGATATTGTTGCGATGGAGTCTGTCGAAGCGACGCGTACCCTGAAATGTATCGGGGACCCGATCGGCACGGAACAGATGAGCAATGCACACTGGAAAGGCGTTCGGCTTCGTGATCTGCTTGAGAAAGTTGGGCCCAAACCCGAAGTGAAAGTCGTTGTATTCCGTTGTGCAGACCGTTACCATACAGCGATTCCGCTGGAAGACGCAATGCGTGAAGATACACTTCTCGCCTACGAGATGAACGGTGTTCCGCTCCCGACTGATCACGGTTTCCCCATCCGACTACTTAACCCGGGTCACTACGGCACAAAAAATCCGAAATGGATCGTGAATATCCATCTGGCGAAAGCGCACGAAAGTTATTGGGAAAAACGGGGCTGGGATCCGATTGCGAATGTGAAACTCGGCACAATGATTGGGACTCCGAGTGAGGGTGAGGAAATCACTGGCGGCAAGGTTTATACGGTAAGTGGTGCGGCTTTTGATGCGGGACACCACGGTGGTATCAAGAAGGTAGAAGTCAGCATCGATTACGGGCAAACATGGCAAGAGGCAGAAATATGGGCGAAGGATACGCCACTTGCATGGGTACTCTGGAAATGGGATTGGCAGGTGCCAGAAAAAGCAAATCCGGTCGAAATTTATGCGCGAGCCACTGCGAATAGCGGTATCACACAAGACGAAATCGGTCTTGAAGTGGAACCGGTTGGTGCGATACCTTATCACATGATTGATGCAGCAATTGTAATGCCATAATATCAGGTGCGGAACGACAAAATATGCGCCAACTTTTGTCCAGTAAATTTTGGCTATCAAGTGCCGCCAAAATACGCCAACTTTCTACCGTTTATCTTCCCGTCCTGCTACTTGATCTTGCTTATAGCAGCATCTTAACAAACACCTCCTTCTATACGAGTTACCTCGGACTCTCTTCAACCTTTTTAGGCGTGCTGATGGCGGTCACGACTGCTTTCTTCGCAGTGCTTGCGATTCCGTTTGGACGCCTCTCGGATCGGATAGATCGGCGATATGCGCTTTATGCTGCGTGTCTGGTGCTGGGTGCGGTTAGCGTGGGGCTCCCGCGCTGTCGAAATAGCATGCACCTCATGCTAATCTTCCCCGGCATAGGCATCAGTATGGCACTCTTCTGGCCCGCCTACGAGGCATGGCTCGCTGAACGCGAAGGCGGCGGCAAACTTATCCAGCGGGTTATGCTTTTCAACCTATTCTGGAGTACCGGCATCACCTTAGGTCCGGCATTCTCAAGCTACCTATATGGCGATGCAAATCCATTTAAACCGTTCTATCTCGCGGGTGTCATGGTGCTGCTGACTTTAGGAACAATTATAGCAAACAGTTGGCAGACCTCTGGCGTTCTAAAAACCGATTCCGCCTCCGAAGTCAATGAAGAATCTATCGAAACGCTCTATCCACCACAACCTGTACGAACAAGCTACCTCAACATAGCACGATGTGCGAACTTTACCTCATGGTTCACGTTGGGCGTGTTGCGCCGTCTGGCACCGAAGCTCACAAAAGAGATGGGAATGATTCCGTCAACATTCGGTAACCTGATGCTCACACTTGGTGGCATGCAGACAATGGCGTTCCTCATCCTTGGGAGCGGCTACTCGACGCGATGGCACTACCGTTTTGCTCCGATGTTAATAGTGCAATTGTTGGCAGCCTTCAGTTTCCTTGGAATATGGCGGCTCCAACATACGCTCCTTTGGACTGCGGCATTCGGGGTCGTTGGTGTGTCTGCGGCTTTCACCTATTTCAGTAGTCTCTATTATGGGTTGGACAGGCATGTAGACAAAGGAAACAAAAGCGGGTGGCACGAGGCTATCTTGGGGCTGGGTATTTTGTTAGGTCCACTTTTAGGAGGTATCTTAGCGGATTCACGATTTGGCACGCAGAGTCCTTATCTACTCTGTGCAGGCGCGACCGTCATCGCTATTCTGGTGGAGATCTTTATTGTGTCTAAGATGCCGAAACCTTCAGGCGGTTCGCTTTGATATAGTCTTCATCAGGTACCACACCGAGACCGGGACCGTCTGGAACTGTCACGACGTGGTCATGTATCTCGACACCACTCACTGCCATCGTTTCCAAAAAAGCGGGAGCATTGAGCTCAGCGGGGAGTACGAGATCCAAAGTTGCAAAGAGATGGACGCTGGCGATGAACCCGATACCTGCTTCCGTCAAACCGCTGCCGAGGAGTTCTATTGAATTGGCTTCAGCGACATGAGTGCTTTTAAGGCATCCCGCTAAACCTCCAGATTTACAGACTTTCAGAACGACAGCATCCGCACATTCTAAGCGTACAACCTTCGCTAAATCAAAATAGGTAAAGCACCCTTCATCAATAGCAATCGGGATTTGTGCGTCCTCGCGAACTCGCTTCATGCCGAACCAGTCTTGGCTGGCTACAGGTTGTTCCATACAGTAGATTTTTCGGATGTTTTCGGTTCGCTTCAGTAATTCCAGTGCGTTAGAGGGCGTATAAGACTGATTGGCATCAATCCAGAGTTGGGCATCAGGCATCGCTTCATGCACTGCGCGCAGGCGTTCCTCATCTGCTGCCGGATTGCCCGAAACTTTTACCTTGAAACAGGAACAGGGTGCCAAGGCTTTCGCCTTCAATCCCATTATCTCCGGTGTATCAATACTCAAGGCATAGGCAAGCGGGAGCGTGTCGTGACGTTTCCCGCCCAAAATGGTGTGTAGCGGAACATCGAGGATGCGTCCACGTAGATCGTGTAAAGCAATGTCTACTGCAGCTTTGGCGAAAGGGTGTCCGTTGCTAACAGCGGGCTTTACTGCGTTATAGATGGCATAATGGATGGCGTTGTGGTTCAGTGGGTTTTGTCCGAGAAGTAGCGGCGCGATGTGATGCTGAATCGTGGTCGTGATAGATTCGGTCGTCTCGTAACTCCAGGACGGGAGTGCGCGTTGTTCACCCCAACCGACATAGCCGTCGTCTGTTGTGATTTTGACGAAAACATGGTCGCCTGCGGCTCCCGTGTCTCCGACGAAACCGGTGCCGATATTAAAAACATCCTTCATCCCAACAGCAGTCGGATAAACGTCTACGTGTGTTATTTTAGGCATGTATTTTTAAGTTTCCTTGCGGTTAAATGGCGGTTTTAGAGTGTTTCACGTGTTTCGTATAAACGCGAAAAAACACCCAAGCAAAAACCCCTCCATTTTGCGGCGTACTCGCCCATAAGCGATCTGCTTCATTATGGGCTTACAGTTTTGTCTTTTGCCAATGCAGTCCAGTTATTATTTGAAAATCGGAAACTTCCTCTGCAGTTTAGCACAGAGGCTACAAATTAATCAAAACAATTTCAGAGAAGTTGTCAGGACTCAGTTATCAGTAAAGAGTTTTCTTGTTCAGAAAGCCGCTTCTATAGTGGCGTGTCGCGGTTCACTGATAATTTTCGTTGACATCTTCAGCGTTATCAACTATAGTAATAAGGATTTTAGCCGCTATTGTTATAAGGAAAACATGCAATGCTATTTGTTATATTTGTGATTGTCACACCTATCGCCATCTGGTTGATTTTGCATCTCATGTCTCGGCAGAAAAAAGATGAAGAAACCGATGACACCAAAGAACTGATAGAACTTTGTGCGATCTGCCAAGAAGAGTTTCCGATGAACCAGTTGCTTGAAAAAGAGGTAGGTGGATACGGTAGGGTCTACTGTTTCTGTGGACAGTGTATTGAAAACCTCTATCAGGAACACCAGAACACAACAAACATCAACACAGGAGAATGAACTATATGTATGATTTAGTCACATTTGGGGAAGCGATGATACGTCTGACTTCACCAGAGTTTATGCGCCTTGAGAATGCGACATCGCTGTCTATCACTGCAGGCGGCGCAGAGATGAACGTCGCCGTCAATGCAGCACAACTCGGATTGCGGACGGCGTGGGTATCACGGCTCGTGGATAACTGGTCGGGTCGCTACATCCGTAACAAGGGGCGCGAACTCGGCGTGGATATGTCGAATATCGTCTGGGTGGACTTCGACGGTGTCGGCTTTGAAAGGAACGGGTTTTACCACCTCGAAATGGGCGCGGGACCGCGTGCGAGTAGCGTTACGTATGACCGTGGATACTCTGCGATTTCCAAAGTGCAACTCGGTGAGATTGATTGGGCATCTATTTTTAGTGGTGCGCGGTGGTTCCATCTGAGTGGTATTACACCGGCGTTGTCGGAATCCGCGGCTGCGGTCTCGGCAGAGGCACTTCAAGCCGCGCGCGCAGCGGGTCTCAAAACCAGTTACGACTTGAATTTTCGCTCCAAATTGTGGAGTGCTGAAGAAGCACAAGCAGCGAACCGACCGATGATGGAACATGTTTCCGTCCTCATCGGTAACGAGGAAGACTTTGAGAAATCGCTCGGTTTCGCGGCAGAAGGGGCAACCGAATCCTATAGCAAACTCGAACCGGAGAGTTATAAGGCGGTTGCACAGCGCGTCAAAGACACTTTTCCGAACATCGAAATGATCGGCACGACCTTACGTGATGCCAAAACCGGTTGGCTCAATGATTGGCGGACACTCCTGTTTGATGGTGAAGAATTCTATCTCTCACGTATCTATGAGGACTTAGAACTGGTTGACCGTGTTGGCGGTGGCGATAGTTTCTCGTCCGGATTAATTTATAGTCTCTTGAACGGAAAATCGCCGCAAGAGGCAGTGGACTTCGCAGGCGGGTACTCCGCTTTAGCACATACGTTCCCCGGTGACTTCAACTGGGCAACCGCAGAAGAGGCAGAGAAGGCGATGCAGGCAGGCGGTGTCCGCATTAGTCGCTAAGCAGATAAAACTATGGAAACCAAGATTTTTCTTTCTCCTATTTTTGAGAACAGTGAATTTGATACTGCGGAACGCCGTGAAGCTTTGGCAGATTTAGAGCAATTCGGTGAGTTAAGTATCCACCCGCGTGAACTCACTGATACCCACGCGGATGGCGTTATCGGTGTGATCGCAAGTTCGGTGCCCTTTCATGAAAGTTTCTACCAAGCAGCGACATCGCTCCGAATCATTGCACGTTGGGGTGTCGGCTATGAAACCGTCAACGTAGATTTGGCGACCGAGTATGGTGTCATTGTCACGATTGCTCCTGAACACATGGTGACCGTCGCTGAATATGCGATTGCACAGTGGTTTGCGACACTGAAGCGGGTTTATACGCTGAATAAAGCCTCCCATAGCGGAGATTTCGGACTTATCAAGACGCATGAAGTGATGGGTTCGACACTCGGCTTGTACGGCTTTGGTCGGATTGGTCAAGAGGTTGCGCGTCGTGCGCGTCCGCTGCTTGGTGAGGAAGGGCGGCTTTTGGTTTACGATGTCCGTCCAGACATCGCTGAACTCGCGGCGGAATTCGGTGCAGAGGCTGTTGATACACCGATGACACTTTTTGAAAAAAGCGACACTGTATCGCTACATCTATCAGGTGCGGATACTGTTGTCGGGTATGAAGAATTCTGCGCGATGAAACCGCATGCATCTCTCATCAATCCGTCGCGTGGGAACCTCGTTGACGATGCAGCAGCGAATCGCGCCGTCAGTGAAAACCGACTCTGGTATTATGTCGTAGATGATCCAGTGAACGGACCACGGGCGATCCATAAAGACCATCCGCGCATTATCTCTACGAATCACAACGCTGGTATGACTGTCGAATCCGGTATCCGGTTGGATATTCGGACGATTGGACAGGTTACAGATGCGATTCAGGGACGCGCACCGGCTTATATTCTGAATCCAGAAGTGTTAGAACATCCGAAGGTTAAAGCATTTTGTAAGAATACTTCACAACCCCTTAAACTATAACTTTAGTTTTCGTCAGGATTCAACACCTCGAAAAATCGGTATCTCATGCCGTTAGATAAGGCTTTGTTTGTCATGAGGAGATAGAATATGTCGTTCAATATGCTGATGCTTATGTGTGTGATTGCCGCACCACCGGAGCCAGAGACGAACGAGTTGCCCGGAGATCCAATCTTGCTCGCGCACCGCGGTTTGGTACAGCACGCCCCTGAGAACACTTTACCGAGTTTTGCTGCTGCTATCGAGTTGGGTTTGTCAATCGAATTGGATGTCTACCAGACACGCGACGGACATCTTGTCGTCATTCACGATAAAACTGTAGACCGCACGACCAACGGCACGGGCGAAGTAAACGAAATGACGTTGGCAGAAATCCGCAAACTGGATGCGGGCAGTTGGTTCGATCCGCGTTTCACTGGCGAGAAGGTGCCAACATTGGAAGAAGTGTTCAAACTCATTCGCGAACGTCAACGAACGCCGGTGACCATCGCACTGAATATGAAAGTTATCTCGCCGGGAATTGAAGAGAATATTGTGCGGCTCGTCGAAAAATACGAACTGTTCGATCAACTCTTCGCCTTCGGTCAGTCCAACGATTCGAGTCGTCGCTTCAAACAAGCCGACCCGAATCTGCGCACGACGGTATATTTAAATGATAGTCAAGCCGATCAGTTCGCCACAGCCTTGCGCGATCCGCTCGCCGATTGCTTGTGGGTGCGGTTTATTCCGAGTGCGGAAGCGATGGAACAGGCACGTCAGCTCGGTAAACAGGTTTGGCTCGCCTTGCACATCGGCGAGCATCGCCCTGATATCTGGGACGAAGCCCGCGCGAATAAAATAGACGGTATTTGCACGGATTGGCCGCTGGTCTGCAGCAGACATTGGCGGCTCGGTGCAGAGCCTAAAGGTAATTAGGCGAACCTATTTTTTTTCAAGAAGGAAAAGGAATTCTCGGTTCGGCGTTTCAGCGTCATTTATCCATTCGTCTGTCCACTTCATACCTGCCATGACGTTCTTTTTATAGTCGAGTTCAAGGACAGTCAGGAGTTTTCCGTTGTCTTGCATGACTTCGTTCAATTGCTCGGCAGTCGCACGTCCACCGGAACTGTAGGAGAGCAGAATCCAACGGGCTTGCGTCTCCCGGATTAACTTGGCGATGGCTTCAACGGCGATGAAGTGCCCGTTATCGTTGCGGCGGAATTCCTCAAATACAGAGGCGGCGAGGGGGTCTGATGTATCTTCTCGCCGTTTTGCTTTGCCGAAAAGAGTGGGTTTATCGAAAAGGATAACGCTTTTCCAGAGATGGTAGTAGGCGGCGTACCTAACACGGGAAGCGGGCATCTTCTCGTTGTTTGAGCCGTAGGGTGGATCGAAATACGCGAGGTCTACGGAGACACGTGGTACAAGTTCAAAGATGTCGCTTTGGTAAACCTGATGCTCTCCTTCTGACGTAAAAACTTGAGGGACTTCAAGTACTAAGTCTTTATAAGAACGCGGTGCCCATTCTTTGAGATATGCGGAAAAATGGCCGAGGGTACTGTCAACACGATCGAGTGCCAGGATCAGGCTTGTCAGAACTACGGCTTTATCGACCGGTTCCAAGTTGAGGGTTTCGATTTCTTGCCGAATCGCGTCTAATTTGCGGGTATTGTGATGTTGCCACGGCTTTTTGAGTCCGTCTGCTTGGATTGCGTTGCCCGCGTTGGCGTGTCCGCCGTAGTGTTCTGTGAACCAGCCGTCCATAGGCTGCACGGCGTTGAGGTGATTGATGAGGGGTTGATAGGTTTCTCTCGGTTTTGTGTTGAGGAGATAGCACGTGCCGAAGACTTTTGACCATGGGGCAACATCGTTGCTGATAACGGTATAACGGAGTTTGGCGAGTGCTTGTGAGACGCGGGTTGTGCCTGCAAAACCGTCGAGAATTGTTTTGGCGTTGACCTTCTTGACGAGTTCAAGGACTTGTGGGATAAGTTTTAGCTTGGAACCGATGTATTTGATGCCTTCTGTAAGAGGTGGATGAAACGAAAGAAGGGATTGTTGCATGGTTTGAGTCAGCGGTATATCTCGTCTGAATCGCGGATTTGGGATTTTTGTATATTCAAGGGTTGAGTATAGCGTTGGGTTTCAACCCAACCTACGCGCTAAGTTGACTATTATCAACTTATTTACTGTCTTTTACCACCTTGTCCTTTTCACGATCATACAACCGGTATTTTCCTCTTGATATTCGCCAATATCTATCAGTGCCTCCAGGGTAATGATGCCGCGAAGGGTGGTTCACACAATCCGAATAAAGTTGGCAATCTGCTGTACTACGATTAAAATCTGGATACTTTTCTAAAATTCGGCCACGAACTTCTTTTAATGTAAAATCAACGTTGAGACTTCCTGTTGTTAATTCTTGTACTGTTTCCCATACGACCTGATTTACGGGTATATCACCTGACCATCGAGAAGTTTGTGAAGTACGCTGATGCCGTGTTTTAGGGGTGACGATCTCCTCATCTCCGACTTTAGTTTCTGTACTAACGATTTCGTCTCCGGATTCAGTCTGAAACTTTGAAACAGCTATACAACTGACATCTATTTTGTATGAAGTTCTGAGGAACCGGCAGACATGTGCCACCCGCGGATGTATTTCTTCTGCAACTACGAACAAACGCAACTTCTGATTAAACGGTGGAAGTTCGTCGGTTTCAGGCATATCAAACGCCTCCCTGAAGGCATCAGGAAAAGTTTTGCCTCTGAATTCGTCGCGTTTTTCAAAATAGGTGTCAGCAATTTCATGAACCTGTTCTGCCGAAAGTTCATTTGCCCACGCAGCGTATTCAAGTAGTTGTGCCATAACATCCCGTGGAGTTCCACCTCGTTTGAATTCAACGATGACGAGATTCCCTTCCGAATCCACGCCGAGTAAGTCTGGAAAGATAGTTCCTTCTTCATTTTGAGCACTCGGTTGTCTGTCGATCCACAGAACGAGTTCATCTTGGATAACTGCCCACGGGCTATTTTCAAGCCAAGTCTCCAGATGTTGTTCAAATTCAACGTTCGTTTCTTGGGCGATAATGAGTGTATCTTCTTCTAATCTAAAAATAGGCATTGTCTTTCCTTAAAGTCTATTCAAAGAGTCGGGCGACTGGGCATGAAAATCCTTTGACGACATCCTCGCCGGTCAATGTGTCCTCGTAGTTCAGCACAGTGAAATCGGTCTCGGAGCGGTAGACCATTACTGTTTTCGCGACGGGTTCAATCACCCAAACAAGACGTGTGCCTGATCTCAAATAGGCGAGTGCTTTTTCGGTGACATCATAGTGTTTGTCTGATGGCGAGACGACTTCAATCGCTAAATCCGGCGGGACAGGTGATGCCTTCTCTCTATTTTCGGGTAATCGACCAGTCGAAACAAACGCAACATCTGGTTTCACCACTCGGTCATCTAATTGAAACGTCGTTTCAGCGGTATATAAACGTCCTAACTGGCGCTCACGAATGTATGCATCTAAATAGTGAATAATATTAATACTAATCTCACCATGTATCATCGTCGCTGGTGGCATTGGGACTAATTCTCCTTTTACATATTCATATCCCTCTAAGTCATTTTCAAGAAACTCCTCCAGCGTCATCGTATCGGGTGCCAGTATTTCTTGAATGGACTCATGGGCTATTTGTGAATTATGCATCAGTTGCCTCCTCTCAATTTGGTATTATAGTGGACAGCGCAATTACTTATACACTCGTATTGTTGTGTAAATGTGTGAAGTTCGTTCTCACGGAGGCACAGGCTAACAGCCTATGCTACAAGCGTGCATATATTTTCGGATTCTACTATAAACGTTTATGTATGCCGAATTGCGTCAATGGGTGTCATCTTGGCGGCTTGGCTGGCTGGGTAGTAACCGAAGAAGATGCCTACGGCTGCACCTGCACCGACGGAGATGAGCACGGCTTCTGGTGTAATCACAGCGGGCCACGACATTTCCTCAAGAAATTTGCTCACTATCCACGCGAAACCTCTTCCTGCCACAGCACCTAACGCAATACCGAGCAGGCTCCCGATGAGACACAGCAGTACAGATTCTGTCAAGAACTGTAAGCGGATGTCAAAGCTTTTGGCACCAACTGCCTTTCGTAACCCGATCTCCGGTATCCGCTCCGTCACAGAAACGAGCATAATGTTCAGAATCCCGATGCCCGCAACAATCAAAGACACAGACGCTATAACTACAAGGACTGACTCGATAATAAAAATCATCCGTTTCCCGCTTTCAATCCCTTTCTTCGCGTTCCATGTCCGAAAAAAGGTATCATCGCCGCCGTGGTTCCGCATGATAACGGTTCTAACTTCTTTGATCGCCTGATCAACGACATCAATGCTTTTGGCACGCGCCATAACAGCACCGACACGATTCCGTCCACCGAAACGGGTTTGTGCAGTCGTAATAGGGACGAAAATCATATTGTCATCGCTTCTGCCGCGTTCTAATCCGTCGCCGCGGCTCTCCATGATGCCGATAATGGTAAAACGTCTGTTGTTGATACCGACCTCTTTACCAATCGGATTCTGCCCTTTAAACTGTTCTTTCCAGACTTTGGCACCGATCACACAGACTTTATTCCAGAAATCCATATCGGTATCGGCGAGAAATCTACCGTATTCCGTTTGCCATCTACGGACGGCTTGGTATTCGTTGGTTGTTGCGCGCATGTAGGTTTGGCGATGCTTTCCTTCGACTTCAAAATTGATAAAATGACTTCTTTCGACAGTAGCCACCTCAACAGAAGGACAGTCCGTCAGGATATCGTGCAAATCTCGCATCTCAAGGAAATGCGGGCTGGTATTGCGCTGCCAGCGGTTGTTTTTTCGGATATATCCGGGTCGATAAACGCCGAACATGCTGGGACCACCGATATTCTCGAATTCCGCCATCATAAGTTTTTCGGCACCCGCGCCAAAAGACATCATTGCGATGACCCCGGCAATACCGATGGTAATCCCTAAAAGCGTGAGAACCGTGCGGAGTTTGCTCCCGCGAAGGATAGAAAACGCTGAGATGAGATTCTCCAACACGTGCATGCTTAACTTCCTTGTTACTTAGGACTTACGCAGCCATCACTGCAGGCGGGGTTTCAAACCCGGCCTGCGGGGCATCGGATGTTCGTTAATGGAAAAATGCGTAAGTCCTATTACTTTTATGTATGCCGAATCGCATCAATGGGTGTCAATTTGGCGGCTTGGCTGGCGGGATAATAGCCGAAGAAGATACCTACGGCTGCCCCCGCACCGACAGAGATGAGTATGGCTTCCGGGGTAATCACTGAGGGCCATGACAGTTCATCTAAAAACCTTCCGACTATCCAAGCAAAGCCCTTTCCAGCGATCGCACCGAAAGCGATACCGAGCAGGCTGCCAATCAGACATAAAAGGACAGATTCTGTGAGGAACTGCATTCGGATGTTAAAACTCTTTGCGCCGACGGCTTTCCGGAGTCCGATTTCTGGTATTCGCTCTGTCACAGACACGAGCATAATGTTGAGGATCCCGATACCGGCAACAATCAAGGAAACAGACGCAATGACAACCAATACAGTCTCTATGATGAGGATCATTCTTTTCGCATTTGCGATACCCTGTTTTGCCGACCACGTTCGGAAAAAGGTATCGTCGCCTCCATGATTGCGCGTAATAATGGTCTTTACCTCTTTGAGTGCCTGATCAACGTGAAACGGACTTTTTGCACGCACCATGATATGTCCAACGTGATCGTGTCCCCAGAACCGTTTTTGTGCGGTTGTAATCGGAATGAAAAGCATATTGTCATCGCTCTTTCCACGTTCTAATCCGTCTCCTCGGCTCTCCATAATCCCGATAACAGTAAAACGTTTGTTGTTCCCGAAGTTGTTGATAACGACTTCCTTACCGATAGGATCTTGCCCTTTAAACTGCTCTTTCCAGATTTTTGAACCGATGACACAGACTTTCGTCCATGCGTCCATATCGGTATCGGCGAGGAATCTACCATATTCAGTTTGCCATTCACGAACGGCTTGGTATTCGTTGGTTGTTGCGCGAAGATAGGTGCGTTGGAATTTTCCGTCAATACCGAGATTGATATAGTAGCTACCTTCGACAGTAGCAACTTCAACGGAAGGGCATTCCGTAAGGACATCGCGGAGGTCTTCCATCTCAAGGTGATGTGGGCTGGTGTTGCGTTGCCAGCGCCCATTTTTTCGGATATGCCCGGGGCGGTAAACGCCGAACATACTCGGACCGCCGATCTTCTCAAATTCTGCCATAATCAGTTTTTCGGCACCTGCCCCAAAGGACATCATTGCAATGATACCCGCAATCCCGATAGTAATGCCTAAGAGGGTGAGAATTGTGCGCATTTTGCTGGCGCGAAGGACGGAAAATGCTGAGATAAGATTTTCGAGAAGTTTCATGTCTATTTTTTGGGGCGCGATTTAGAGATTGTCATAGTTT
The DNA here is from genome assembly GCA_022394775.1 of Candidatus Poribacteria bacterium. Lineage (GTDB taxonomy): Bacteria > Poribacteria > WGA-4E > WGA-4E > WGA-3G > WGA-3G. Next base: position 24,856 of record JAGFCB010000106.1, read on the forward strand.
AGGGCTAAGTCGGAAAATCGGGGTTACAAACCCCACCTACAAGAGAAAAGAACCTCTAATGCTAAAAAGTTTACACACCCAGACGGAACAACTTTTGATTGCACGAATTCTCAAGGTGTGCTAAACTTTTAATAAATACAAGGAGAATTGATGAACCTTACCTTTCCTTCAATGTTAATAAGGCTTACGTAGCCCCTCGCAGGCGGGGTTTCAAACCCCGCCTGCAGTGCCTTATCAGGGAGACTTTAAAGAGGAAACGCGTAAGTCCTAGTTAAAAGTATATCACAACACGTTTAACAGTTGCAAATTTTTTAACATAGGAGCCAGAGCCATTCAATTGTCGGTTTTTGATCATTTTCGCGGAAGCATCGCGAGCACAGCTCGCTCCTACAGCGAAGAGTCCTTAGGTAGAAAATCAAATTATTGGAGAATTGAATGCCTCTACATAGGAGCGGATACCTGTGCAGACGGATTCTTTTAACACAGGAAACTCACAAGTTCCAGACGCGGGTAGCTTACTACCGTGGCGCGGAACACAAGAATCGGCAGTGCACAGGGCGGCGTTAAAACAGTCTTCGCGACGCGGTAATCAGGCATGGGTTGTACTACCATCGGTTTTATTGCAGACGCGATACCAGTTGAACGCTACGGACTTGTCCTTCGGCGATACAGCAACAACTGCGACAATCCAAGCATCACTTCGGCAGTCCCTCCTGTCGCATGAAACAGACTTCAATCAATACTACTTAATTGCGCAACCGCAGGCAGAGGCGCCGTGCTATAACATCAGCGACTATGTCCAGCAGTGTGTGAACGGAGATCTCACGATCGCAGAACGGCTTCGCGGGCGAACCGTTATCAATCTGTTTCAGACGGAAACAGCGAGTGCGGATCTATTAGATAGGCACGGGGTTTCACAGTTCACAACAGGATTTCTGAAAGGGTATTTAGAAACCTATGGCACGCAGGAGCACGCAGGTTTTGCCTGTGAACTCCCGCGGTTTTTATCCTTAGCAAGCGTTTTAGGGGCTGGTTCAGAGACATCATCAGTCCCGTGGAGTCCTACGTTATTGGAGGCAACAGAAGAAACACTGACAACCTATCTGCCCTTGGTGTTTCATGAAACTTACAATTCGGCAGCAGTCAGAAACACATTTTGGAAGGCATTGACGCAGCGATTCGCGTCCTGTTTCCTTGGCGGTGTCCGTGATTTCTGCCATCAAGAAGGACTACGGTTTGCCTTAAGCCTCCCGGCGAGTGCAAAGATGTTGGAGTTTGAGTTAGGTGCTATGCTGGCAGCAGTAGACTGCCCAATTCTAAACGTCACCGAAATAGATACGCCGAAGCGATTTGTCGTTGCGAAATGGGTCTGTAGCGACACACAATATGCTGGTATTGCTCGGAAAAAGGATCATGCGACAGATAAAGACATCCCAATATCGCGGGACCTTGAAGATGCGAGTCTCGGTTTCAACTTGTGGATACGCGGAAATCGTGCCTCTGGGAACACAACGCAAGTGCTATCCCAACTGCTATCAATAGGTCATCCAAAGAAACCGCTTCTGATGGTTGCGCCGACACAGAGTCTCTGGACAAAACCGGATGAGAAATCGTGGAGTGGTGTAACAAAGGCGTGGGGCTGGTTGTGCCAAAGCGTATCGGAGTTGGGTTACGACTTCAGGATTGTCTCGGAACATGAACTGAATTCAGCAGAAGTTATAGATGCTGCGAGTGCGAAAAAACATGGCAGCAAGCGTGGAGGACTTTGTTTTCCTAACAGTCAAGCAGCCACGACAGATATTTATAGCGTTGTCCTGCTTCCGAGTTGTATATCGCTTCAAGAAGATACTGTCAAGCGTCTGAAGGCATTCACGAAAGCAAAAGGCAGGCTGATCGCAGATGAACCTACGCCGTATCTGCTGAACGGTCGGATCGGACTTGAACCGTATCCGCTTGAACAGCTCATTTACGGACGGCGTGTAACTATCCTCCGTGGCCCATCTGAAGAGAAGTTGGTAAAACTCGAAAAATGTCTCCGAAAATGGCTGTCCTGTATTGTTTCGGTGTATATAAAACCAGACAACAAAACGACAGATACCGTTCAAGTGCTCCATAGGGAAGCGGAAACATCCGAACTTTTTTATTTGTTCAACACAAGCAGGGAATCTATGGATACTTTGATCGAGATACGGCGGAAGGTATCGAGTGTTTCGGAGTTTAATCTGTTTAACGGTGGAAAAGAAAATGTTAAATTTTGGCATGCTGACGGAAAGACGTATCTAAATAGTGCATTCACGCCAAAACAGGGACGACTTTTTGTAGTATCATAAAAAATCGGGCATCGAAGTAAGGCACATATCAGAAAGGAGTTAACTATGACAGGTGGCGATATTTTTGTTGAATGTTTGAAAGCACAAGGCGTTAAAGATATTTTTGGGCTACCGGGGAACCACCTCGATACCGTTTACGAAGCACTATACAACAATCAAGACAGTATCCAGCACTATGTTACACGGCATGAAGGCGGTACGGCGTTTATGGCGGATGGCTATGCGCGTGCTACCGGCGATGTCGGTGTCTGTATGACTGTGCCGGGTCCCGGCTCAAATAATGCCTCCATAGGCATCGGTGAGGCGAATACGGCATCGTCACCTGTGCTTTGGATTACCGGACAGAACCCGTCCTACTTGGCACAACGGGATCCGAGGAAAAGTTTTCACGGTTTGGATCAGCGCGCTGCCTTCACACCGATGACGAAACATCTGGAGATTGTGCATCGTGTCGATCAGATTCCGGGCGCGGTCAATAGAAGTTTTAGCGCGCTGCGTTCAGGGAGACCCGGTCCTGTGCTGATTGAATTAGCGAAAGATGCCCTGGATGCAGAAGCCGACTTGCCAATCCCATCATACAATAACGGTATTCAGACGACAGCAAGTCCAGAAGATGTAGATGCTGCGCTGGCACTGTTGCAGACCTCGGAACGTCCGCTGATTATAGCAGGTGGTGGTATCAATCATACGCGGGCAACTGTGGAGATCCTTACGTTCGCGGAACTGCTGGACGCGCCAATCGTGATGACGGGTTTTGGAAAAGGCTCGGTGCCGGAAGACTCACCGTATTCCATCGGTATCTTCCGAGACGGCGTTGCCCAAGCAGCGATGAACACATCTGACCTCATCGTTGCTGTCGGTACCCGATTTAACTATCGTGATACCGGTAACTGGAGCCTCAAGATTCCGCAACCACTATTACACATTGAAGCCGATCCGGAGGAGATTCACAAGGAATATCCTGCCACTGTTGGTATCGGTGCAAATCCGAAATTGGTTTTACGGCAGTTGAACACCGCGCTGAGCGACGAGAAACGGACCGGCGGTTGGGGTGAAGGTCTACGCGAATTACGCCGGCGATTTACGGAAATTGAACATCCTCAAATTCTCAAAGAGATGCGTGATGTGATGCCGCGTGATGCGATCTTGTCAGTTGACGTTAACATCACTGGCTACGGTGCGCTGGCACATTTCCCGTGTTATCATCCGGGGAGCTACATTTTCTCCGGTGTCTCTGTAGCAATGGGGATCGGATTGACGGGGGCCATCGGTGCACAGGTCGCTTACCCGGAACGGAAAGTCGTTGCGCTGAGCGGTGATGGCGGGTTTTTAATGACGTGCCCGGATCTTGCAACTGCGGTGATGTATAACCTACCGGTTGTAACACTCGTCATGAACGACAATCAGTACACTTCTATTGAGCGGGGTCAGCTGCGGCGGTTCGGTAAACGCATCGGTGTCGAATTGGTGAACCCAGATTTTGTGCAGTTCGCTGAGTCGTTTGGCGCGGTCGGATTACGGGTTGAAGACCCAAACGATTTTAAGCCGATGTTTGAAAAGGCACTCGCTATGGATAAACCAGTTCTACTTGAAGTCGTTAAGTAGGTATTATTTTTTTTAGCAACAGGCCTTACGGAAATTAAGACGAGGAGTTCCGAGATGAACGGAAAGAAAAGACAGGACATGACCGAAAGAGAGCTATTTGAACAGATGCGGATAGATTATCAGCGAACGCGTCAGCTGTTACTGAACTCGCCCGTGCTCCATGCCGCTGCCGGAATACCTTCAGAAGATTTTAGAGGCATATCCGATCTGATCGATGATAGCCAAGAAAGGCCTGAGCATTACGACACGAATTTGCCGTTCTGGTTTTCTGAGCCTTCTTACGCCAGACAGATTTTGGAATATCAAGAACGCTATCCGTATGTCTTTGAGGATTGTCAGGGAAGGGGGGGAGTGATCATACCGGGTTACCCGCGATGGCAACTGTCTTGGCTCGGTCGGGCACTTTTCAAGGAATACCCCTATCAGGTCGATTTGGCGTTGAATGCGGGGAAACTGCAAACAGTTATAGATTGTACTTTTCACGCACAAACCAACGGTATCCCTATCTATATCCTTGGACACTTGACATGCGATGTGCTGAAACATAATACCTTCAACGCCTTTGAGTACTTTGTTTTCGGGATAGAAGAAAATTGGAGCACAGATTTTGACTTTGAGGGTGTTGATACGCCAGTGGGCGGGAAAATCCAATTAGATACCGGTGAAGAAGTCACTGAAGGGAAAGCGTACCCGGTTTCTTTCGCTATAGAGGTGGCCAGCACGCTCTATGAACCGTACGGTGAATTGGAGATTGAGAATGCTTTTCTCGGATGTGACGGCAGCATCTCATCTCGCTAACACCAACTGGACAGAGGGTGGGAGGGTAGAAAAAGCGTCTAACAGATTCTTGAGATTTTGTTAGGTCCTCCCCAACGGCTTGAAACTTAGGCAATTTACAATCCCAAATCTATTTATTGCGAAAATATTTAGGTGATTTTATATATAGTAAAACCTACAATTAATGAGACATCCATAGAAGGCTGGGTTCCAAACCCTGAAGAAATCCGCAGAAACACCCAAGCAAAGACCCCCAGCAAAAACCCTGCATTCAGGGTAGGTTTGTTATTTTCTAAAGTGTTAATTTATTTTTCGGTTTTACTATAATACAGGACTTACGCAATTTTGACTTTAGCCCGTTATGTTAGATGAGATTTTTGGGAAAACATAGCGTTTTAGTGGCACGATGCACTTCGCATCTGGGCGAGTACGCCGCAAAACTGGGAAGTTTGTGGTACAAAAGAGCTGCATGCGTAAGTCCTATAATATAAGGAGTTTTAGATGAAAAGAAAGATTGGCGTTTTAACAGGGGGTGGCGATACAAGTGCGCTTAACGCTACCCTTAAAGGTATCGCGCTGAAAGCCGAAGAGCTCGGTTTTGAACTGGTAGGATTTATGGAAGGTTGGCGCGGTGTCCTGAAAGGTGGACGCTACTTTACGCTGACACCCGACCTGATTGATGAAAACAGAGGAGGGACGCTTCTAAAGAGTTCACGCACGAACCTGATTAAAGATAATAAGTTAGATGAGGCAGTAGAGAATCTTAAAAAACTGGATATTAGCGGTCTGATTCCGATAGGTGGCGATGACACTTTAACGGTTGGCACCGCGCTATCAGAGCAATTTACAACCACTTTCGTTACAAAGACAATTGATAACGATGTAGGTGTCAATCCGCCGGAGGGAGACGCTGTTGACTACTCTAAGATGGTGAACTATTTCTGCCCGGGTTTCCCCTCATCTGCAAATAGCATTATCAACGCCGTCCGAGACCTACGGACTACAACATATTCACATGATCGGGTCATCATTGTGGAGGCGATGGGAAGGGATGCGGGTTGGTTGACCTTATCCGCCGCTTATGGGCGCGCGGATCTCATTGTTGTGCCAGAAGTACCGTATCAACCGGAGCGATTAGCGGAAGCGATTCGTGAAAAACACGCAGCACAAGGGAACGTCATCGTTGTTGTGTCGGAAGGGATTCGGAATGATGCTGGGGAACTGATGATTACTTCACAAGCGGAACTCGATGCTTTTGGGCATACGAAACCGGGCGGGTGCTCAGAAATTATCGTTGAGACGATGAAAAAACTGCTGCCCGAGATTTCAAGTTCTGCGTTCCGGGCATTGATACTTGGGTATCTCCAGAGATGTGGAAGCCCGATCCCCTTAGATAGAGATGTCGCGATGAAAGCCGGTGCGCTTGCGGTTCAGGCGCTCTCAGAAGGCATGTTCAACGGTGTTGCGACTATTACGCGAACGGATGCGGGTATTGAACCGACGCTGCTGCCGTTAGAACAGGTCTTAAAGCGAGATGCATCGGGGCATGTTATTCGGAGAAGTCTGGATCTGCGGTTCTACGACGCGGAACGGTACCAGATATCTCCAGCGGGAACAGGCTATTTCCGTCCGTTGTTCGGGGATTTGCCATACCCAGACTTGTCGTTGGGTGACCGACTGGCATTGGGCCCTCATTTGATTGAGATCGGCGAAATTGAATAATCACCGGCATGTTTCAGTATAGGTAGGCGCCGTTTGAAACCGCGCCTTTAATTTTTGGAGTTCATCGGCAGCACTCCAGAGCTTACTTTCGATGTCGGTGAGATTGGTGTTCATGATGCCTGTTTTCCTCTGCTACAGTGATGATTGACTGCTACGGGTCAACAACTTTATAGAGTGCTATTTGTCCGTCACGAATCGTGTTAATCACAACGCTTTTAATCGGGTGGCGGTTGGCATTGTAATGGGAAATAAACGTTGCGCCCTTGTAGTTAGTGATATTTGAGAGGGCATCGCGAACAGCAGTAGGATTTAGCGTCTGCGCTTCTTCCATTGCAATCGCTAACAGGTACATAGCATCATACCCGGAAGCAGCCGCGCTATCTGGAGGTGTCATAGACAGTGCAGTATAAGCCTGGGCGAAGGGTTCTGCACTCGGCACTTCTGGACTAAAATCTGCGGTAAAGTAAGCTCCCTCTAACGGTGCGTTATCCGTTAAGGTGCCGAAAAGTTTCAGAGATTCATCCCAACTTCCGGACCCAAGAAAAGTGGCTTGAATACCAATTTCTCTGGCTTGCGCCATCAGAAAGTGAATATCTGGAATAATACCTGCAATATATATCACATCCGGTGCTGCGGCTTTGATATTTGTCAATTGGGCATCAAAGGTGTTATCGCCAACTTGATAAGCTTCACTGGCAACGATCTTGCCACCGAGTTCCCGAAAATTCTCTTCAAACGCTTCCGTCAGGCTCTCTGTGTAAGCACTCTCAGTTTGACGGATAGTCGCGGCGGTTGTTGCGCCGAGTTCGGATGGATCGATTGCGAATTGTGCTATTACCGCGCCATGGGTTGATGTCGTAGGGACGACGAGAAAGACAAAATCCCCCGCAGCGGTCACATGATCGCCAGCAGAGCCGGGGATGATGGGACGCTGAAGTTGCTGAACAATGGGTCCGACTTCTATGGAATTGTTTGAGAAAATGGGACCGAGAATTGCAACAATCTCCTCCTGCTCAATGAGTGTTTTGGCAATACGGACACTTTCGGCTGCATCCGGGACGGAACGCGTTCCTTGATTATCCATGACGATAAATTCAATTTGCTTGCTGAGTACGCCACCGCGCGCATTGATTTGGGTGCGAGCGAGTTCTGCACCTTGGACGAAACCGGTGTAGTATCCGGAGGGTTGAATCACACCGATTTTAACAGTAGAGACGGCATCGGGAGCGGGAGCATCAGGTGCAATCACCTGTTTTACGCGTTCGCATCCGCTAAAGGATATAACTATAATTGTAATGAGGGTTAATAAAATTTTTGTTTTCATTGTTAACTCCTTGTCTGAAATGGAAATTGTTCCGCTACGACGAACCTGTCATCTGTTTCTGGTGAGCGGTAGATGAGACTGAGGTGTGCGATTTCACACCTGACCGGTTGCCATTTTGCTTGGAGCCGTTGTTGTTCGGCTTGTAGGGAGCGGTGCTGGAATTGTCCGACGGAAAGGTGAGGATGGAATCCACTGGCAAAACGCGCTGTGTCGTCGTAGTCGGGAAGGTGTTGTAATAGCGTGCTGTGTAGCTGCCCGATTTCGTCTTCGGGTTCTGGGACAAGAAACATCGTACAAGATTTGCGATGTTTGAAAGCGTCAAAATGTGTGAGTTCAATGGAAAAGGGTGTTATCTGTTGTGCGGCTTTTGTGAGCGCGGGTGTAATCTCTGCGAAATTGTGACGCGCTGCGAATGGATAGAGCAGCGTTATATGGGGCATCCAACGCTCGAAGTTGCGATCATGAATCCGGCGGATGGCTTGGATGGGGGGTTGGACGTTTTCTGGCGGGATCAGAACAACGGCTGTGGTGTGAGTTTTGTTTGGCATAGTGTGAATAGACGAGATTAAAGGAAAATCAGCCGACAGACATTCCCCAACGACCGCCATCAACGTGTAAAGTCTGACCGGTAATGTAGGAGGCATCGTCACTGAGGAGGAAAGCGATAGCGGCGGCGACCTCTTCAGGTTTGGCAAGACGTTTCATGATACACGAGGAGATCGTTAATTCCTCTAACGCCTTCTTCTGAGCATCAGGGTCGGTTGCTTTACCGAAGTGCATCTCTGTAACGATCCAACCCGGTGCAATGGCGTTAACCCGAATACCGTATTCGACAAATTCCTGCGCCATTGTTTTGGTGAGAGAGACGAGTCCGGCTTTAATGGCATCGTAGATCCACTGTCCGGGTCTACCGAGAAACCCACCTTCCGATGAGAGGTTAACAATCGCGGCACCCTCTTTTTTCATAAGCGGTAAAAGATGCTGCGTAATCAGTACCCAACCTCGGAGACCGATTGCGGTTTCGGGTTCCCAATTGGGTATCCACGCGCCGTCTTCAATTTTACCGCTTCTCAAGATAGCAGCGTTATTGACGAGCACGTGGAGTGCGGAAAACTTTTCGGCGACAGTTTGCGCAGCGGCGGTGACGCTTTCGTCATCAGCGAGATCCACTTCTATGTAGGTGGCTTTACCGCCTGTTTCCTCGATTTTAGCGACTGTCGTGCGTGCCATTTCGGCATTGTTGTCGGCGATGATGACATGCGCGCCTTCGGCTGCGAGACGGTTCGCTGTTGCTCTACCGATACCGGAGGCACCGCCTGTTATTAACGCGACTTTATCTGTAAAACGGATTGTTCCCCATGGATTTGTTTGCATTTGTTGTTATTCCTTCAACTGGGCTGTCAGTGTCGCGAGCACAGCTCGCTCCTACAGAAAATATATCGCGAGCGACAAGAAATACCCAAGCAAAAACACTCGCGCCTACAGACAATATGCAGTTCTCTATACGCCTGCGGCGAATCCGCCGTCAACGAGTAGGGAAGCACCGGTGACCCACTCTCCGTCATCGGAGGCAAGGAAAACAGCGGCACGTCCGATGTCTCTCGGTAGACCGAAACGCGGTAGGGCGGTCTTTTCTAATGCTTCTTCAATCTGTTCGGGGGTGAGGTAGTCTTGAATTGCCGTTTCAATATAACCCGGGCAAATGGCGTTGACGGTTATGCCGAATTGACCGATTTCTAAGGCAGTATCTCGCACCATGTTAACGACAGCAGCTTTGGCGGGTGCATACGCAGGTCCTGCTCCGCCGCCATAGGCGTGAACAGAGGCAATCTGGATAATTCGTCCAAATTTTGACTGCTTTAGATGTGGGATTGCGAGTTTTGTCGCGACGAAAACGCCGCGGAGGTTAACGCCAACGACACTATCCCAATCGGCGATTGAGATTTCTTGCGAACCACCGGGGATGTGGATACCGGCGTTATTGACGAGAATATCAAGTCCACCGAAATGTTCGACGGTTTGCTGAATTGCGTTCGCAATTTGAGAGGCATCGGCGACATCGGCTTGGAGGAATACACCCCGCGCGCCAAGTTTTTCGATCTCTACGACGGCTGGGGTTGTGACATCGATTTCGTGATATCTACCGCGAAGGGGTGTTTCTTGCTTATCTACGACAGCAACACACGCGCCCTCACGGGCGAATTCAAGTGCTATGCCACGTCCAATACCCGAACTTCCACCGGTTACAATGCAAACACGATCCTTGAGTAGCATTAAACGTTTCCTTAAGTTACGACGACTTGCAGATGCCCAATTTTTTCATCCGACGGTGTAATACGGATTTCAATATTTCTGAAACACATATCGCTTGCTTCAAACTCCACTCCTTTGACATTATACCGCATCCTCCAAAATCCTTGCAACATTATCAAGGGAAAAGGGCAGGGCTATTTAGTTTTAGATAAATTACCGGATTTCCTAAATTTTTGAATTTTCTTTTTCAAGTCCGGTACGGTTCCAAACCGCACCTGCGGGTCCTGGGGTGTCCAAAATTGGACGAAAAAACAGAGAACTAAATAACCCTGGGGAAAAGGGCAGATATTAGAAATAAGATCTACGGAGTGAGTTACCGGCTCCGAATGCGTTATATGGCACGCCTGCTGGTACAGTCCGGATCCCCCACGTTTCAGTTGTTGCATCATAGCCGACACCCATTGAAACTGCCGGTTCTTGGATGAGATTCACTTGGAACGTGAAGTCTTGACGCACATTGTCGTAAGGGGGTTCACGTTTAATACCGATCCGACTCCAAGAAATCCGAAGATTCCAATCGTGTAGGTTCCGCGTCATACTTAAACGTTGTTGATAAAACTGCCCATCAATCGGATAGTAGATAACACTGGCATCAAACTCCAGATTTCGACTCACACGGTAACGTCCGGTAGCGGTAATAGAACGGGCGGCACGCCGCGCGGTGTGTCTCTTGCTAAAGGAACTTCCGACGCTGACGTTCCAAGATTTTCGTGTGTAGCGGATGTTGGAACGGAATCCGACCACCTTGAATTGCTCTCCACTATCGGGATGCGGATTCGGGTCATGCGTGACTCGAAAGGTCATGTTAAGGTTTCGACTCGGAAGTGGGACGATCGTAAAATCACTTTCAATAGGCTCGAACTGACGCTCATATAAAGGGTCGAACTCTGTAAAATCTGCAGTGAGACGTGTATCAAAATACATGATCCGGTGCGGTGACTGGCTCCGTCGCGTTTTAATCTCAAAAGCCGTGTTGAAACTATAGGTGAGCCGCTTCCGTTCATAGAAATAGGTACTCGGCCCAAACGGATAAAGGTTATCATCTTTATCAACAGCAGGTTGATAATCATATCGGAGTGAGGATTGTATTTCGTGGCGCAATTTCCGTAAGCCTGGGATATAACTGACATTGTAGATACGGAAGAGCGTATTTGTGGCAGATCCATTAAAACTGAAAACGCCCCGAAAAATGTTTTTGTTTTCATCCTGGTCTCGGTCATGCCAAATCGTATTTGAGTTGAGGTTAAGGCTAAGTTGCAGTTCCCGCAAGGGTGTAATTAGAAGCGTTGATTGTTTTCGGACATCAAAACCTAAGTCCATCGTCTTGAGGTAAACATCTCGCTCCTCACCCGCTTTACCGCGAAAGACTTGTCTAAAGAAGTTGCCGAGCTCAATATCAAGGTCAACACTTGTGCTTTCGAGCGTTGGAAATGTGAACATCGAGAGGAAAGGCTTCTCCGTTCCGAGTGTTTCGGCAACCGTTAACATCCTATCGTTGAGGGCATCAAAAAGTGGGAACGCGCTGAGACGCATCCGTGAAAAGTTCAGCGTTAATTGTGGCAGTTTCTGTAGTGATCTCGACCCTTCATCAGTGAAATCGTGGATGTGCCGCATCTCAAGTCTACCTGTGATGTCTCCAATAGTCTCTCGTGAAAACTTCAGGTTCCCATTTTCATCAAGATCTTCGAGATCAAAGGTTGATAAACCTGTCCCATAAGTAAGAATTGCGAAAGAGTAGAGCGAGGCTTCGTTGGGGAGTTGGTATTCCTCTTTATAACTTTTGGAGCGAAGCTCGCTCCTGCCAGTGAAACTGATCGGGCGTCTCCCTTCTTGGCGGTTATCCCAAGGTGTATAGATGGAATGTGTGTGCGCCCAGCGCATAATCCAACTGTTGCCTGTTCGAATAGCACTCTGTCGCTGGGCGGAGTAAACATCGTTGCCGTAGACATAGAGTTCACCCCGATAGGTCCGTTTTTTATCAACTTTGATGAGACGAAAAGATTTTTTCGTTTGAATGGGGCGTCTTCCTAAATCCCCGGCATATAAACTTTGTGCCTCCGATGCGACTGGACTCGGATCTTCCCAACGTCCACGGAATCCATGTCTCCGATAGATTTTAAGTTCTTCTTCATCTTCCGCTATTTCCTCACCTACCACATCGCCTTCTGCGTTCTCTTCGGCGGCTAAGTCTTGAGCATCGGCTTCGTTTGGATTCGGAGCTGCGTCGTCCTGCTTATCCTCTTCCGGTTCGTTCTGTTCGGCGTTCCGTGTATCATCAGTATCAGGTTCTGGCACAAGCTTCTCAACGTCTTCGGTCTGATTAGGCGTAACACGCTTCTGTTCATCTTCTACCGTTTCGCTTTCATTCTGCTCGGTGCTCTGTGTATCATCAGTATCAGTCGTCTCAGACGCTGACATAGGCTCTTCTATAACTGGCGCGGTATCGGTCTTTTGCGATTCCGTGGCATCGGTTGTGTCTTGTTTCGTTCCATTTGTCTCAGCCTCTTCCTCGGTTTCTTCAGGGGCAGGACTCATTAAATCCTCAAAAAATGTGTCCCATTCCGCCTCAAATTGCTCCGCGATCGTTTCAAAAGAGGGTGTTTCCTCTTTTTCGATTAACTTGAAAATATAGAGTCCCTCAGGTGTCGTAATCGGTCGGCGTTCAATGACATCCCCTGGTACTTCCAAGCGTCTGACAGCAGATTGCCATGAAGACTGCATCTCATTTAATGGCAAACCTTCCCCTTCATTGACTTCGGACAGGACAGGCTGCGCTGTCTCAGTAAATCCATCGGGCAGTTGAATGAGTTGTTCAAAGGGTACTCCCTGCTGGGCGCGTTGGAGTATGTCATCCGCTAATACGCGGAGTGCATCCTTTGAATCATCACTCGGAGTAATAGCGATATCAATGCGGCGGAGTTTAATCTCGCGCTCGCCATAGACATCAACGATCTGATCGGCTTTGAGAATATGAAATGCGGATTCGGTTTGGACGACGGGGGTAATCTCACCTTCATTGAGTGCAAAGGCAGCTTCCTCCAGAACGGGATCAAGTTTAGGGTTCCCTTCCTCATCGGTTTCACCGCGCGCGAGGAATCCGAGATCACCGCCGTCATAACGGGTATCCGAGTGATCAGAATTCTGCTGAGCGAGTGCAGCAAAGTCCGCTCCCTCCTCTTGGAGTTGCTTGAAGAGTTCTTCTGCTCCCTCTTTAGCACGCGCGACATCCTCATCGGTAATTTTATATTCCAGAAAAATCTGCTCTAACCAATAGCGATCGTATTCACCCTCAAGTCGCTCTTGTAATTCCTCGGCTTTCTCTTTTAACTTAGTGCGTTGATTTGGTGTTGCATCCGGCGGAATCGGGAGATAAATTTCTTGGAATTTAGTATCTGAAAATCTATATTTCCCTTCAAAGCCGTAGCCTTGCCCGCGCCGTGCACTTCTATCATAGAGCAGTGCCGCGTCATAGCGACGTTTACGAACAAGCGGTTGAATGATACTAATGTAGGGACCCTGGTAACTATCCGTTCCAAGTTTGACGATTATCTTTGCGATCTTCCCTTTACGGAGATCCCGCCGCATAGCAGGAAAATAGAAGAGCGGAAATCCACCGATATGCAAAACGATGTTCTTGGCGATCAACTCCTCATTCATTCGGACGATAACCTCAGTGACACTGAAATAGTAGTGTGGGTGTTTCAGTGAACAGGTAGTCAGCGTCGCGCCTCGGATATAGGAACGATCCTCCCCTATTTTAAAGATTTCACTACCACCAAAGTACCATGGATCGCTGTATGTGAACCCGTTGCGGGCAATCCCTTTCTTATTTTCGAGATTGAAGATTAACTCATCAGAATAGGTTTCCTCGCTACCGACTATGAGATGGACGTTGCCTGTTGCGCGCATCAAATTGTCGTCAAAGTCAGCCCAGACATGGTCTGCTCGCAAAATAACATCTTCAAACTTGATGAGGGCATTGCCGTGGATTTGAACGAAATTATCGACAATAGACATATCGTCGCCATCACCAATTACCATGCCTTCTTCAGGTGTATCCGTCTCTGGGTTCAACCGTTCAGGTGTAGATTCCGCCTCGCCTTCTTCAGGTGTAGATTCTCCCTCACCTTCTTCAGGCGTGTCTGTCTCTGGGTTCAACTGTTCAGGCGTGACTTCCTCTTTTTCTTGAGGCGGATCCGTAGGTGTGGACTCGGATGGCTCCGTCTCAACAGTTGGCGGTTCAGCAGGTTGCGCATCTTGCGCGATAGCCATCTGGATTGGACTCAGAAAGCATAAAACGACTAATAGAGTTGTCGCTATACATGCCTGCCTGAACGTTGATGCGAACGAAAGGAATGACAACGACGGAAGGTCAGTTTTGCGAGGACACATTATATTGGAGTCTTGATGTAGATGGCTGGTAGGCAAATCGAACGCGCGCTTCTTCACAGATTTTTACTCTTTCAGATTAATTTTAACATAAGCGTTTTCAAGAAGTTTATTGGTGTACGCATCCCATTCTTCTTGGAACCGCTGTTGACGAAGTATTGATGTAATCTGTGCCTTCTCCGCTTCAGTCAAACCTGGGCTATCTCGTTCGTCCACTCTGAAGATGTGGAGTCCAGATTCAGTTTCATAGGGTTGACTGTAGGCATTGGGCGCTAAAAGTTCAACAACTGCTCGCGTTTTAGGATTGAGTTCCGATAAAGAACGGATGCCGAGGTCTCCGCCATTTTCTTGCGTCTCAGTATCATCAGAATGTAGTAATGCGAGCTTACTAAAATCCTCGCCTGCTTCTAATTTTGTGAAAATATCGGTAGCCTGTTCGCGCGCTTCCTGTATCGCCGATGGGCTCGGTGTCAGCGGGACGATGAAATATCGGAATGCGACCATCTCGTCGGTCTTCTCTTCGATTCTGAAGACATAGAGTCCTTTGTCAGCTTCAATCGGTTCACTGAGTGTACCTATCGTTAGGTCTGTGAGTGCATCCTGAAAGAGTTTCGGGAATTTACTAAATTCTTCGGTGGAAGCCTCTACGAGAACGCCTGCCTGTTTAGAAGTATCGTAACGCCGTGCGTTTTCTTCAAATTTCGCGCCATCAGTCTGAATCTCATCCCGCGCTTTTCCGGCTTTTTCATAAGCGGCATCACGATCGGCTTGGTTGGGTTTAAAGGCGATAAAAATGTGCCGTAAATGTACTTTATCCACTTTTGTTGATAATTGGTCACGATTCTCATCAAAAAATTTTTGGATTTCACTGTCCCGTATCTGCAATCTTGGAACGATTCTGCCCATGACAAGTTTTTCGGTTTTAAGATTCCGCTCCGACTGCTCCCGAAATGCTACGAGTGTCATGCCTTCACGATTCAACTGTCTCTTAAATTCCTCATCGGTCTCCATCTGGTATTTGTCTTTGAAGTCTTTTACGTACTGCTCAACCTCTGCATCAGTGACGGTGATTTTTAAAGTTAACGCCGCTTCCAAAAGCAACATTTGTCGGATCAGTCTGTCCAAGAGTTCGCTCCTCTGTCGCTCAGCCTCGTTGAGAGCCTCACGCTCGCTAAAACGATAGACCTGCTGGAGTTCCATCGCGCGCTGCTTTACCAAGACATCAAGTTCTCGCTTGGTAACAACGTCATCGTTGACATAAGCAATGATTCTATCAAAAGTGCGAGCATAAACGCTTGAGAATCCACCGCCGATAAGTAGGGCGATCAACGTGAGATAGACCGCTTTTTTGTAAGTCATGAGCATGTTCCTTTATGGAGAATGTGGCGCGATCCGTAACCGCGCCACACTTACGGATATAAGGCTATTCCTCTGGCTCCGGTTCTTCCGTCGCCTCTTCCGCTGGTTCTTCGGGTTCCGCCTCTGGAATCCGATCGATATAGGTTTTGACTTCAGCGCGCTCGCGGAGCTGTTTAATCCATTCCATCATAAGGGCTTCCCGCTTTTCACGTTCAGCCTTCCGCTCCACACTCTTACGAACATCTTCGTCCTCAAAGGGTTTTTGATATTCATCGCGAGCCTCGTCCTTACGGAACATCATGTAGTATTTCTGTCCTTGGACGTCAACTTCGATAACATCATCGTGAAGTGTCCCTCTCTCAGCGGTAAACGCTGCATCTAAGAACGGTTCCGTTCCAGCTGGATAGGAATCGCGACTGAAATAGTCGGTGTCGCCGGGAGAAGATGCATTTGCGCCGGGACCGACGAGTTCACCACGATCAGAAAGTTCTTGGGCAGCATCAGCGATGTCTTTACCAGCTTTAATCTCTGCGGAAACTTCATAGGCACGTTCTTTATTGATCAAGGTAATACATAAAAGTCGCACTTGTGCCGGTCGGACGTAGTCCTCCTTATGTGCTTCATAGTGTGCCATATAGTCATCTTCACTCAAGGCGAGTTTGTCATCAACTTCTTGGGTGGTAATTTTCTTAACCATCAACTCATGAAGATAGTCCTGAACTTTCTTGAGGATTTCGGCATCCTCGTTGAGTTTTTGCTCGCGTGCGAGATTAAGAATTAAGCGACTTTCAGCCATAAGGAGCATGTAGGTTTCGAGACCCGACTTGTCCTGATATTGCCGTTGCTTATATTCCGGGAGTTCGCTAATCTCTTGCATCATTTCTTCAAGAGTGATGTGGTGTTTACCGTTCCACTCAAATTCAGCGATAACTGTTCCATCAGCACCAATTGCTTTGTCGCTGCAGCTATAAAAGACGGGATGTGTGGCAAGAACCCCGATTAAAAGTAAAGAGATCACTGGAAGTCGGGACTTGCTATCCATTTTACGCATGAATAAGGCAATTCTTTTAAACATTTTCAATTCTAACTCCTTTTCTCGACCTATCGTTATGGTCACAGATGTTGCTTCCAAAAATCGGAATAGGCTACTGTTCTGATTCCTCGGTCTCCGCTTCTTCGGGTTTCGGCGGTTCCGGAATATTCTCAGGATAGGTTTTCAGTTTGCCTTTTTCAGTGATTTCGGTAACCCATTCATTGATGCGCTCACGCTTCTTTGTACGCTCAACAGTTCTTTGAATATCGTCTTTAACTTCATCGAATTCCTGCTGTCGTTCGGGTTGATGCTCCTCCTTACGGAAGATGAGATAGAAGGTTTCGTCGTTGACATCGGTTTCAAAGACAGCATCCGTCATTTCGCCGACTTCTTGGTCAAAAACAGTCTCAACGAATTCTAACCAACGCGGTGATACAGATTTTGTAAAGAAACCGGTATTCCCTGGATCATCTTGATTAATGCCGGGTCCGTTAGCGAGTTTTCCGGCTTCAGAGAGTTCCTTCGCCATCTCAACGATGTCTTTCCCCGCTTTAATAGCGTCAAGTGTCTCGTTAGCAAGGTCTTCATCATCAAGCGTGATACAGGTCGCTCGAACTTTTGCGTCCTCAATATATTCACTCAGGTTCGCCTGATAATGTGCCATAAGATCCTCATCTGTGTAGACGACCTTGGCATCAACTTCTGCTTCAGTTAATTTTTCAACCATGAGCTGGTGCGTATAGTCTTCAAGTTTCTTGAGGTGCTCAAGGGATTTATCAAACCCATCGTCAGTTGCGCGAAGCAGTTTGAGTCGTTCATCTATCAATTCTTCAAGATACTCGGCTTTGTCCGCGCGTGCCTCATAATTCTGCTGGCGGTAAACAGGTAATTCTGCGATTGCGGCGTTCAGATCCGCCAACGAGATTTGATGTGACTCACCATTCCATTTATACTCGGCTAAAATTACCTGGCTTTCGTCCATAGCAGCCGCGGGCTGCTCGTGGCTATCAGATTGAACGAACTTCCAAGTTAATAGGCAAGTCACAGCGACAAGTAAAAAAATAGTAATCGCTTTTTTCATATTTTTAACGTTCCTTGCGGTTCGGTCAGGTCGGTTTCGGAAATAAAGTCCCTTTCCATATATCCAGCCCGCCCGTTAGTTGGGCTTACGCGCTTTAGACACTGCGCGTAGCATATCCTTTTCGTCTTCTAACGTTCCTTGCGGTTCGGTCAGGTCGGTTTCGGAAAGGAAGTCCCTTTCCGTGTATCCAGCCTGACGGTTGGTTAGGCTTACGCGCTTTCGACACTGCGCGTAGCACGTCTCTTTGAGTTGACCTTTCGTTTTTCACGATTAGACAATAAACAATTTAAGGGTTCGTTGCAATTCGGTTAATACATTCACCGCCGTTACTCCGGGCATCTGAATTTTAAGTTGTGCCGGTGGTTGGAGCTGGAGGTTATCGTTTTGGTGGATTATATCAACGAATTTCTTCACATTAATTCGAGGTTTCTGCTCATTAAAGGTAACCTTTACCTGCTCCTTCCCAGCGACAATAGCAGTTATGCCGAGGTTTTGGCTGAGTTGCTTCACATTGGCAATCTCAAGTAACATCTCAGCAGGTGCGGGAATCGTACCGTACCGGTCCTGAAGTTCTTCACGGAGTTCCTTCAGTGCCTCGTTGTTCTTCAAATCGGCAATTTTTTTATAGATGGAAACCTTCTGACGGCTATCTGGAACATAGTCATCTGGCAAATAGGCTTCAACAGGTAGACTGATCCGTGTTTCAAAGGTCTCTTCAACTTTCTCGCCTTTCAGTGCCATCACTGCTTCCTCAAGGAGTTGGCAGTAAAGTTCATAACCGACAGTAACAATATGTCCATGCTGTTCCGCGCCGAGTATGTTCCCTGTACCGCGAATTTCCAAATCCCGGAGGGCTATTTTAAAACCTGAACCGAGATCTGTGAATTCCTCGATGACCCGAAGCCGTTTTTGAGCACCTTCAGTAATCGCTCGGTCTTGCGGATAAAATAGATAACCGTAAGCTTGCGTAGTTGCGCGTCCGACGCGCCCGCGCAACTGATAAAGTTGCGCTAAACCGAGTGCATCCGCTCGATTAATCAAGATAGTATTAACGTTCGGAATATCCAGACCTGATTCAATAATCATTGTACAAACGAGAATATCGTGTTTATGGCGGACGAACTCCAACATAACGGTCTCTAATTCCCGTTCCGGCATCTGCCCATGTGCGACAGCAATGCGCGCATCCGGTAGGAGTTGTTGAAGCGTTAACGCGATATTCTGGATATTTTCAACGCGGTTATGAACGAAAAAGATTTGTCCATCGCGAGCTAATTCTGTTGTGATCGCTTCCCGAACGACATCACTATCATAAGGCATAACATGCGTCTGAATCGGCAATCGATCTGCCGGTGGTGTATTGATAATACTAAAATCTCGGATACCGACAAGCGACATGTGGAGTGTCCGCGGAATCGGTGTAGCCGTCAATGTAAGTACGTCAATAGTTTCTTTGAACTGTTTAATCTTCTCCTTATGCTTAACGCCGAAGCGATGCTCTTCATCAACGACCAAAAGCCCAAGATTGTCAAATTTCACAGTCTTAGCAAGCAGGCTATGCGTCCCAATAACGACATCAACCGTCCCATCTGCCAATCCTTCTTTAATCTGTTTTATTTCTTTCGGTGTGCGGAATCGGTTCAACATCTCAACATGGACAGGGAAAGACTGAAACCGTTTTTCAAAAGTGTCATAGTGCTGGAGCGCGAGAATCGTTGTAGGGACAAGCACTGCTACCTGTTTTTCGGACATAACGGCTTTGAAGGTAGCCCGCAAAGCGACTTCTGTTTTGCCGTACCCGACATCTCCACAGATAAGTCTATCCATTGGACGTTCATTTTCCATATCAGCTTTAACGTCCTCAATTGCTTGGAGTTGGTCATCGGTCTCCTGATAAGGGAAGAGTGCTTCAAATTCAGTTTGCCACGGCACCTCCGATGGAAAACCGTATCCCTTTCGCGCCTGCCGAAGGGCATATAAATTGAGGAGTTCATCTGCCATCTGTTCAACCGATTGCTTGACCCGTTCCTTTCGTCGTTGCCAGGACGCGCCACCGAGCCGGTCCACGCGCGGTTTATATGCGTTGTCTTTGCTTCCAACGTATTTCTGAACGAGATCCACTTGATACGTCGGTACGTAGAGGGTATTATCATTACTGTACTTGAGCACAAGAAAATCCTGAGATTTGCCATCAAGATCCAACCGACGTATCCCTTCATAAACAGCGATACCGTGAGAAACATGGACGACATAGTCCCCAACTTTCAGATCAATCAGGCTTAGGATGGGTGTCCCGTCTGCAGGTGGACGACGTCGGATTGGGCGGTGCTGACGGTTTCCAAAAAGTTCATCCTCAGAAATAACAATGAGATTTAGTATTTCGTTGTGAAATCCACTACTGATTGCGCCGACACTGATGTCAATATCTGTGGGCGACAATTCGCGCTCGGTTAAAATTTCAGTCACTCGCTTCGATTGCTGTGGTGTTTCACAGAAGAGATGAACTTGATTTCCTTTCTCTGCCCATGTTTTAACCTGATCAATGACAGTTTGATAGTTCCCCGCTGGCAGTGCAAGCGGTTTCATCCCGAAATCCAATAGCGTCAATTTACTGTCTACGACCTCACGCGGTGGTGCCACAGACAATGATACCACTGGATACCTCTCTAACTCCGTGCTCAGCGTCTCATAGGGCGTTAAGAGCTGCTCTGGTGGCACCATCAGCGTTGATTCTGTGAGTTTTTTTTCATGCAACTCTTGCATCCGTTCGTACATCTGTGCCGCTTCTCGTTTTTGCCATTGCGGCTCTATTAAACAAACAAGCGTATCTTCCGATAGATAATCAGTAAGTGTCCCTGTTTCAGGAACGAGCATTGGCAAAAAAGCCTCTATGGCATCATTGATCGGCGATTCTTGAAGCGGGTATTGGGAGGTCGCTGCTTTTGTCAAATTATCCGTTATTTTCCGAACAGCGTTTACGAGTTGTGGCGTTGCGTGTACCTGCGTAAGCGTATCTACCTGTGCCTGCCAATGCTCAACTGATATGTCATCGAAAAGGATTTCTCGCATGGGTGTAAAGGTGACGGATTCAAGCGATTTTGTTGAGCGTTGTGATATCGGATCAAAAGTGCGGATAGTATCAATTTCATCTCCGAAAAATTCAATTCGCACGGGGACCTCAGCTGTGAGTGGATAGACATCAAGGATGTCCCCTCGACGTGCGAACTCACCTTTAACCTCCACTAATTCGACGCTCTGGTACCCGCCACGGATAAGCATCGCAGCGACATCGTCTGGGTCCGCCTCACCCCCAAGGTTAAGTTGACAACAAGCGGCGGCAAAACTTTGGGGTAGGGGCAGCTTGTAAAGCATCGCTTGGCTTGTGGTTACAACGATACTTCGTTCTCCTTGGATTAGGTGCTCCAGACACCGAATCCGATCCCCGACCGTGCTCTTGAGTGGCGCAATGCCATCGAAAATTTTTCGGTCCCAACGGGGGAAAAGGTTAATCTCAGACTGTGAGGCAGTAGTGGGTGTCGTTTCCAGAGTCGGGTAGGCGCGATATGTACAGATTTCTTCCATCACCTGTTCGGCTTCACGCTGTGAGGGTAAGACAATTAGAAAGGATTTTTTCGGGAAGTCATCAATCAGGGTCGCCAAAAAATACGCAGTCGATGCGTTTGCCAATCCTCTGATCCAAGGAAGCTTCTTGCCGTCTTTAAGGCGCGCCACGAGTGTTTGATAATTTTCTGTTTTACGTAAAAACGCTATCACCTAATCTTCGGGCAGGAAGCCCAATGTTTTAACATTGGGAGGAATGCCCGTCTCCTTTTTTCTTCACAAGAAATGTCAAAATCGTTTTAATTTTCAGGTTCAATCTCTGTTAAAGTGGCTTTTAATGCTCCCATTTTGCTGTCAAACTCAAGTTTAACGGGTAACCGCCGAGCATCGTCTGTGATCCAGAAACGACCCCCTCTTGATGATCTCAATACAAGTGTCTTAACACGACCCAATATCTTATTTTTAACGAACTCCATCCGTTCAACAGTCAACGTCGCCTTATGCACTTTTCCCTTCGCGAGTACTGGAAAAAAATAAATTTCACCAAGTGTAAGTTGCTTAGAACGTAAAAAGTAGATTGTTGATAACTCATCCTGTGTGCCAACAGGTATCTCTATCACTTTTGCTTCACGCTTCTGCGGCGATTTGGGTTTCAAGCGAGAGATTTTTTCATATCCCGCTTCACCTTCACGGAAATTAATTTTGACAGTAGCTCGATAGTTTCGATCCTGCACATGGTTCTCAAAACGGACGGGTGAAAGCGTCATTGGATCAAAATACATTTCTTGTTGATTTCGGAACTTATAAGGTCTGAAAAGTGCCCGAGTTTTCATTTCAGATTGGATATAATAAACATCCTTTCCGTTCACGACTTCTTTTTTCAGAATCGAGTCTGTCCGTTTCCCTGCGGGCAATTTTTTCCAACTAATACTGTATGTTAATTTTTCACCAACTCGGAGGGGGTTGGGAACGATATCCTCTACATCGACAAGAGATATGGGATCATCACTGAAAGCAATGTTCCCAACTAAGAGTACTAAGAGTAGTGTAAAAATCAGGTATTTTGCATAACGCACGCTTTTGTCCTCGCAATTGGCGTTGATATGAAAAGTTTTCCACAACCGTTTTAAAATCTATGCGTGAAAACCAGAGATTGAAAGCCACTATCTGTTTGTTGCACCTGCAGCGAGAATCTTCGATTATTATATGCTTCAGCGGTCTTAGGTGCGTCAAGGATATTCCAGATATGGATCCCGATGCCTGTTGCGAGGAAAAGACCACTAAAAAAGACATGATTTTTCATGCGGGTTCGCCCTTGGTTGTATGTTAAGAATTCACCAGTTCGGGCATCTTGGAATCCCGTCTCAAACACCCTTTGTTCGTTATAATGCAGTGCGCGCGCAATATTGTATCCAGCAAGCGCGAAAGTTCCCAACTCAACGGTGAGGAAGACAGTCGCCTTTGTGTAATTACCAGCGTAAGCCTGCCCTAATCCAGGCATAAAAGTCGATAGACGCTGTGCTTTTTGGCTATCGAGTTCCGGGTAGTACCGCTCTGGATGTGATCGATATAGTGCGTAATTAGGTTCCGTCTCAGGTTCATCTATATAACCGGGAATGAATGGTCGGGCGTTTTGATTCGCGGTAACAGGTTCCGTATCAGCAGCCGTATTCGTTTCATCCGTTGTGGTTTCGGCGGTTACATCAACGAACCCGATACTGAGAAAAAGTATAAGCGTAAGAAGCATGTAAAACAGAGGCGGCATCTGCACCACCTCTTTATTTTTTTTCATGAAATCCACTCCTGATCAAGGACGCTTGAGCGATGGTGCTAATTGTACGTTTTCTGGATCGGTCTGATATGCCCAATCGAAAACAACAGCATCATCATAAAGTTCGCGTACATGAATCTTTGCGAAGTTGTTATCGGGTGTATTGATGGCATAGACATGTCCTTCAATAAGTTCAACGAACAGCGTTGTATACCCCATATCTGGCACAATATCAACGGCATCGAAATGCTCGTGATACCCTAAATCCTGCATGAACGTTTCGTTATCCGAATAAAGATAGGTAACGCCGATTTCAGTATCAAGCCCAAAATAGATATCAGTTGCGGGACTGTCCCACGGGACACTGCCCTTTTCCGGTCTCGAAAAATCAAACCCGCTTCTTCCGGGCGCAAGTGCGTAGTCATCAAGGGTAATATTCCGCCCTTCTGGACGTGGTGTATCCGAAGCGTCTTCGGGACTCAGTTCGCTTTCATTTCCGTCAACGTCATAAGCAGAAACGGCGTAATAGTAGGTTTCTCCGTTTTGGACGGCTGTATCTACATAACGGGTTGCGTCTTCTGATACCTCTGCCAGGCTATTAAAATTGGTGTCATCGCGCCCGCGCCACACCTGATAGCCTGCTAAGTCGTATTCGCCATTAGGATACCATTCAATAATAACCTGTTCATCACCTGTAATTGTTCTGACCCCGCGAGGCACGGCGGGCGGTTCTTCATCGGTATCATCACCATCAATATAACACCCGCTGAGCCCACCGAATAACAGTGCAGCTAAGAGTATAGCGAGAATTTTGTCAATTTTGGATAACATGTATCTGTCCCTCCAGAGTTTAAATTGCATTTAGACTCTGTAACGGATACATCGCCAAAAGCGTTGACAAACTCTTCGTTAAAATATTATCACAAAAGCCTTGAGAATGCAAGACAAAATTTTTCAAAAGTTTGAATTGAGACGTGTTCTATGATGGGTTGTTTCTTTTATTAGTCACAGATTACACAGATTACGCGGATTCGGGGCTTGTTGTGAAGTCAACATCGACCGTAGGCGCGATATATAATCAAATCGGGATGGAAAATTAAATAGCCCTGAATTGACATCCCAACGCTATTGTGATACGATGAGAAAAAGACAGGACTTACGCAAATTTAGCGCACGCTGGTAAATTTTTTAGTTTTAAACCCCCTAAAGAATCAGAATCAACGGTATGAAGCCCGTATGGGCTTCCCCGGGTATGAATGCCTTATGGGCATTCACCGCCCCTTATCAGGGGGACTTTAAGAGAAAATGCGTAAGTCCTAAAAGAAATAAAAACGATATAAGGAGATCCAATGAAAATCGTTCTCATTCTACGACACGCGAAATCCAGTTGGAATCACCCGGAGCTCTCTGATTATGATCGTCCGCTCAATTCGCGAGGCAAACGGGACGCGCCACGGATGGGGAAACATCTACGCCAAGAAGGGTTGATCCCTGACCGGATTCTTACCTCATCGGCAAAACGTGCTCGGAAAACAGCGAATAAAGTGGCAAAATCTTGCGGTTATACCGGAAAAGTAAAAAAGTTAGAGGCGTTTTATGATACCGTCCCCGGTGTCTTCTTCAAAACATTACAGGCACTGTCGGATAAATATCAACGCGTCATGGTCGTTGGGCACAATCCAACGATGGAACAACTCGTGAATCATTTGACAGGAGAAATAGAACGGATGCCGACAGCGGCACTGGCGCACATTGAACTTCCGATTCAACAGTGGGACGCTCTCGATCTGTATACAAAAGGAATTTTAGTCAATTTATGGACACCCAAAACACTTTTCACGGATTAAGCAGACTGTTCACGCACTTGCTTGTGTCCGCTTGTATCCTCTATACTATAGCGGCAGCTGAAATCCCTGTTTCAACGGCTATAGATGGACAATTCCTTCCATGGGTCATAAACGATGGTGAGGGAGGTGTTGTCATTATGTGGGAGGATTACCGTACAGGGAAGGATTGGGACGTTTACGCGCAGCGCGTTGATAGCACTGGAAAAGCACGTTGGGAAGAGAATGGTGTGGCAATATGTCAGGCAGATAGAAATCAACGCCGTTTACGGATGGTTCGACACGATAAGCACGCGATTGTTGTATGGAACGACAGACGGGACAGGAGCAATTGGGACATATACGCCCAAGCCATAAATCTTGACGGCGAGATCCTGTGGCAAACAGATGGTATTCCCGTCTGTATAAATACAGCCGATCAGTCCACACAAGCAATTATGAGCGATGGCGAAGGGGGTGCTATCTGCGTCTGGGAAGATGAACGCCGGAGTTCCGAATTTCAAGACCTTTACATCCAACGGATTACTGCGGAAGGTGAACCGATGTGGGAACCTAACGGTATTCCTGTTTTTCCGTCGGAATCGCTACAGAGCGATCCGATTCTGGTTGCTGATGGCATAGGCGGATTCTATGTGGTTTGGTGGGATGTTATCGGTTATGATGCGTGGCATATCATGGCGTATCGCTTGAGTTTAGACGCGAAACCGTTATGGGATGCTCCGATCCTTGTTTCTCCGATGGACGGCATGCAAGGTGAACCTCGTGTGATTGTCGATGGTGAAGGCGGTATTATCGTCCTATGGCAGGTTTATGAAAATTTCATTAACGATCAACTCTATGCACAACGGATTGCTCCGGACGGTAGCAAGTTATGGGTAGGGGCGGGTGTTCCAATCTGTACGGCTTCGGGTATCCAGAAGCACGCTTCGGTTGTTGGCGATGGTAACGGTGGGTTCATGGCAGTGTGGCGAGATGAGCGCGATATCTATTCTGACCTGTATATGCAGCAGATCCGCTCGAACGGCACACCTGTATGGGAAAAGGACGGCATCCCGCTCTGCACAGCAGGTGGACATCAGGACAAACCTTCTGTTATAAAAACCGAGGCAGGACGGTTCTTTGTAACGTGGTTAGATTACCGAGAAGACTTCGGTGAGGAAAGCAGCGATGCTATCTATGGGCAACTCATTGATTTAGAGGGTAAAACATTGTGGGACGAGAACGGGGTAGTTATCTCCGCAAGTAAAGGGGAACACTATCCGCCGTTTGTGGTTTCTATTGGACAAGGAAAGTGGGTGGTTGTTTGGAGTAATACGCAAGAAGACAACGGAGATATTTATCTCAAGCGATTTTAGATACCTATCCAGTTTCTCAACATAAAGAGAATGGCGAGGCACGGAGACCTCGCCTATTGGGTATGACTATTCCTGCAGTTTCAAATCCCCCACTTCGTTGTAAGTTTTCCGGCTGTGGAGACATAGCCTCCTATAGATTATGCGTCTAAGTCTTCTCGGAAAGCGTTAAAACTTTCTGCTACGGAAGCATTTAGATTTAATTCCCGGAGCCTGTTGAGATCGTCAATAGCTTCAAGGATCGGCTTGAGTGCATCGACATCGGCGTTTGGGAAGCGTTGGTTAAGAGTAGCCAAAGTGCTTTCAACACTCATTTGGCGTGCCCCTTGTTCAATCCCGCGTTGGATCACAAGTTCGTAAAAAGGAGATTCTTGCATGATTTCCTCCAATATAGGGTCCTGAAAAAACTCAGACGGATGTGTTAAACTCCCGAAAAGCGAGAGCGCAAATAAAAGCGTTGCCTGCATCTCTCTGTCAACATGGGCTGCCTGCGTCGTCTCTATACACTTCTCAACCCAGGCTTGAGGGGTCATGTCCGGCGGATGTTTCATCAAAGCTGTGAAAGGCAGTAAACCAACGGCTTCAGGATCCAAAAACGCTTCACCGTCCAACTCATACATCCGGATGACATTATACTGAAAACACCCGCCACCGCGTTGATCGTTGCCATACCTATAGAAACCGGGGTCGTTTTGTCCCGCAGGCGGACGAAAATACAACACCGTTGAATAGACGTTTTTCTCATGCTCAAGGGACAGGAAACTTGAGTATGCCAACATTCGCAGAGGCATCGGTTTATGTGTGCTGTCGTCGGTTTGTGCCTCTATATGTAGGATGGCTTCCTCATCGGGCAGTCGGATATGAAACGTCATATCGCTGTGGTGTATCCGAACCGTGGTGTGCTCTGTTGCCAAACGTTTTCCGACTTCCACCGCTGGTGCTTTGAGTGCTAATACTGCCAACGCATGCGGAAACTCCCCGGTGACGTGCTTGAAGATTTCATCGTAGTATGGCATGTAAGTATTATATCTGCCTTTATGGAGAAAAATCAAGATTTTTTAAGTCTATATCCAATTTTAAAGAAAACGGCGATACTTACTCTTGCCTTTTCAAATCGCCCCACTTCGTTGTAAGTTTTCCGGCTGCGGAGACATAGCCTCTCATGCGAACCGTTGCCAACTGCTTGCGAACACCGGCATGTGAAATGTCCTCTATACGATAATAGTAGACGACATTCGGTTTGGCAGTAGTATCTTTCCATACGTAAGCGTGCCGTTCACTCGTTGTGCCTGCGCCTTGAATTAATTTAGGGTTGACGATCTTGAATTCGCTGTTCTTTGTCTCACTCCGCAGGATATTGAAGCCGGCATTATCGAGTTCCGATTCGGTCGTCCATCTCAAAACAACACCTACATCAGTCAGTTCTGCTCGGAAATGCGATAACGAAACCGGCAACGGATCGCCACCTTCTTTGAGATAGATTTTCAGGTCTGGATTCCTACGTAGCATCGCGAGGAGTGGGTCTCGGTCCTTAATTGGGTTGTCGTAAAGATGTAATGTCTCAAGTTTTGTCAATCTTGTGAGCGGACGGACATCGCTGACCTTATTTCTTGAGAGATGTAAAACCTTTAATTGCGTCAAATTTGATAGTGGAGTAATGTCACGAATGTTATTATTCCACAAATATAAGTGCGTTAATCGAACTTTATCCGCCAGTAGGGTAACGTCCCTGATGTTATTATCCCATAAAGCCAACCGCCTTAATTTAGTCAAGTTCGCAAGAGGCGTAAAATCAGAAATCGGGTTAGCAGCGATATACAAGAGTGTTAATTGTGTCAAGTTTGCCAGGGGTCCGATGTCATTTACGCTGTTAACTTCTATTATCAACTCCGTCAAGTTTTTTAAGTTAGCGATCGGTCTAATATCCTGAATCTGATTCCTTCTAAGTTCTAAGAAATCCAATTGCGTTGCATATTCCAAGCCTGTGAGGTCCTTTATTTCATTCTCCTTCGCATCAAGGCGGGTTAGCCGGCGCATCGCTTGGTCTGTGATCCTATCATCAATTCCCAAACCTAATTGGGAGCGTATCGCTGCTGCCAAATTGGGGTCAGGTATTGATATAGCTTTTGGGGGCGGGACAGCGGAAGCGATGTCAACCAGAAAAGTCGCCCAGGTGATATTGCCATTCACATCAATGATTTGCAGTGTTATCCTATCAGCAGGTTCAGCTATTAATGCTTCACTGATAAATTCGATTGTATCACTCGTATCACCATTTAATTGCTTACAGCCAAACAACCTATAAGCTCCCCACCAGTAAGTGCCTTCGTAGATTCCTGGCACGAGCAACTGTGCCTGATGGAGTCCATCAGCATCTGTTACCTCAAAACCTATACTTATGCCTTCAGCATTATACGTTGGTGTAGAAATCAGCCGAATGTTCCCCGGCGAATTATTAGATACTGAATTGTTAGAAAAAAAACGGCTGACAGATAACCATTCCCCATCGCGCTCAGAGAATTGAAATCCGCTTCCACCGACAGCAGAATCAGGGTTGCTAACATCGTGTTCTAACCCAAATGCATGTGCAAGTTCATGCGTTGTGACCCGCAGTGGGTGGTTATGGTCGTACACATCGTCAAAGAAGCAGGGACCGGATGCTGGAATAATCGCAGAACCCCCCAGTGCTTCTTCACCGGATGTTTCGTGTCTGTGTCGGATCGAAAAGTTCCCGCCGAATGCCCCCCATGCCTCACCACCCATCGGTTGAAAACCAATACCACCGAGTCCACATGCCTCGCCATCATTTAGAGTTTCATAACTTATATCTATCGCAATGAGATAGATATGCTCAAGGTCATCAAAGTGTTCATAAAACTCTTCCCAGATTTTGAAATCGCTGTTCCCTGTGTAATAATAGTCCTCATTGAACTTTCCGTTGACACGATGCACCATAGGTTCTCCATCTGTATCGGTTTCAACACGAAAGGTTTTTCTACCATATCCATGGCGTTCCATTTCATCAGCGTAAAATTCTTGTGTATCTTTAATTAACTGACGGAGTGCTTCTATTCTGTCAGGACGAGCGGGACGATCACTTGGTAGAAAGTAAACCAATCGCACACTGGGCTGTGCCAAAGGCGCTTGGGCGAAACTATTCGGTAAAGCGGTGAGTGCAAAAAACGCGAGGAGTGTTATCAGGAAATATAACTTTGTTCTCATAAATGGTTGTTCCTTTTTTTCAAGTTTATGGTAAGTTTTAGAATTATAGTAGAGATCGTAATTACCTATACACTAATGGGAAGGCGAGGTTACAAACCTCGCCAGCGAAGGAGAGATGTTTGTGCTTCTGAACGTGTAAACTTATTTTTCAATTTTACTATAATTAGACACTCTCAAACGACGTGAATGCTGTTGACGTGCTTTCACGTTGGCACAGGCTAACAGCCTATGCTACAAAGATGTGCCCAGCAGGTACTGAAGGACGTACTTGTACGACGGGGATGACGTAACTCCGAATTGTTAATCCTTGTAATGTTTGCGTTTCTACCTGAGGTTCGGGGTTTTTGCGATGATCGAAGACTACGTAATAGCCTTCGTTCGCATTTTCTATGCTGAGATACTTCGCGAGTTGCTCTTTACCGGCTTCGTAAAGCAGATCGCCTTCCCAAATTTTCGTTTCAACCACATACTTGCGGGCGTTGTGGAGAATAAGGAGATCCATCCTGCCGCGTCCAGTTTGAACTTCAAGATACATGTTTCCGCCGACGAGGCGAACAAATTGGTCGAGATACGCGAAGAGGAGATACTGTCCGACATACTCGTGGGGTGTATCTGGGATTTGCAGTATCCTGAAACCTGCGCGTGCGATGAAATCCTTGAAGTTGTCCAGAAGGGCTTGCATCTGGATGTGTCCATCGGATGTAAGGTAATCGCGAAAGCCAGCGCGGGTGTCCTCCGGGAGGTATTCCCGCTCTAAACCGTTAATAGGCTGCTTGAACGCCTGCATAATACGGAATTGATAGATTGGGTTAACAATCTTACACATTCCGCCGGTATCTTCCTCAATCACGCCATACGTAACAAGTTCGCTGATGACTTCATTGTCCAAGTTGAAAACCACGCCTTCATCGTAAGATGCAATCTCCATCAGAATTGTCTCAAAGCGCGGGTTTCTGCGGATATTGGTGAGTAAGTGTTGGATATTGCGATTTTGTTCGCGAAGGAGCCGCGTGTGAGCGTTTGAAAAATGCGCCATTGTAATTGGAGCGGTCTTTGGAATTTCCAGTTCTGATGTAAGAATTTGGGCGCATCGGTTGACGAGAAAGGGTTGTCCGGCTGTCTGTTTGTGAAGATTTTCAATGACTTCAGGTGCAAAGGCCTGTCCAACTTCGTCTGTATATTGACCAAGCAGTTCACGCACTTGTTCAAGCGTAAAGTTAGGCAAGGCAAACTCGTCGTGAATATTGAACGGAGAAACTGAGCGGTCGTAATCAAGTTGCGTAATGCTCTTGACACCGACAATACCGACGCTGTGTGGACACTGCGAAGCACTACGCGTGAGGTAGATACGGCGTAGCGAATGAAGGAAACCTCTCACAGCAGTTTTGGGAATGCCATCAAACTCGTCAATGACAACAACAAATTTTTGGTTATAAAGCAAGTTCGATAGATGTTGGAAAAACCTTAGCATCGACAAATGATCCGTTATCTCTG
Source organism: Candidatus Poribacteria bacterium (assembly GCA_022394775.1). Taxonomy (GTDB): domain Bacteria; phylum Poribacteria; class WGA-4E; order WGA-4E; family WGA-3G; genus WGA-3G. The sequence continues at coordinate 56,033 of JAGFCB010000106.1, forward strand.
CTGTGTCCAAGAAAGACACCAATGCTTCAGTTGGCGTGCGTCCATGTTTTTGAAAATTGTGCGCCATCCCTCCACGAATATCCTCGACGAGGCTTTTATAAAAATCGACTGGAGCTACATCTACATACGCTTCAAAGTTAAGCTCGATAGGGAAATAGGTTGGATCCTCGGCGACAAGCATATCAAGTGCGAATTGGAAAAAGGTGGTTTTGCCTGTTTGGCGCGGTGCGAATATAACAAGGTATTTTCCCTGTTTGATGCGATCAACAAAGTCGGTGAGTTCAGCGGTACGACTGACAATGTAGTTTATCTCTGGAGACACGGGGCCTTCGGTTCCAAACGTTTTCATTGCTCTGCCTTATCGGTAGGAATCATATAGCATTAAGTGTATCCTATTGAGACGAATAAAGTCAACTCCCTATGCTTCCCTGCTCATTTCGATGAGATGCGCGCCTTCAAGACCTGCGCGGATATCTTCATCATAACTCGTTACGATGACTTGGTGCTCTTCGGCGAGTTGACGAATGAAATCTACCATCAACGCCTTTCGTTCGCCATCTAAATGGAGGGTCGGGTCATCGAATACAAAGAAGCCGGGGTTGCCTAAAACCTTGGCGAGTGCGACTTTGAAGCAGAGATATAAGAACATTTTTTCACTACCGCTGAGCAACATCAGGCTCCGGTCTGCACCATCTATGTTCAGGGAAGGGAGTAGGTGTTCGCGTTGTAAGTCAACGCGCGTTTGTCCGCCGCTCCCGCGAGAAGTAGAAAAGAGTTGCATCTTGTCGAGCCAGTGATGCAGTTCCGCTTCAGCAGGCTTGAGGATTTGCCGTTGGAGTGCTTCAATGGTTCTGTCAATCCCGGCACAGGCGAGTTCTATACTTAGAAGTGTCTTTTCAACTTTCGCTGCGTCTCTGTTTACGCGTTGGAGCGCGCCGAGCCTATCCAAACGGACGGCTTCTTCCTGCTTGAGTTTGCCAAGTCGCTCACGCTCGCTATCAATTTGGGCTTTTAACTTTGGTTTGTCCAAGGTTACGAGGGTATCTGAAGGCACTTGACTGCTTTGTTGAATATTTTTCTCACTTAACCGCGATGCGAGTGCTCCAAGTTCAGTCTGTGTTTTGTCAACCTCTTGTGCGCGTTGTTGATATTGCGTTGAGAGTGTTCGTAAAGTTTGGAGGCGTTGTTCAAGTTTTTGTCGATTCTTTAAATTAGTGGTTTCTGTCTCTAACGACTGATTATGTGTTTCCAACTCAGCCCTGCGTTGTGAGGTCTCTTCCGCTTTCTCATCGATAATCCGTTGCACGACTTCCCGTTCAACTTCCTGGGAACAGGTTGGACAGTGCTGTTCGCCACTCTCAAGCAGTGTTTGAAGGGTATTACAGACCCTCGTCAATGCTTCGATTTCAGATTCCAAACGACCGATCTGTTGTATTAGTTTCTCTCGTTTTGTTTCTAATCCAGCGGCTTCTTGAATCGCAGTTTCGATTGTAGCGATCATCTCTCGCAGATGTGCAATATCGTTGAAACCGCTTAAGGCTTCGCTTTGTTGACCCGTGAGGGTGTCCAACTGTTTTTGTAAGCGGTTCTGGTGCTGCACCCACTCTGCGATGAGTGCTGTATCACCTGTTTGGGCACCGTAAGCGGCTTCCAAGTCTTTCAACTTCGCTTCAATTCGCGCGATCTCGGCTTCGTTTACATTCTGGGCATTGAACCGGAGACTGTTCTGGTGGGAGCGTAATCTGCCCTGTTCACGTTTAGCGATACGCCGTGCTTCAATGAAGCGTTGTCGGACCTCTATTAATCTATCAATACCGAGGAGCGTATGGAGAATATCACGTCGAGTGGCGGATTGACGTGCGAGAAATTCAAAAATCTCACCTTCGCGAAGGAATGTCGTGAGCGCGAGTTGCTCGTGCATAACGCCAAATCGTTCTTGCAACAGCGACTCTGTTACTTTGACACGCTTTTCATCGAAAAGCACTTGCCACGTAGCGTTCTTTTCAGTGCGGAGTTGGATCCGTTTTCCTGTGGCTCGGTGGAGCTGATAACGCTCGTCATTCACAAGGAATTGGAGTCCAGCAGTACCGGTATAGGCTTTAGCGTTTTTTATGGCAGAAGGATCTACGCGGGGGACGATCGGTTTCCCAGTGAGTGTAAAGAAAATAGCATTGACAAGCGTGCTTTTTCCACTGAAATTGGGACCGAAAATGAGGTTGATCCCGTCATGAAGATCAAAATTTTGCTGTTGGAAACAGCCGAAATCCCTAAGGCGGATCTGCTCAAGCAGCATATTAGTCGTCCCTTTTCTCATGAACGAGGTCGTAAAGCATTTGCGCTCTGACTTGCTCGCGACCGTTTGTCAAAGTAAATTCAAAGGCGCGCACAATTGCCTCAAGTTCAGCGGGGCCTAAGTCCTTATACTTCTCATCGCGCTGAATAAGTGTCTCAATTTCTCTTCTATAGATATTCAACGTTTCATTTTCAAGGGAGATGTCCATGTTGGTATCTCTCCAATAGTGCTCAAAACTGATTTAACTCCCTAAAGAATCAACGGTATGAATGCCTTATGGGCACTCCCCGCCCCTTATCAGGGGACTTTAAGAGGAAATACGTCACTGATCTAACCCCCTAAATCCCCCTTATCAGGGGGACTTTAAGAGGAAATGCGTCGATTTCCGTAAGTATTTATCAAACTCACGTCTTTAAATCTTGGATTTGATTTGCATTAATCGTTCACTGGCTTCCGCAAGGATATCGTCCGCCATGCTGAACATAAATCTGAATTTTGTCTTACCGAGATGCGAACGACTGTAAAAACTGGATCCCGGTACACCACCTACACCAACCTCCTTTACTAACCAATGCGCAAAAGCCGTATCATCAGGAAATCCGAAATCGGTGATGTCTGTCATGATGTAATACGCGCCCTCTGGCTCATGACAATGGAACCCGGCTTTTGTGAGGTTATTTACAAGAAACTTGCGATTCTTATCATATTTCGCGACCAACGCCTTATGGTAACTTGATGGCAAATTAAGTGCGACAACTCCAGCACGTTGCAAGGGATGTGGTGCGCCGACTGTGAGAAAGTCGTGCATTTTTCGGATCGCATTGGTTAGTGCCTCCGGTGCGACAACATAACCGAGCCGCCATCCTGTCATAGAATAGGCTTTGCTCAACCCTGACACGGTAATCGTCCGATCCTGCATCTGCGGTAGAGCACCGATGCTGATATGCGATTTTTCATCGTAGATCATGTGCTCGTAAATCTCATCCGTGATTGCGAGGCAGTCGTATTCACAGCAGAGATCGGCAATTTCTTGCAGTTCATCGTGCGTAAATACCTTACCGAGCGGGTTGTTCGGGGTATTTATAACAATCGCCTTTGTGTTGGCAGAGAAAGCCTCTCGGAGTTCAGTCGTATCGTAGGTAAAGTGGATAGTGCCATCGGCCCTTGGTGTCTCTTGCAACGCGACATAGACAGGTTTCGCACCAGAAATGATCGTATCGGGTCCATAGTTTTCATAAAAGGGTTCAAAGATGATAATCTCGTCGCCGGGGTTGATAATCGCGAGGAGTGCGGAGAGCATGCCTTCGGTTGAACCGCAGGTTACAGTGACGTTTCTGTTCGGGTCTGTAGGGATGTCGTTAAATGTCGTCATCTTCTGGGCGATTGCTTCGCGAAACGACGGGGCACCCCACGTGATGCTATATTGGTTATATCCTTCTTGGATTGCTTCAATTGCAGCGGCTTTGACTTCGGGAGGCGGTTGGTATGCTGGCGTGCCTTGGGAGAGGTTAATCGCATTATGGCGTAGGCAGAGCTGCGTCATGCCACGAATGACGGATTCACTGAAGCGAGTGGATTTTTCTGAGAGTTTAGATTGGAGCGAAATTTTGAATATCCTCGTTATATCAATGTCAAAATAATACGCTAATCTCCAGTTTTATAACTCAAAATGATACCATCGTCCAAGGGAATATCAACAGAGTTTAGCATGGGCGTGTTAAAAACAAATTCAACATAGTCGGGCATTTCGTCCCGCATCGTTACAGTATCATCAGCGACGATCAAACCACCCAGACGAATGTTCGGCAACACCAACTCCAGATAGCGTCGGTATTCGTCTTTCTCTGCGTCAAGGAATACAAGGTCAAATGTGGCATCACATTTCGGTATCTCGTCGAGAGCATTTCCGACACGGACTTCAACGATGTCATCTAATCCAACTTCCTGAAGATGTGTTTGCGCTTCAGCTGCGCGGGCGGGATCAAACTCCAACGAGATGAGCCTACCGCCTGTCTCCTTCAAGGCTGCAGCGATCCAAATTGCGGAATAACCGTTGCTCGTTCCGACTTCAAGAACGTTTTGTGCGCGAATAGAGCGGATCAGGATAGCGAGAAACTGCCCGTTCTCTGGTGCGATATTGGTATAGTGTTTTGCTGTTTTTTCGAGCCGTTTTAAAATGGGTTGGTATTGTTCCATAGGGTGCGGTATTCCGATGGCTTGCAATAAAGAGAGGCGACAATGTTGCCGCCTCATTTCTGTTAGCGAAGTTGCTTGATCTTGCCCCAAGATGTGGCGAGTTTATCCTTTGGATTAACAGCCAAGAACTCATCGGCTCCCATCTCCATGCTCTGTTCCATTTCGTCATCAGAGAGGGCGCGGTTCCAGAGGCGAACTTCGTCGACCAGACCAGGCCATGCTTCACCCGACCAGGTACCGATCTGAATTCGGCTTGTAGCCCCTGCGGGTGCTACAGGATTGTTAGAATCCTGCTCGTGCGTTACTTTGCCATCAACGTAAATTTTGACTTTGCCTTTGTTTGCCGAAGTATGCGTATAGGCGAGGTAATACCATTTACCGGTATCCAAGCCGGTTTTGTTATCGTTAATGTCCAAGAACCCACCGCCGGCACCGTTCGTCCAGACCTTGATCCCGTTTGCGGGGTTCATTCCGTAACCGAATCCGATGTGTCTGCCACCGCCACCCATGCGGGTCCCAAAAACGATAGCATGTGCCCCGGGCAATCGGTTGAGATTAACCCATGCGGCTTGTGTGATTTCATCTTCAATGTGAAAAGGTGCGTCGTCTTCAATAGCAACAAAATCGGCGGATGCACTAAACTCAAGAGCTTTCCCGAATTTGCCATCAACCCACTTCGCGCCACCGTTAAGTTCACCTTCAAAGCCGTTTTCTGAAAAGTCCTCGGTCTTATTACCGTTCCCCTCGTCAAGCGGCATGTACAAGACAAGTCCTTCGAGCAAATCGGCAGCGGCAAAAGTGGTGCATACCGATACAAGGAATAAGATTAGAAATAGTTGTTTCATAAGTTGCCTCCGTAGAGATAGAATAAACATATCAGGACTTACGCAATTTTGACTGCAGCTTGTTCTGTTAGATGAGATTTCTCGGAAAACATAGCGTTTTAGTGGCACAAACTGGAAAGTTTGTGCTACAAAAGAGCGGCGTGCGTAAGTCGTACCTATATATAATATTACCACAAATCAAGCGAGTTGTCAAAAGGTGTAAATATTTTGTCGAAAGTTTGAGTTAGAGAACAGTAAGAATGGAAGGGTGTAGATATGTTGGCAGCGTCTCCCAGGGGAACTATCTAAAACATAGCACTCCGCCGGCGTGCGGGGATAAACATTCCCTTCAAACGGGAAAGCGTATCCAAAGATATTTGTGATACGGTGAGATTGGCCGTTTCTCCAGAAAGACCTATGCGTATACGCATAGGTCTTTTCTTTCAAAAGAAGAGAATTATTCTCTTAGCCATCCCCAGGTGCAACATCCACAGGAAATTCAGGTGGAGGTGCGTCTTCAGGATCTTCGCCTTCCGCTGTAGGTTGTCTGACACGGACAAATGGAAGCGCATCATTTTGAACGGATTCACGGAACAAATCAAAAATTTCTTCTAAGTTTTTTTCTGGAAATTCAAGACGGAGTTTCAGATACTCTTTAAGCATCATATCGGAGTCAATAAACTCGTTGAGCCCAATGTCTTTCTCTTCCTCTATAACTTGTTCAAGTCGAATTGCAATTTCTTGGTTATACGGAAATCCAAATTCTTCCTGAATAAAACCATGGATACCCTTTCCTGCAGGTCGTCCAGGCGTGAGAAATTTCTGCAATGCTCGTGCCAATCCCTCAGCAACTAGTTGGTAGTAATCAATCGGTTTTGCTCTGTACTCAGTTATCGTATCCACCGAAGTGAGTTCAGGTAAGATCCCGTATATGGTGGGAACAGGTCGAAAAAGTTCGTACGCCCCCACAAATATCTGTAAGCCAAACTCACCGAGTCCGTCAGTTTCTATTACAGAGCGGATTTCCTCAGTCAGTTCTTCCTTTGTATGGGTTGGGTTCATAAAGCCGAAGGTGAGGTACATCTGGATAGCACCGATGTTGATAATCTTGTCTCCTCTGTCTGCTTGTTCCGCAAGGAATGCATCTTCAAGGAACAGTTCCACAAGATCAATGGATTCTTCCCATGTAACACCAGTTTCATCAAATACAACCACCTTTATCTCCTCAAGAAGCAGCAATGCTTCATTGTGAGATGGTGGGCGATCATCATGCTCCTCAATAAATGCCCCAAACCATTCGTCTGTTTTCTGTTGCATTGCCTCTCCCGTTTCCGTTACGATGTCATATGCTTTGTTTGATGCATCATCGCGCGAAAGCGGTTCAGGCATTTCAGGGTCAGGCTTTACCGGTTCCTCTGTCGGTGCCCCCTGCATTATCGGTTTCACCATGTTCATTTCATCACATCCGCCGAGGCCGATGCTGAGAGCTATAATGAGTACGGTTATCATGAACACAGGCGGTTGATTGGCTCCTATTAGTATTTTCAATTTCTTTTCCTTTGTTATGTGTACCGGACGTTCGTAGTCATACAATTTATTAGCACCTAAAGAACGGGCAATGAATAGTTTCCCTACTACAAACAAGATTACCTATAATTCAATCTTGATGCTCTACTCGCTTTATTTTTTGTACCTATCACCAGCAAGAAAGGCACCTTGGAGAGTGAAAGGCAGACGGACAGTTTCCGAGAGGCAAAGCTTCATCTGCCTTCCAATCTGATACGCTAATTGTACCACAACTCCAGAACAAACGTCAATAAAATTCTTTTGAACTCCCTTTGCATCCGCAGAAAGTGCAGGATTACAAACCTCACCTGCATTGGGTTTATGTAAGTCCTAAACTTATTGAAACAGCTGCCAACTTCTACCCGGAATGTCGGCACGAAACACCTCTACATTTCCGCGATCTGCCATTGTGACGTAGCACGTGCGTCCATCTGTACCACCGAAAGCGATATTGGAGCAAAGCTTACCTGTTAACGCCACTTCCAGCAACACTTCGCCGGCAGGAGAAAGTTTCGCGACGGTGCCTTTGCCGTGCCGAGTAATATAGAGATTGCCTTCAAT